>NZ_JBIVUQ010000004.1:0-475309 GCF_044757265.1 Streptomyces sp. NPDC091292 | reverse complement strand
ACCCCCCAGGTCATCCGTTGGACAGGGGGACACAGTCATACCGGGCCCGGAGGCCAGCGGCCCTCTTGCAGGACCGCCAAGACGATAACGGGGGCGCCTGCGGCGGGCCTGACCGGTGTTCTTACGGTGCGGGGGGTCTGTGGCTGGTTGCGCAGTTCCCCGCGCCCCTCATTGGGGGGTCTGATCGTCGGTTGCCACGTGGGGGTTGTCGGTGGTTGGTTGCGCAGTTCCCCGCGCCCCTGATCGGGGGCTGACGCGTTGGTTTTCGTGTGCGGGTTGTGGGTGGGTGTTTGCGCAGTTCCCCGCGCCCCTTTCGAAGGGCCCGACCCCGGCGGCGCGCTGTTAAGGGGCGCGGGGAACTGCGCGACGAGCCACAGGCGGCGTGCACTGTGGGGGACGCATCAGCCCTCCCTGGAAGGGGGCGTGGGGGACCCCCCGCACAACCTGGTCTGGCCCCACGTCAGTGGGCCGTTTAGGTTGGGTTTATGTCTGTTATGGGTGGATATGTTCGCGATTGGTGGGCGTACTTCAAAGGGTCCCCCTATGGCGCCGGCACCCTGCTCACGGTGATTCTGGCGGCAGCCGCCGGGCTGTTTGCTGGGTCGTACACGTACTCCATGGCCAATCCCACACCCCGTTCCATCCCCACCGCCCTCGTCGGCGGGACCGGGCAGCCCCAAGGGGTCGCCTTTCTCGACGGTATGGAGAAAGCGCTCGACGCCTCGCTCAGGGTTCATCCGTACCCGGACATCGCCTCCGCGCGCGATGCCGTCGACGAGCAGGAGGTCTTCGCGATTCTGGACGTTGCCCCCGGTGGACACGCGGTCCGGCTCGATGTGTCCGGTGCGTCCGGTGCCACCGTTGCGCAACTGCTCGCCGAGTCGGCGCCGCCGGTCGGCGCGGCGACGGGCGTGGCGGTCACCGTCGCCGACATCAAGCCGCTCCAGAAGGGCGACCCGCGCGGGTTGGCGATCTTCTACATCTCGCTCGCGGCCGTGATCATCGGTTTCGTCGGCGCGATTCAGCTCAATGTCAACGCGAAGGAACTGCGACCCCTGGAGCGCGTCGGCTTCACCCTCGCGTACTCCTTGCTCGGCGCCTTCTCCATCGCGGCGATCGTGGACTGGGGGCTCGGCGCGCTGTCCCTGCCGTTCGCCGAGTCCTGGGCCATTCTGGCGCTGACGATGTTCACGTCCGCCATGGTCTGCACGATGTTCACCACCCTCTTCGGCCGCTGGGCGATGCTCCCCACCTGGGGGCTGCTGGTGATCATCGGGAACCCTTCGTCGGGCGGAGCCGTTTCCTGGCCGTTGCTGCCTTCACTGCTCGGCACGGTCGGCCGCTGGCTCCCGCCGGGCGCCTCGGTCAACGCGCAGCACACGGCGGTGTACTTCCGGGGACACCAGCACGCGTTCCCGTTCCTGGTGCTGGCGGTCTGGGTGCTGGTGTCGTGCGCGGTCTTCTGGATCTGGCGGGACCGTCACCCGGGCGGCGGTACGACGGAGGAAGCGCCCAGCTCAGGGGCCATGTGACGTGGGCATTGCCATAAGCGGGGGATAAAAGTTGAGTCCCCATGACTCAGCTCTATTGACCCGGGGGAAGACGTAGTGCATCCTTGAGCCTGTTGCACTCAAGTCAGCTGGGAGAATCGAAATGGCACGTGCGGTCGGCATCGACCTGGGCACGACTAACTCCGTCGTGAGCGTTCTGGAGGGCGGCGAGCCCACCGTCATCACCAACGCCGAAGGCGCCAGGACCACGCCGTCCGTCGTCGCCTTCGCGAAGAACGGTGAGGTGCTCGTCGGCGAGGTCGCGAAGCGTCAGGCGGTCACCAACGTCGACAGGACCATCCGGTCGGTCAAGCGCCACATGGGCACCGACTGGAAGGTGGACATCGACGACAAGGGCTTCAACCCGCAGCAGATCTCCGCGTTCATCCTCCAGAAGCTGAAGCGCGACGCCGAGGCGTACCTGGGCGAGAAGGTCGCGGACGCGGTCATCACCGTCCCGGCGTACTTCAACGACTCGGAGCGCCAGGCCACCAAGGAGGCCGGCGAGATCGCGGGCCTGAACGTACTGCGCATCGTCAACGAGCCGACGGCCGCCGCCCTGGCGTACGGCCTCGACAAGGACGACCAGACGATCCTCGTCTTCGACCTCGGTGGCGGCACCTTCGACGTCTCGCTCCTGGAGATCGGCGACGGCGTCGTCGAGGTGAAGGCCACCAACGGCGACAACCACCTCGGTGGTGACGACTGGGACCAGCGCGTCGTCGACTACCTGGTCAAGCAGTTCGCCAACGGCCACGGCGTGGACCTCGGCAAGGACAAGATGGCGCTCCAGCGCCTGCGCGAGGCCGCCGAGAAGGCCAAGATCGAGCTGTCCTCGTCCACCGAGACCACGATCAACCTGCCCTACATCACGGCGTCCGCCGAGGGCCCGCTGCACCTGGACGAGAAGCTCACGCGCGCCCAGTTCCAGCAGCTCACCGCGGACCTCCTGGAGCGCTGCAAGACGCCGTTCCACAACGTCATCAAGGACGCGGGCATCGGCCTCTCCGAGATCGACCACGTGGTCCTGGTCGGCGGCTCCACGCGTATGCCCGCCGTCGCCGAGCTGGTGCGCGAGCTGACCGGCGGCAAGGACGCCAACAAGGGCGTCAACCCGGACGAGGTCGTCGCCATCGGCGCCGCCCTCCAGGCCGGTGTCCTCAAGGGTGAGGTCAAGGACGTCCTGCTCCTCGACGTGACCCCGCTGTCCCTCGGTATCGAGACCAAGGGCGGCATCATGACCAAGCTCATCGAGCGGAACACCACGATTCCGACGAAGCGCTCCGAGATCTTCACCACGGCCGAGGACAACCAGCCGTCGGTGCAGATCCAGGTGTACCAAGGCGAGCGCGAGATCGCCGCGTACAACAAGAAGCTCGGGATGTTCGAGCTGACCGGTCTGCCGCCGGCCCCGCGCGGGGTCCCGCAGATCGAGGTCGCCTTCGACATCGACGCCAACGGCATCATGCACGTGACCGCGAAGGACCTCGGCACGGGCAAGGAGCAGAAGATGACCGTCACCGGCGGCTCCTCGCTGCCGAAGGACGAGGTCAACCGGATGCGCGAAGAGGCCGAGAAGTACGCGGAGGAGGACCACGCCCGCCGCGAGGCCGCCGAGACCCGCAACCAGGGCGAGCAGCTCGTCTACCAGACGGAGAAGTTCCTCAAGGACAACGAGGACAAGGTCCCCGGCGAGATCAAGACCGAGGTCGAGACCGCGATCACCGAGCTGAAGGAAAAGCTCAAGGGCGAGGACACGACCGAGATCCGTACGGCGACGGAGAAGGTCGCCGCCGTCTCGCAGAAGCTGGGTCAGGCGATGTACGCCGACGCCCAGGCCGCGCAGGGTGGCGCCGAGGGTGCCCCGGGCGCGGGTGCGGGCGCCGGACAGGCGAAGGCCGACGACGACGTGGTCGACGCCGAGATCGTGGACGAGGACCGTGACCGTAAGGACGGTGCCGCGTGACGGAGGAGACCCCGGGCTTCGACGAGCAGCATGAGCCCGCCGACGTCTCCTCCGGCGCCACCACCCCTGACGACGCCGCCGAGTCCGCCGGGCCCTCCGCACAGGAGGGTCCGGCGCCCCGGACGGGAGACGCAGCAGCAGCACAGACGGCCGGCCTGACGGCCCAGCTGGACCAGGTGCGTACGGCGCTCGGTGAGCGCACGGCGGACCTCCAGCGGCTCCAGGCCGAGTACCAGAACTACCGGCGCCGCGTGGAGCGGGACCGGATCGCGGTCAAGGAGATCGCCATCGCGAACCTCCTCACCGAGCTTCTGCCCGTGCTCGACGACGTCGGGCGCGCGCGGGAACACGGCGAGCTGGTCGGCGGCTTCAAGTCGGTGGCCGAATCCGTGGAGACGGTCGCCGCGAAGATGGGCCTTCAGCAGTTCGGCAAGGAGGGCGAGCCCTTCGACCCGACGATCCACGAGGCCCTGATGCACAGCTATGCGCCGGACGTCACCGAAACGACGTGCGTCGCGATTCTGCAACCGGGGTATCGGATCGGCGAGCGGACCATCCGTCCCGCGCGCGTGGCCGTCGCCGAGCCGCAGCCGGGCGCGCAGACGGTCAAGTCCGAGACCTCGGAGAACGCCGGGGCGGGCACGGAGCCCGCCGAGGCCAAGGACAAGGAGAACGGTGGCCCGGACGAGGGCTGACGTCTCACGGAGCGGAGAGGAGGGACGTCGGGGATGAGTACCAAGGACTTCATCGAGAAGGACTACTACAAGGTTCTCGGCGTCCCCAAGGACGCCACCGAGGCCGAGATCAAGAAGGCGTACCGGAAGCTCGCCCGCGAGTTCCACCCGGACGCCAACAAGGGCAACACCAGGGCCGAGGACCGCTTCAAGGAGATCTCCGAGGCGAACGACATCCTGGGCGACCCCAAGAAGCGCAAGGAGTACGACGAGGCCCGCACCCTCTTCGGGAACGGCGGGTACCGCCCCGGCGGTCCCGGTGCGGGCGGCGGCTCGTTCAACTTCGACCTGGGCGACCTCTTCGGCGGCGCCGGGCAGCCGCAGGGCGGCACGGCAGGCGCCGGCGGCTTCGGCGGCGGCCTGGGCGACGTCTTCGGCGGCCTGTTCAACCGGGGCGGCGCGGGCGCGGGCACGCGTACGCAGCCCCGGCGCGGCCAGGACATCGAGTCCGAGGTGTCGCTGAGCTTCACGGAGGCCGTCGACGGGGCCACGGTGCCGCTGCGGATGTCGTCGCAGCAGCCCTGCAAGGCGTGTTCGGGTACCGGCGACAAGAACGGCACCCCGCGCGTGTGCCCGACGTGTGTCGGTACGGGACAGGTGTCGCGCGGCGGCGGTGGCGGCTTCTCGCTCACCGACCCGTGCGTCGACTGCAAGGGCCGCGGTCTGATCGCCGAGACCCCCTGTGAGGTCTGCAAGGGCTCGGGGCGCGCCAAGTCGTCCCGCACCATGCAGGTCCGTATCCCCGCGGGCGTCGCGGACGGGCAGCGGATCCGGCTGCGCGGCAAGGGCGCACCGGGCGAGCGCGGCGGCCCGGCCGGCGATCTGTACGTGGTGGTGCACGTCGGGGCGCACCCGGTGTTCGGCCGCAAGGGCGACAACCTCACCGTCACGGTGCCCGTCTCCTTCACGGAGGCGGCGCTCGGCGGCGAGGTGAAGGTGCCCACGCTCGGCGGCCCCCCGGTGACGCTGAAGCTGCCGCCGGGCACACCCAACGGCCGCACCATGCGGGCCCGCGGCAAGGGCGCGGTCCGCAAGGACGGCACCCGGGGCGATCTGCTGGTCACGGTCGAGGTGACGGTCCCCAGGGACGTCACCGGCACGGCGCGGGACGCACTGGAGGCGTATCGCGAGGCGACCGCGGGCGAGGACCCGCGGGCGGAGCTGTTCCAGGCCGCGAAGGGAGCATGACGCATGGACGGCCGTCGAAGGCAGAACTCTTTTGTCGGCAGGGCGTATGAACTGACCGACGAGACGCCGGTGTACGTGATCTCGGTGGCCGCCCAGCTCAGCGGACTCCACCCGCAGACCCTGCGTCAGTACGACCGTCTCGGACTCGTCTCCCCGGACCGCACCGCGGGCCGGGGCCGGCGGTACTCGGCCCGCGACATCGAACTGCTCCGCCAGGTGCAGCAGTTGTCGCAGGCCGAGGGCATCAACCTCGCCGGTATCAAGCGCATCATCGAACTGGAGAACCAGGTGGCCGCGCTCCAGGCCCGGGTCGCCGAACTCCAGTCGGCCGTGGACGGCGCCGCGGCGACGATGCGCCAGCGGGAGGCGGCGGTGCACGCGTCGTACCGCCGCGATCTCGTGCCGTACCAGGAAGTGCAGCAGACCAGCGCGCTCGTGGTGTGGCGGCCCAAGCGGCCCACTGAATAGAGCCCCACGAACAGCGCCCCACAGATCGGCCGGCGCCCTGCAGATCGGTGCCCACGGCCGGTTGAGGAGGAACCGGCGCGTGGGCTCTGAGGCCCCGGCCGGCCAGGGGGATTGGCCGACCGGGGGCACTCCGGAGCGATACAGCATCCCCCCCGGGCTCGCCCCGCGTTCATCTTGCGTCGCGGACGCACCCCGCACCACCGTCATGTTGTTGCACTGTCCGGACCGGAGGCGGGACAAGGGGCGCACAGGGGGATGAACGGGCCGTAAGGGCGCTGGTGGCGCGGGCGGCGGCGGGCTCAGTTCCGCTCCAGCATTCCCGACTGCCCGATCAGATAACCGAGTTGGGCGCGGCTGCCGCTGCCGAGGAGGGTCGCGAGTTTGGCGATGTGGACCCGTACCGTACGGACGTTCATCCCGAGGCGGACCGCGATCTTCTCGTCCGTGAGCCCTTCTACGAGCAGCCCCGCGATGGCCCTCTGGCGGGTCGTGATGCCGTCGGGGGACGTCTCCTGGGCGGCGCGCGGCCACATCGGTGTCGCCATGTGCCAGAGCCGCTCGAACGTCGTCACGAAGAAGTTGACGAGCGCCGGGTGCCGGACCTCCAGGGCCACCGAGTTGTCGGCGCTGGCCGGGATGAAGGCGATCTGCCGGTCGAAGACGAGCAGCCGCTCGGTGACCTCGTTGAGGGTGCGGACCTCGACATCGCCCTTCAGCTCCTCGTAGTGCGCGAGGACAGTGGGCGAGTGGCGCGAGGTGTGCTGGTACAGGGTGCGCATCCGGCCGCCGCGCGACAGCATCTTCTGCTCCCGGGGCAGGGCGGTGGCCAGGACGGGCGCCGGCCGTTTCCCGCCGGGCTGCACGGTCAGCATCTCGTCGGTGACCTCGAACGCGGCCTGTTCGATGGCGCTGTCGATCCGTTCGAGGCCGCGCAGCACGGTGATGACGGGGGTCTCCGGCAATAAGCCGTACCGGCTGCTGAGCGCGAGGAGCGGCTGGAACGCCTCCGCGAGCCGTTCCTCACGGCGCCGCTGCCGGGCGATGTCGTCCTCGATGGTGCGCAGCATGTGGTGCAGGGCGACGGCCGGAGGGGTCGGCCGCAGCCACCGCGGGTCCTTGAGGTCGGCGTGCAGCAGGCCGTTGTCGACCAGACAGGGCGCCAGTACGGAGTCCTCCTCCGGTACCCGGCCCTCCCGCAACGCGCGTGCGTAGAGGCGGTTTCCCGCTTCGCACAACTCCTCGACTCCATGAGTGTGGGGCTCAGCAGTCACGTGGAGGTCACCGCTCCTGTTCCAGAATTCCCGACTGGGCGATCAGATAGCCGAGTTGAGCGCGGCTGCCGCTGCCCAGCGCGGCTGCCAGCTTGGCGATATGGGCACGGCACGTACGGACGTTCATCCCGAGACGCCGGGCGATGGCCTCGTCGACATGGCCCTCGACCAGGAGTTTGGCGATGGTGCGCTGGACCCGGGTGATGCCGTCCGGCGCCGATTCGGAGGGCGTTGCCTCGGTGAGCGGGGTCGCCCGGCGCCAGAACTGGTCGAACACCGAGGCGAGATAGTCGACCAGGCCGGGATGGCGCAGCTCCAGGGCGATCTGACGGTCCTGGCGGGCGGGGATGACCGCGACCGTCCGATCGAAGATGATCATGCGGTCGATCAGCTCTTCGAGGGTGCGCACCTCCACCCGTCCGGGGTCTATCTGTTCGAGGTAGGCGAAGATCCCCGGACCGTACCGGACGGTGTGCTGGTACAGCGTCCGCATCCGCACGCCCCGGCTCAGGATCTCCTGCACGCGTGCGAGCGACTGCGAAAGGGCATCGTAGTCTCTGACGCCTCCTGGCTGAATCATGAGGATCTCGTCGGTGCACTCGGCGGTCGCCGTGTCCAGGACGGCGTTGATGCTCTGGAACCCTTCGAGGATGGTGATCGCGTGGGTGGTCGCGGGGGTCTGCGCCGTGATGGCCATGAACGGCTCGAACGTTTCGGTCAAGTCCACCGAAAGACGGCGCCGGTCCTGGATCTCCCGTTCGATCGGGTGCAGTCGCTGGGCGAGCGCGGACGTCGGCGGCACAGGGCGCAGCCAGTTCGCGTCGTCCGGATCCGGGTGCAGAAGGGCGAATTCGAGCAGACACGGTGCCGCCTCGGCGTCCGCGCGGGCGATCCTGCCCGCACTGAGCGCTGTGGCGTACAAACGTGCACCTTCACCGCATAGTTCGGTGATGGAGTGAGGATGTGCCGTTTTTGCGTCGTTTGTAACCATATCTCCACCCCCCAGGGTCCTGTACGTGCAAGAACATGATGCATCGCCCCTGTGGCTTCGACGTGCCGGAATGAGACATCGTCTAGGTGGTGCGGGGGAGAGGGACCCATCAAGTGAGGACGAAGCCGACCATGTACAAGAAAATGCTTCGCTCGGTGCTTGCTATCGGTTTTGCCGTGGCTGCGTTCACCGCGGCGGTTCCGGGTGACATCTCGTGGACCAGCGCTCCGGCGAAGGTGGCGGGTGACATCTCCTGGACCAGTGGACCGGCGGGCGACATCTCGTGGACCAGCACGCAGGGCAAGACCCCGGGTGACATCTCGTGGACCAGCGCCCCGGCGAAGGTGACGGGTGACATCTCCTGGACCAGTGGACCGACGGGCGACATCTCGTGGACCAGCGGGCCCCAGGACGACATCTCCTGGACCAGCGGGCCGGCGGGTGCGCCCACCGCGGACGCATGACCACGCCACCCGACGACCGCTCGTTCCGGCGCGAGATGGCGACCGCCTACCGCTCCGGATGGCACTTCGTCGATCTCGTCACGGCGATCCCGCACGAAGGCGACTCGCTCATGGTCACCCTGTTCGGTGAACCAGTCGTCGTCGTACGGGATGAGGACGAGGACGTGCGGGCGTACCGGTGTCTGCGCAAGCCCCGGGGGGCGCCGCGGCCTGTCCGCTGTGCCGTCCGGTACGGAATGATCTTTGTCAATCTTGACCAGCGCGACCATGAACAAATGGTCGAGTTGGACGCCCCCGAAACCATCTCCGCCACCCCCCGCAGTGCCTGACGCGATTCCCCCGTCGTAATAAATCGCGCAGGTGCTTCCCCCCAGCAGCGGCGCCACCGTGGACCTGAAACACGGTGGCGCCGCTGCCGTTTGCCATCCGGCGGTTGAGCCGTGTCTGGGTGAGCGGTATGTCGGGTGCCCAAGTTCCCTAAGGGCACTTCCCACCCGCCCGCCCTTTACGGGCGGCCCTGTTGGATGGGTGCCGGGATATGGGCGGCTGTCGGATGGGTGCCGGGTTGCGGGCGGGGTTGTTGGGCTGGGGGTGGGGCTGCCGGGTTACGGGCGGGTTGCCGGGTTACGGGTGGGGCTGCCTGGTTGCGGGCGGGTTGTTGGGTTGCGGGCGGGCTGCCGGGCCCCGGGCCGGGCTGCTGGGTTACGGGCGGGCTGCCGGGCCCCGGGCGGGCTGCCGGGTTACGGGTGGGGCTGTTGTGTGGGTGATACGTAGTTCGGTAGCGGGACCGTGCTGACCTTCTCCCCCAGCCTCAGCATCCCCCTCAGGAGTAGTGGGCGGGACAGTGTCTTGTTGCGGAGGTGGATGCCCGCTGTTGTCGTGGGGGCCAGGAACTTTCCTGTGCGGTTTCCTCCCGCCTGGCAACCCTTCGCGTACTTCCGGAGCCTGTCCTCGTACCGCTTGAAAGCTGTTCGGTGGTCGTCCTGCGCCCTTGCGAGTTCGCCGGCCAGTACGTACGCGGCGACCATCGCCGTTCCCGTACCCATGCCGCCGATCGTGGCGCCGCAGGCCGCGTCCCCGACCAGGCACACCCGGCCGGTGGACCAGGAATTCACATCCGCCCGGCTGATCGAGTCGAAGTACAGGTCCGTGGCCTCGCGCAGCGTGCCGAGCAGGCGCGGCACCTCCCAGCCGAGGCCGGCGAACGCGGTGTCGATCAGCCGCTTCTGCTGTTCCGGGTCGTGGCGGTCGTACGACAGTTCCGGCGCGGCGAAGATGAAGAACGCGCCCGCCCGCGTCGGGTCCCTGTGATCTGCTCCCACGGAGGCGAGTCGGCCCGGGGCGTTGTAGCCGATCGAGCCGGAGCCCTTCTCCAGGCTCAGCTCATTCGGCAGTTGCCACGTGGCCGCGTAATAGCCGAGGTGGCTCACGTAGTCCTGCTCCGGGCCGAAGGCGAGACGGCGGACGTTCGAGTGCAGCCCGTCCGCGCCTATGACCAGGTCGAAGTCGCGCGTGGCGCCGCGCTGGAAGTCGACCCGTACGCCCGAGGCGGTCTCGGTGAGGGCGGTGATCGAGTCGCCGAAGACGTACTCGGTGTGCGGGAGGCTGCGCTCGTACAGGACTCGGGCCAGGTCTCCTCGCAGCACCTCCATCTCGCCGCCCGCGAACTCGGCCGGCAGGTGCAGCCGCGTCCGGCCGTGTTCGTCCACGAAGCGGATCGGGCTGCCGCCGGTCTGGAGGAGTCGGAGTTCGGGGAGCAGGCCCATCCGCTCCAGCACCGTCAGGTGGGTTTCGCCGCGGAAGTCGACGGCGTGACCGCCCTGGCGCAGGGCCGGGGCCAGTTCGATGACCGTGGGGCTGAAGCCGTGGCGTCCCAGCCAGTACGCCAGCGCCGGGCCGGCAACGCTCGCGCCGGAGATGAGGACGCTCTTGTTCATCAAGTTCCTCCGTCCAGAAACTGTGTCCTTCGGACACCATTCATTACTGTGTACCGTAGACACAGATAGTTCGGCAAGGCCCGGTGGGAGAGTCAGGAGAGGTGGCGGACATCGGACATGGGTGACGAGCACGCCGGGGCGGGGCGCGCCGAGCCGGAGAACGCCGAACTGGTGCGGCTGCTCTGGGGTCCGCACCCCAAGCCCACACGCGGCCCCCGGCCCAAACTCGATCTGGACCGCATCGCGCGGGCCGCGATCGAGATCGCCGACTCGGAGGGGCTGGCGGAGGTGTCCATGCAGCGGGTCGCCGCTCAGGTGGGCGTGACCAAGATGGCGCTGTACCGCTATGTGCCGGGCAAGGCCGAGCTGGTCGCCCTGATGGTCGAGGCCGCGATCGGCCCGTACCCGGCGGCGGCGGAGGGGGGCGTGCGGGGCGACGGGTGGCGGGAGCGGTTGGAGGAGTGGGCCCGCCGGCTGATCGCCGCCTTTCTCCGGCACCCCTGGACGCTGGACGCGACGATCGGGCCGCGTGTCCCGGGGCCCGGAGAGCTGTCCTGGATGGAGCACGTCATTTCGGCCCTGGACGGTACGGGGCTGACCGGCGCCGAGCGGATGGACGCGGCCGTCCTGCTGGTGAGTCACGCGCGCGGGATCGGCCAGCAGGCCCGTGCGGCGGGTCCCGCGGGCAGACCCGAGGCCCAGTTGGGCGCCGTGCTCGGCGAGCTGATGCGGACGCACGGCGAGCGGTTTCCCGCGCTCACCGCCGCCCTCGCGTCGGCGGCCGGACCCGGCGGCCAGGACCAGGCGTGGGAGTTCGGTCTGCAACGCATCCTGGACGGCCTGGCCGTACTCATCGACCAGCGAGCCCGCCACCCCCACGACCAGCGCGAACGCTGACCCGGCCCCTCTCCCCGCCCCTCTCCCCGCCCCAAGAATCGCGTTCCCTCACCTTGAGCCGGATCGGCTCAACTTTGTGTACGCTGGAGGGGTCAAAGAGGCATCGTGAGGAGGAGACAGCGGACGTGGACGCCGAGCTGACCAACAGGAGCCGGGACGCCATCAACGCGGCCACCAGCCGCGCCGTGTCCGACGGGCACCCCGATCTGACCCCCGCGCACCTGCTCCTGGCCCTGCTGGGGGGCGAGGACAACGAGAACATCATCGACCTGCTCGCCGCCGTGGAGGCCGACCAGGCGGCCGTTCGGGCGGGCGCCGAGCGCGTACTCGCCGCGCTGCCCAGCGTCACGGGGTCCACGGTCGCGCCGCCCCAGCCCAACCGCGAGATGCTGGCAGTCATCGCGGACGCCGCCCAGCGCGCCAAGGAGCTGGGCGACGACTATCTCTCCACGGAGCATCTGCTGATCGGTCTCGCCGCCAAGGGCGGGCAGACCGGCGAGGTGCTGGCGCAGCAGGGCGCCACCGCGAAGAAGCTGCTGGACGCGTTCGAGAAGAGCAGGGGAGGACGCCGGGTGACCACCCCCGACCCGGAGGGCCAGTACAAGGCCCTGGAGAAGTTCGGCACCGACTTCACCGCCGCCGCACGCGACGGCAAGCTCGACCCCGTGATCGGCCGGGACCAGGAGATCCGCCGGGTCGTCCAGGTGCTGTCCCGGCGTACCAAGAACAACCCCGTCCTCATCGGCGAACCCGGCGTCGGCAAGACCGCCGTCGTCGAAGGGCTCGCCCAGCGCATCGTCAAAGGCGACGTACCGGAGTCCCTGAAGAACAAGCGGCTGGTCGCCCTGGACCTCGGCGCGATGGTCGCCGGCGCGAAGTACCGGGGTGAGTTCGAGGAGCGCCTGAAGACCGTCCTGGCCGAGATCAAGGACAGCGACGGCCAGATCATCACCTTCATCGACGAGCTGCACACCGTCGTCGGCGCGGGCGCCGGCGGCGACACCGCGATGGACGCAGGCAACATGCTGAAGCCGATGCTCGCGCGCGGAGAGCTGCGCATGGTCGGCGCCACCACGCTGGACGAGTACCGCGAGCGCATCGAGAAGGACCCCGCCCTGGAGCGCCGCTTCCAGCAGGTCCTGGTCGCCGAGCCCACCGTCGAGGACACCATCGCCATCCTCCGCGGCCTCAAGGGGCGCTACGAGGCCCACCACAAGGTCCAGATCGCGGACAGCGCGCTGGTGGCCGCCGCGTCCCTGTCCGACCGTTACATCACCTCACGCTTCCTCCCCGACAAGGCCATCGACCTGGTGGACGAGGCCGCGTCCCGGCTCCGTATGGAGATCGACTCCTCACCCGTCGAGATCGACGAACTCCAGCGCGCCGTCGACCGCCTCCGCATGGAAGAGCTGGCCCTCGACAAGGAGACCGACCCCGGCAGCCGCCAGCGCCTGGAGAAGCTGCGCCGCGACCTCGCCGACAAGGAGGAGGAGCTGCGCGGCCTGACCGCCCGCTGGGAGAAGGAGAAGGAGTCCCTCAACCGGGTCGGTGAGCTGAAGGAGCGCCTGGACGATCTGCGCGGCCAGGCGGAGCGCGCCCAGCGCGACGGCGACTTCGACACCGCATCCAAGCTGCTGTACGGCGAGATCCCGACCCTGGAGCGCGACCTGGAGGCCGCGACCGAGGCCGAGGAGGAGGTCGCCAAGACCGGGCCCGCCAAGGACAGCATGGTCAAGGAGGAGGTCGGCCCCGACGACATCGCGGACGTCGTGGGCGCCTGGACCGGCATCCCCGCAGGCCGCCTCCTGGAGGGCGAGACGCAGAAACTGCTCCGCATGGAGGACGAGCTGGGCCGCCGCCTGATCGGCCAGAGCGAGGCCGTGCAGGCCGTCTCGGACGCCGTCCGCCGCACCCGCGCCGGAATCGCCGACCCGGACCGGCCCACCGGCTCGTTCCTGTTCCTCGGCCCCACCGGCGTCGGCAAGACCGAGCTGGCCAAGGCGCTCGCCGACTTCCTCTTCGACGACGAGCGGGCCATGGTCCGTATCGACATGTCGGAGTACGGCGAGAAGCACAGCGTCGCCCGGCTGGTCGGCGCGCCCCCCGGCTACATCGGGTACGAGGAGGGCGGCCAGCTCACCGAGGCGGTACGGCGGCGCCCGTACAGCGTGGTCCTGCTGGACGAGGTCGAGAAGGCGCACCCGGAGGTCTTCGACATCCTGCTCCAGGTCCTGGACGACGGCCGCCTCACGGACGGCCAGGGCCGTACGGTCGACTTCCGCAACACCATCCTGGTGCTGACGTCGAACCTCGGCAGCCAGTACCTCGTGGAGCCGCTGACCAGCGAGGAGGAGAAGAAGCAGCAGGTACTCGAAGTGGTACGGACCTCTTTCAAGCCGGAGTTCCTGAACCGCCTCGACGACCTCGTGGTCTTCTCCGCCCTCAGCCAGGAAGAGCTGGGCCGGATCGCGCGGCTCCAGATCGACCGGCTCGCGAAGCGCCTCGCCGAGCGGCGGCTCACCCTGGAGGTCTCCGACGCGGCCCTCGCCTGGCTCGCCGAGGAGGGCAACGACCCGGCGTACGGGGCGCGCCCGCTGCGCCGCCTCGTGCAGACCGCGATCGGCGACCGGCTCGCCAAGGAGATCCTGTCCGGCGAGATCACTGACGGTGACACGGTCCGCGTAGACGCCTTCGGCAACGGCCTGATCGTCGGCCCCGCGACCGGCCCGGAGACAGACCCGGAGACGGGTCCCGATCCGCTGGAAAAAACGCTCTGAGCGAACCCCGGATGGACCCATCCCCCAAATCGCGCCACGGACGCGCAAACCATGCCGGGCGGGGGTTGCCAGTACCCGCCCGGCATGAGGGAGGATGACTGAATCCGTACGAAGGGAAAAACACGGTGAGCATCGACCCGTCCTCGATTCCGAACTTCGGGGGCCAGCCAGAGCCGCAGCCCGGTGGACCGGCGGGCCCCGTCATCCCGGATCAGGACCTCGTGAAGCAGCTTCTCGACCAGATGGAGCTGAAGTACGTCGTCGACGACGAGGGTGACCTCGCCGCGCCGTGGGAGGAGTTCCGTACGTACTTCATGTTCCGCGGCGAGGACGACCAGCAGGTCTTCTCGGTGCGGACGTTCTACGACCGGTCGCACGCCCTCGACGACAAGCCGCAGCTCCTGGAGTCGATCGACGACTGGAACCGTCGCACCCTGTGGCCGAAGGTCTACAGCCACACGCACGACGACGGCACCGTCCGCCTGATCGGCGAGGCGCAGATGCTGATCGGCACCGGCGTCAGCCTGGAGCACTTCGTGTCGTCGACGGTGAGCTGGGTCCGGGCCGCGATCGAGTTCGACCGCTGGCTCGTGGAACAGCTCGGCCTGGAGAAGGAGATCGACTCGGCCGAGAAGCCCGACGACAGCGACGAATAGCCCGGGGCGCTTGTCGCACCGCGTTTCGCACCGGTATCTACAGCGGTGCCCGTGCGAAGGCGATCAGATACGCCCCGTACGACAGTGAGAGCCCGGCCAGGAAGCCGACCACCAGGACGGCGTGCCACGGCCGGGCTCTGGCCGTCCTGGCGAGGGCCTGCGCGACCGGCAGCAGCAGCGGGAACGCGGGCAGCAGGAAGCGCGGTTTCGACTCGAAGAACCCGGAACCGCCGACCACCACGAGCAGCAGCACCCCCGAGTAGACGATCAGGGGCAGCGGCGCCCGGTCCGCGATCAGCAGCCCGAACAGCAGCACCGACACCAGCACGATCAGCAGCGCCATCGGGAACACGAACCGCCGCTCGCCGTGCGTCAGCATCCGCCCGACGAACGACACGGCACCGAAGTCGAAGCGTGAGCCCCAGTCGCTCTGCACCTTGAAGTAGCCGTGGAGCAGGTCGTGCCGGCGGTAGCCCACCCAGGCCACGTATCCGCACCAGCCGACCGGCGCGAGCAGTGCGCCCGCCCACAGCCGTGGCGGTACGTGCCCGCCCTGCCGCCGCACCCGCCACACCTCGTACGCGGCCCCGGCCACCACCGCCGCGAACACCGCCATGCCGTTGGGCCGGGAGATGCCCGCCAGGGTGGCCAGCGTGCCCGCCCAGATCCACCGGCCGCTCAGCACCGCGTACAGCGACCACGCGGCGAACGCCGTCAGGACCGGCTCCGTGTACGCCATCGACAGGACCACCGAGTGCGGGAGCAGGCCCCACAGCACCACCAGGGTCAGGCCGACCCCGCGCCCGTACAGCCGGGTGCCGACGGCGAAGATGCCGACCGCGGCGGCTGCGGCGGCGGTCCACGAGATCAGCAGGCCCGCGGCGCCCCCGGACAGCGGCAGGACACTGGACACGGCGTGCACCAGGCCCGGGTACAGCGGGAAGAAGGCGTAGTCGCTGAAGATGATGCCCGGCCGGTAGTGCGTGGTGCGCCAGCCGTACCCGTGGACGGCGATGCCCAGATACCAGACGGAGTCCCAGGAGCGGCCCAGGAGCTTGAACGGGCTGCGTCCCACGGCGGACGCCGTGACGATGACGACGATCAGCGTGGCGATCCGGGTGGCGAGAAAGAGCCCGAGGGCGATCGCGGTCACCCGCAGCCGCCCGGCCGGCGCTCCTCCCAGTCCCTTGAGCCGACGGGACAGCGACGGTTCGCCGCCCCGTTCCTTGCGGACTTTCCTGACATGCGGCGGTGCGATGGTACTTGGGTGGGTCACACCCGAACTGTGCGGTCCGAACCCGCCCCGAGTGAGCTAGGCGCGGCCGTGCGGGCGGCCGATCCACCCGTCGGGGCGGTGTTCGGGACGGTGTTCAGGGCGGTGTTCGGGGGGTGTTCCGGGCGGTGCCTCAGAGTGTGCGCCAGCTCCACACCGTGGTGACCTCCAGCGGCTCGATCGGGGTGACGAGCCGGGGGGTCGTGTTCAGGCCGTCGGGCGGCCCGGACTGCGGCTCCACGCAGACGGCGGCGTCCTGTTCGTCGTAGACGACGACCCACGGTTCGCGCGAGGAGACCGTCAGTTCGAGCCGTTCCGGCCAGGTCAGGGTCACGTCGACGCCGTCCGGCATGCCGAAGCAGTCGTCCCACGGCCCCGGCTTGGGCTCGACGCGCCGCCCGGTCGGCAGATGGTCGGCGCCGCGCTCCTCCTGCCAGGCGGGCGAGAAGTCGATCGTCACGTCACCGCCGCCGATGTTCCGGTGGAACCAGGGGTGCCAGCCGGCCTGTGCAGGGAACGACGAGTCGTACGTCTCGACGCCCAGGGTCAGCGTCAGTTTGTCGTCGGCGAGTTCGACGATCTGGGTGACGGTGGCGGGGTACGGCCAGGGGTCGGTGAGTTCGCAGGTGAAGACGGCGCGGTCGGACGCCGTGCTGTGGCGCGCGGTGCGCCATTCGGTGTCGCGTACGAAGCCGTGGATGGCGTGCGGCGGGGCGTTGAGGGGCATCTGGTACACCTCGCCGCCGTCGCGGAACCGGCCGTCCCGGACCCGGC
The DNA here is from genome assembly GCF_044757265.1 of Streptomyces sp. NPDC091292. Taxonomy (NCBI): domain Bacteria; kingdom Bacillati; phylum Actinomycetota; class Actinomycetes; order Kitasatosporales; family Streptomycetaceae; genus Streptomyces; species Streptomyces sp. NPDC091292. The sequence goes on along the minus strand of NZ_JBIVUQ010000004.1, from coordinate 458,363 downwards.
CGCACCAGGGAACCATCGGGAAGCAGCCGTACCGGTCGCCCTGGCGCAGCAGTTCGGTGCCGCCGATGCGCAGACTTCCGATCCGGCAGCCGTTTCCCGGCCGCACGGTGACTTCCGCGTCGCCCGCGGTCAGCGTGATGTCGTCGGTACTCACGCCGCTGACCCTACGGTGCCGGACGGGCGCGGGGTTCAGCGGCGGCGCCGTAGCGCCCGGCCCACGACGATCGCGGAGGCGATGGCGAGGGCGGCGGCGGGCGCGGCCCAGCGGAGGGTGGCGTTCGGAAGGGTGGCTTCCGGGGCGGGGACGGGGGCGTACCGGCCGCGCGGGGGCGCGTGGTCGACCTCTTCGGCGCTCCGCCCGATCATGGTCCGCCGGGCGTGCGCCGCCTCGGCCGGCGGAGCGCCGTCGCCCATGATCGCCGCGTCCTCGTCGACCTCGTCGTCCGCGTCGATTTCGTCGTTCTCGTCGTCGAAGACGGCGAACGGGTCGAGGGACGACGGCGGAACGTCGACTTCCGCCACCGGGGTGGGCAACTGCTCGACGGGAGCCGGATCCATCGTGGGCACGCCTCCGCTCCCGGACCCGCCTCCGGTGTCCTCCGCCAGGGCCTCGGCGAACCGCGTCAGCAGCCTCTCCACCGCCGACCGCACGGCTTCCGGCGCGAGTTCGCCCGCGCGCCCGTCGGCGGACGCCCCGCCGGAGAAGGTGAGGACGGTACCCGTGGTCCCCTCGCCGTCGTCGCCCGGCGCGAGCCGCACGCTCAGCGCGACCTTGATGCCCCCGGGGCCGCGTACCTCGACGCCCTCGCCCTCCACGGAGAACCGGTCGGGTCCGCTCGGCGCGATCCGCAGGGCACCGCGGTAGGTGATCGTCGTGCCCCCGACCCGGATCTTGAGCCGCCCCACGCCGGGGATCTCACCGGCGTCCTGCTGAAGCCCGGGGACCGCCCGCGCGACGGCGGCGGGATCGTTGAGCGCCTCCCGCAGAGGCTCGGCCGGAACCGGAACGAACACCTCATGCTCCATGGAAGCCGAGCCTACCCAGAACGGGCCGCACAGGGCACCGGTCCGACCGCCCGGCTCACTCGCCCTCACTCCCCCTTGATGGGCTCGGCCCGCGTACTCCTCGGCTCAGTCCGCGTACCGGGGATGCACGAGCGTCGACGGGGTGAGCCCGGCCGGCCGGGTGCGGGCGGCGTCCCGTACGCCCTTCGCGGCCCGGGGGCCCGGCTCGGGGCGGGTGCGCCCGGCGAGGACGACCCCCCAGTCCTCGGGCGACGCGTCGGGCGGCCCGGCACCGCCCGCGGTGCGGTCGGGCCCGGCGGAGAACCCGGTGAGCCGGCCGCCGACGCGGTACGGGGTGGTGCGCAGACCGGCCGCGCGGACCGTCGCGTCGACCGTCCAGAACACCCGCGGCCGGGAGGTCACGGGCCCGGCGTGCACGGCGAGCCGCCCGCCGGGCGCGAGGACGCGGGACACGAGCCCGTAGAACTCCTGCGAGTACAGCTTGGTGCTCGCGGTGATGCCGGGGTCGGGCAGATCGGAGATCACCACGTCGTACGCGCGCCGGTCGACGCGCAGCCACTGGAAGGCGTCGGCGGTGGCGACGTGGACGCGCGGGTCGCGGTAGACGTGCCGGTTGAGGGCGCTCAGGGCCGGGTCGGTACGGGCCAGGCGCACCACTCCGGCGTCGAGTTCGACGATGTCCACGCGCCGGACGCCGGGGTGGGTGAGGACTTCGCGGGCGGCGAGTCCGTCACCGCCGCCGAGGACGAGCACGCGCGCGTGGGGGCCGTTCATCGCCGGGTGCACCAGGGACGCGTGGTAGCGGTGCTCGTCACGTCCGCTGACCCGCAGGCGCCCGTCGAGATAGAGGTCGACGGGGCCGCGGACGGAGCCGGTGAGCACGATCTCCTGGACGTCGGTCTGGAGGGCGACCCGGACGTCCTTGCCGTAGACGGCCCGGCGCGCGGCCCGCTCGAAGTCGTCCACGAGGACGGCGGCGGTGGCGAGGAGGCCGAGGACGAGGGCGTTCGCGATGAGCAGGGTGCAGCGGCCACGGCGGGTCAGATCGCGGTGGAACAGGCCGAGGACGAGGGCGCCGCCCGCCACCGCGTTGACGGCGCCGGTGAGCAGGGCGCCCGTCAACTGGCCGAAGAGGGGGAGGAGCAGGAAGGGGAAGGCGAGACCGCCGACGAGGGCGCCCACGTAGTCGGCGGCGAACAGGTCGGCGACCGCGCCGCCCGCGTCCTGTCGGCGGATGCGCTGGATCAGCACCATCAACAGGGGCACTTCGGCGCCGATGAGGATGCCGATGGCGAGCGAGAAGCCGACCAGGAGATAGCGGGTGTCGCGCAGCCAGGCGCCCTCCCACGCGCCGTCCCAGGCACCGTTCCACGCGAAGGCCGCGTACAGGGCCATCGCGCTGCATCCGCCGACCAGTGCGAGGGCCGCCTCGACCAGGCCGAAACCGACGGCGGCCCGGCCGCGCAACCGTTTCGCCGCGAGCGAGCCGACGCCCATCGCGAACACCATCACGGACAGGACGACGGACGCCTGGGTGACCGAGTCGCCGATCAAGTACGAGGCGAGGGCGACGAGTTCGAGTTCGTACACGAGTCCGCAGGCCGCGCAGATGAACACGCCCGCGAGGACGAGGAACCGGGCCGTGCGCGCGGTCACGGGCAGACTCGTCGGGCCCTGCCGGTCCTGTCGGCGCCGGGGGGCGGGGACCGGGACAGGGGTGCGCGGTTCGATCACGCTGCGAACCGTACGTCACGGTTCGATCGCACCCCGTCACCCACACGTGTGGATCTGCCGCGTCCATGCATGTTCGAGACGGCTCGTACGGACGGGATCATTCGCACGGGAATCGGACGGGGTCACCCGGCCGTGGCGACCCGCGCGCCGGGGTCAACCCCGCGTAGGACGGGGGTACTCGTCCCCGGCGCGGGGTCGCGGGGGAGCGCGGCACCGGCGCACGGAGTGCGGCTCACAGGGTCGCGGCCATCCGTACGCCCACACCGACCCGCGTCCGGGTCGCCACGAGTTGGCCGTCCTGCGGATACGCGTGCCAGGTGCGCCAGTGCACATGGCCCTCGTGGCGCTGGGCCAGCATCGCCGTGAAGGCGTGCGGGCTGCCCGGGAAGACCCCGGCCAGGCCGTTCGGATGGTCGGACACCAGAGCGATGAGTTCCTGTGCGCGGCCCGCGAACTGGCCCTGGGACAGGGTCTCGACGCGGGCCGCGAACTCGTACTCCCAGTCGCCGATCCGTTCGGCCACGCCGAGCGGGAGGGGGGTGCTGCTGCCCGGGATACAGGCCACCGTCTCGGAGCAGGTGCCGTGCTCTTCCTCAAGAAGAACCTGGTGGGAGGCGCCGAGGAGTCTCAACTGGAGTTTCGCGTCGGAGAGTTCGAGATCGAGGGTGGCGAGGGCGGGCAGCGGCTCCCGTCCCAGCGCCCAGGCGAGGTCGGACGCGCTGGTGTCGGTATAGGAGGTGTTCAGGGTCGTGAGCATGGGTCGGCTCCGCTAGCACGCAAAGATGAGGTGAGGCCGGCGCGTCCGTCGGGGCGCGGGGATCGGCCCGGAAATGTCCGGGTGATCGAGGTGCCGGCTCGTGCCCACGAGAAGGATCCGAGGGCTGCCTTGACGATTAAGAGGGAATCATGAACTTCGGCGCCACCACAGCGTTTTTACCCAACTTCGTAGGGTTTCCATCCCCCCGAGGGCTGCCCAGCTCAACTGTTCACCAGGGGCGCCACGATCGGGGGGTGGAGCGGGGGCGCTCGGCGCGGTAGTGGACGCACCGGCGGCGCCGGTCGCTGGGGCGAGTGAGGGTGACTGCGCCGACGGCGCCCGCCGCATCCCTTGCCGGATGGGACGGGCGCCGCCCGATGTGGTGGCGCGTGACGGCGGCCCGGCTCCGAAGCGTTCCCCCGCCGCTCCCGGCCGGGCCGCGGACCAGCTGCCCCGTGTCAGCTGCCTCCGCCGCAGCCGCCACCGCCACCACCGCACGAGGACCCGCCTCCGCAGGAAGAGGATCCGCCGCCACAGGAATGACCTCCACCGCAGGAGTGGCCACCACCGTGATGCGAACCGCCGGACGACCCGCCGGACGGTGACCCGCCGGAACAGGACGAGCCACCGCCCGCCCCGCCGGCGGCCGAGCCCGAGCCCGTGGCCCAGTAGCTCTTGGACCGCCGCTTCTGCATACGGGCCCGCTTCCGCGCCGCGCTGGACGATCCCCTCGTACCGAGAAGGATGATCCCACCCACGACGATCACGATGAGGACGACGAAGACGACCATGCCCTCACCCTCCTTCCTTTCCCCCGTTGACTCCCCCGAGACGGACCCTCGTTCGGGCCCTCGCTTCTTGCGTGAAAGGGGGATGCCCCCGGGCTCTTCGGGCCAAAGCAGAGTTGAGGAACTTCTGAGGGTCCAATCCAGAAAAAGGCCCCTGACCTGCGCAGAAGAGCAGGTCAGGGGCCGTCCGAGTCTCACTGGGCCGCCTGTGGGCCGTGACCTTCCTGGGAGATGCGCTGAAACACCGTGTCGATGGCACGGCGGGCACGCTCGCGGCTCTCGGGCATCAGGTGGGCGTACACCCGCAGCGTCAGGCCCGGATCAGCATGCCCCATGTACTCACTGACGGCCTTGATGTTCTCGCCCGCGTCCAACAACGCGGAGGCGTAGAAGTGCCGGAGGGCGTGCATCCCGTGCTCACGCGCCGACTCGTACTTGCCGTCGTTGTCCGCCTCCGAGATGAGGCCCGCGACCGCGAGCGCGGGCTTCCACTCCTTGCCGTTGAAGTTGCTCCGCCACACCATGCCGCCCTGCTCCGCAGTGAAGATCAGCCGGGCCGACACCTTCGGTCCCTCCGGCACACGCCAAGGCAGCGTGACCTCAACGGGCTTGTAGGCGTCCATGTGCGCCCTGAGTGCTTCCGCCACGGAGTCGGGCAACGGCACGTCGCGCTTCTTGCCGCCCTTGGGCAGCGCGAACACCGGGTGCCCTTCCACATGCTTGATCTGACGGACCACATGGAGCGTGCGTCCGTCGGCGTCGATGGCGTCCTCGGCCAGCCCGAACACCTCACCTTGGCGCAGCCCGCACCCGGCGCCGACATCAACCATCGCCTGGTACCGCTCCAAGAGCGCCGCTCGAACGGCGAACACCTGCGCGGGTGTCCACGGGACCACCGGATGCGGGTCAGGCTTGGGTCGCTTGACGGTACGTGCACCGCACGGGTTGCGGGACAGAAGCGCGTCATCCACAGCCGCAGAAAGGACCGACTGAACATCGGCGAAGATGTTCCGCGCGTAGGAAGCGCCCACGCCAGGCTTCGCGTCGAGCGCGGCAAGGAGCTCCCTGATGTGCTCCGGCCGGAAGGTTCCGACCGGCCGTGAGCCGAGCACCGGGTAGACGTGCAGCCGCAGGCGCCGGCCGAGTTCCTTCCGGGTCATCGGGCTGGATGTCTTGCTGTCCAGCCACTTCTCCGCGTACTGCCGGAACGTGATCCGTACGGACTTGGGATCGGTGTACTGGCCGCGCGTCATGTCCGTCTCGATGGCGCTCAGCCACTTCTCAGCGAGGCGCTTCTGTCGGTCCGGGAAGCTCTTGGACTTCTCGGTTCCGTCGGGGCCGACGTAGCGGGCGCGGTAGCGGAGTCCGGTGCCGTACCGGTTGGACTTGACGCGGACGGTCTTGCCGTTGTCGGTGGTTTCGGTCTTGTACCAGCGGTCTTGGATGTGGCCAGCCATGGGGGCTGACTCCCTTCTCGGTAGCAGGTCGCGACGGGGCCGAGTGGGTCCCGTGGCGCCGGTTTTGGGGTGTGGGGTGCCGGGCCCGCTACTCGCTACGGGCCTGATCACTGGGGGTTTGGGTCGCTAGCGGGGTTGCTTGCGCAAGCGGGCGTTGACGGTCGGTCAGGGAGGTGGAGACAGCGGGTGTCGGGTGGCCTCTGGAGGGGGTTTTCGGGGGTGCTGGGGGCGTGCCTCCCTGCCTCCCTGAAACGCCGTCTGCGCTGGTCAGGTGGAGGGAGGCGGCTCAGGGAGGCGGTGAGGGAGTACTCCCTGCCTCCCTTGGTCCGGGGCGGGTGCCTCCCTGGCATTCACGGTGTCCGCAGGGGTCCGACGGGGAGGCAGACGCAGGGGTGTGAAGGGGTCTTCCAGAGGGGTTTTCGGGAGTGCTCGCGGGGTGCCTCCCCTGCCTCCCCGCCTCCCCAAACGGGTGTTTTCGCTGGTCAGCGTGGGGAGGCAAAGCGGGGAGGCTGAAGGGGAGTTCTCCCCTCCTCCCCTCCGCCTCCCCACACTGCCTCCCCATGTTCTGAACGGGTTTCCGGGTGGTTCGAGAGGGTCGGGCGGCCCCCCTCTACCCCCTCTACTTCGCAGGTCAGCCCCCTCTACCGGGGGCTCTACCGGGGTAGAGGCCCCCCACTACTTCGGGGGGTCGGGTAGAGGCGTGCGGTCCGTTGGGCCGCAGGGCGGCCGGCGGGCCGGTGGTAGAGGGGGAGGGCTCTACCACCGGCCGCGTGACGTAACCCGGTGCAGCTGTCGCCGGGTTACGTCACGCCGCGTCGTTGAGGGCGGTGCGTTCGGCTTCCCACGCGCGGACGGCGGCCGGGTTGAAGCGGAGGTAGCGGCCGACGCGGAAGCCGGGCGGTCCGATGCGCTTGCGGCGCCACTGGTAGACGGTCTCGACGCTCGGCAGGGCGAACATGGTGACCAGGTCTTCGGGGGTGAGGTAGCGGTCGGGGAGACCGCCGCGCAGGGTGGCGCGGGGGTCGGTGGGCTCGTCGGTGGCCATGGCGGTGGTGACTCCTCGTGTCCGTGGTGGAGTGCGTGGGAGTGGTGCCGGTTCGCCGTCCTAGAGAGTTGGTGTATTTCAGCGTCCGCAGCGTTCCAGCGTCCGCACGACAGCATTCGTGCAGCTCAGATGGGGTGAGGGGTGCGGACGCTAGTGCGGACGCTGGGCGGCGTAGCGTCCGCAGGTTCGACGTGTCCGGGCCGCTGGTGTGCGGCCCGGCCCGGTGGATGTTCCGGCTACGTCAGTGCTGGTCAGGCGGGGTTCTGCGATGCCCCGGCGGGGCCACCTCCGGCCAGAGAGGGCCCTGTTGGGGTGCGGACGCTGCGGACGCTGGCTCCTCTTCGGGGGCGGCGCGTGCCAGCGTGAGGAGCTTGTGGCGGGTCCGGTCGCGGCTACGCTGCGTGTCGTCCACGGTGATCCCGATGGACCGCAGCAGCGGGGCGAGGCGTTTGACGCGTCCGCTGGCGCGGGTGGCGTCCTTGGGCCAGTTCGGCGGCCTCACCATCGGCGCGGGAAGCGCTTCGAGCAACTGGGCTGCCGTGCCCTGCCAGGTGCCCGCCTGGTCGACCAGGTGGGCAATGGCCGTCGCGAACGGGTCGCCCTCCAACGCGTCCGTGGCGAGGTTCGCGGAGGTGGCGAGGTAGTCCCCCAGGGTGTTCCAGCCCTGTGTCTGGTCGACGGCGGCGAGCACGCGGGCGAAGTCGGCCATGCGCGGCATGGACTCCAGCCGCACCGTCGGCAGGACCGCGAGGACGCAGGCCAGCACGTCGAACAGGGCCCCGAGCACGGCCGGACGGACGGCCGTGAACGTGGCGTCCAACTCCTCTTCCGAGCGGCGCCGTTCGGAGTCGATGAGCTGCAAGTCGAGCAGCAGGACGCGTTCGGCCAGGTCCCCCGCGAGGGCTCCCGCGTCGATCGTGGTCAGGGCGAGCACCCGTTTGAAGGTGAGGACCACCACGTCGTCATCGGTGTACAGGGCGCGGTCCACGACTCCGTCACCGGTCACGGCCTTGCACAGCGTGTCCGACAGCCACGGCGGGATCGTTGAGATGTTGTCCAGGCACAGCGCCCATGAGCTGAACGCCTGCCGTGACCATGCCTTTTCGTCCCTGGGCTGGCTGCGTTTGGCGGCCGGGGAGGGGTCGATGAGGTTGATGAACATCTGCGCTGCCTTGGACTTGCCTGTGCCCTGCTCGCCCTTGCACACCAGCGCCGGGTGCGGGATATCGGGAATCCACGCGGCGACCAGCCACGCCACGAGCTGACGGAACGTGGGCTCGTCCATGTTGAGCAGGGCGTGCAGCTTGGCCAGGCCGTCACCGTCGAGGACCGGCGGCGGCATCGGGGCCATGGCGCCGGAGCGGCGGAACAGGACGGGGGCGCGGTCGGCGACGTGCCAGCCGACACCGGACACGACGACCGCGCGGCCGTCGGCGCTGCCCAGGTCGACCACGACGGCGCCGGCGGGGTCCCTGCCCACCCGCAGGTTGACCGGTACCGGGTCGGTGTCCTCCGCGATGCCTTCCAGCACCGTCATGGCGTCCGCGAGCGCGGACTGTGAGGCCACCTCGCCGGGGTAGGCGTCCGCGAACCGGCGGGCAAGACGCTGTCGTACGCCGCTCTTGCCCCGCAGCGGCAGGGCGACGTTCGAGCCGTCGACGGCGACGGCGTACGGGCGGCCGTCGGTGGACGTGACGAACCGGTACTCCTCGCGCGCCATGGCCACGATCCGCGCGGCGGCGGGCGGCGGCTTGTCACCCCCGCCGACACCCCCGCGAGCGGCCGGCCGACGCGCGTTCACCGCCGCGCCCTGGGTGTTCACCCCGCCATCCGGCCTGTTCACGCTCCGGTCCGCACCGTTCATGGGTCGGGCCGTGCCGTTCACGGGTCGGGTCGATCCGTTCACCTGAGTGTTCACCGCGTTCATGCGGACACCGCCTCTCCGGTCGGGCCCGCGCACACCCGGACGGGTCGGGGAGCGCGCAGGCAGTCGGGTCGGATCGAGGGATGGCGCACGGCCGCACGGCGCCCCGGCCGGACGTCGGATGCGACGGGGTGACGCGGGGTGTGACGCGGCTCGTCACGCAGGTCAGGGGTAGACCGTCGGCCGACCGGGTCGGGCGACCACACGGCCGCGAACGTCGACTGGTTGGCGTGCGCGAGTCGGGCCAGCAGCGGCCACACGGTCGGGCCGACGGTCGACCGAACCGGGTCGACCGACCGCAGCAGCGACAGGGCGAGGGAGAGCGGGAACCGGTCGGCCTTGGCCTGGTTGCAGTCGACGCACGCCAGTACCAGCGAGGTGACCGACCACGATCGCCACAGCGACCGCGGCACGATGTGATCGAGGGTGGCCTCACTCAGGTCCGCGAACGGGCGGCGGCAATAGGCGCAGCGCTGCCCGTGACGGCGCGCGAGCTGTTCCCTGCGCACGCGCCGCCTGGCGGAGTTGAGCGGGTGTCCGTGCCTCACGCCGCCTGCTCCATGTCGTCGGCCGTCAGGGCACGCAGTGCGGTCGCGCAGGCTCCCAGCACCGGAAGCACCTGGTAGCGCGGGACGCCCAGCCGCCGGGCCACCTCGGTGATGTTCAGCCCCTGGCCCACGTGCAGCAGCAGGGCCCGGCGGGCGGTCTCATCCATGCGCAGCAGGGCCGCCCGCTGGGCAGCGCTCATGCGCGTCAGTTCCTCGCGCTCCCACTGCGCCAGTGACTCCAGCGGTGCCGGGTCCGCCGACAACTCGGGGTTGTCGATCTGGATCAGCAGGATCGCGGTCTCGACAAGCCGGTTGGCCGACGGGTAGCTGACACCCATTCGCTCGGCCAGCCGCCGCATGGGCATGCCCTCCAGCCGCAGCAAAAGGGCCTCACGCTCGCGCTCCGGGAGCCTGGACACCATGGTGTCCAGGTAGGCGGGCAGCGTCGTACGAGCGCACCCGTCGGGCAGTACCGGGCACAGGTTGTTGCAGGTCACCGGGTCCGTGAAGTCCACCGCGTATTCGGTCGACGACCTACGGCGGAAGAACTGGTTGACCTCGGTTTTGACCCGGCCGAACATCAAGATCCGCCGCTCATCCGCGCTCAGGCTGTCGGCGGTCATGAGCGGCTTGGTGGTCTCCCGGGCGACGGCCACCCATACGTCCTGCGCGATGTCTTCGGCCAGCTCACGCGCCTGGGCATGGCTCACGCCGTAGTTCATGAGCTTCCGGGCCGCGTAGCTCTCCAGACGGCCCCCGCCCCACTCGGTGTACAGCTCAGCCAGCCGCTCCGACTGCTTGGCCGTGAGCGCGATGATCTCGCCCGGCTCCAGCTTCCGCCCACCGGGACCATTGCCCCGAGACGCGGCCTGCCCGCCCCTACGTACCGTCTTGACTCCAGGCATGATGGAGGTACCCCTTCGAGGGTCGGGGAGCGGCTATCTGCTTGGCGGTAGGGAGCCGCTCCCTGCTTTGTCCCGGCTCTGACCAGGACTCTTTGCACCATCCGATCGATCGAGTCGACCGGTGGGCGCATCCCTAGGGTTCCCTAGGGAACCCTAGGGTGTCAAGGGGTACAGTAGGCATGTCACCCACTGAGGCAAGGGAGCAGACGAGATGTCGGATCAGGCCGACAATCGAGCGCCATACGCGCAGATTGCCGCCCACTACGCCGGGCTGATCACGTCCGGCGAGCTACAGGCGGGCTCACTCCTGCCGAGTATCAAGAACCTCTCTCAGGAGTGGAACGTCAGCACCGCGACAGCCGAGAAGGCGTTGCGGAAGCTGCGCAACGAAGGGCTCGTCAGGGGGATTCACGGAATCGGGACCGAGGTTCTGGACCGCCCCGCTCCGATGTCCTCGGGTTCTCAGCGCCAGGACCGAGGACGCCGTACCGGGTCCAGTTGGGGATCCGGCGAGCGATCCGACTCGCACCACGCTTCGGTGGTGTCGGCACCCGCAGACGCGGCACAGGCACTGGACATCAAGCCTGGCTCAGACGTGATCAGACGACGTCGGGTGTATCGCGACCGGCACGGCATCGTCGCGCACTCGACTTCGTGGATCCCTGCCCTGTACGGGAAGTTGATTCCGCAATTGGCGAGGAGCGAGCGTCTAACCGGGGGGACTTCCCTGGAACTCATTGCTCAGGCCACCGGTCGAGCGATCACGCACCGGATTGACACCGCGTCGGCACGCCTCCTGACGCCGGAGGATGCCGAACTCCTGGAGCTGGACCCCGCGAAGCCGCCGACACAGCCAGTCGTCGTCATGACGGCGAAGTTCGTGGACAGCGAAGGCAACGTTGTGGAGTACGGCGTAGACCTCGGGGGCCCCGGCCGTACGTGGCGAACGGAATCGGAAGTCACCCAGTGACGGCCGCCAACCGCAGCCGCCGGCCGTTCTGCGTCCTGATGACGGGGCTTCCCGGCTCGGGGAAGACGATGCTGTCCCGTGCCCTTACAGCTCGCGGTTTTGTCAGGCTGTGCCCGGACGAAGTGATGTTCCAGCGACATGGCGTGTACGGAGTCGATTTCCCCCGTGGCGTCTTTCCCACCCTTGAGCGCCCAGTTCTCGAAGAGATCTCCGTAGAACTCCGCGAGCAACTTCAGGCCGGGCACGACGTGGTGGTAGACCATGGATTCTGGACTCCGGACGATCGCGCTCGATGGCTCTCGATCGCGGCGGACGCCGATGCAACATCGGTGTTGGTCTACCTGGAGGCCAGTCACGAAGACCTCTGGTCGCGCGTGAGCGAACGGAACGCGCAGCATGAAGCCGACCCGAACTCGATCTACTTCTCTGAGAGCGACCTGATCCGCTATCGGACCCGGTTCGTGCCTCCCGGGCCCGACGAACCTCACCTTGTCTACAACGGTGACCCCGAGTCGGTACTGAAGGCGCTGGACAGCCAGGGATGAAGCGGCGGCGCCTTGCACCCTGCCGCAGTGACGCTTGGTAGCGAACGCCTGGGGAGCCTCTAGCAGTGGCCCACCCCCTCGGAGCCCCGGTTTCAATCCGAATCCGGGGTTTCCGCATGTCAGGTGCTAGACGCTAGCCCGCTGATCAGCAGGGGTTCGCGTCGCTAGTGAGGGTGCTAGGTCTAGCGGTGCGGAGTGCTAGACCTAGCACCCCTTCGAGGGTCCACGTCTGCTACAGGCAGTGATAGAAGGAGCGACCTTCGGCCGCACGACCCTTGGCAGCTCGCTGCGCTCGCGCGGCACGCCGTCTACGCCCAGCCGCCCGTGCCCGGTTTGCCCTGCGTCGCGGCGAAGAGCCGCAACACCTCGGATGTCTCCACGCACGTCGGGATCGCAGCGTCCGCACCCTCTCTCCTCTAGGAGCCTCCCTGACCTGCGGAAAAGAACTCTTTGAGGGAGAGAGGGTGCGGACGCTGCGGACGCTAGCGGACGCTAAACAAACTGTTTAGCGTCCGCACCATCGTTGCAGCTCAGATGGTGTGACGGCCAGTCGGCGGACGCTGCGGACGCTATCTCTCCTCAACTCTCTAGTAAGAAGAGAACATCCGCTCTTTCCGGGTGAGGATCGCTCTTCAGGAGGGGGCGACCGTGGGTGCTGCGGACCGCCCCCCTCTGAAGAGCCGTAGAGATGCCGCTCAGAGCGTGAGGGGCCCGACGGCACCCACCACAGGAAACCTCCCCCTTGGAAGGCCACCACGGGCAATCCAGGGGGGAAGAGAGCACCCCCGCCCCTGGATTGCCCGTGGTGGCGTTTCAGGGGCGAGACCACCCCCGCCCGGCGCCGGTGGTCTCTTCAGCCGCGCCATAGAAGGCCCGCAGGACGCCTTCCAAGCGGGCGAGGCGAGGCGTGCTCCTCTTGTCTGCCGTCTTCCCCTCAGAGGCACGCAGGACGGCCTTTACCAGGGGCGCCGCCGCGCAGGTAAAGGCCGTCGTTTCCTGCGCCCCCGGGCAAGGCAATGTAAGAGGAGCACGCCTCGCCGGGCACGGGTGGCCTCTCCCACGACCGAGTGAGCCGCAGACCCTCACGGCGCTCACACCGGATCGCGGCCGGCGCGCGAGCGCAGCGAGCCCAAAGACGCGCGGCCGGAGGCCGCTCCTTCCTGCTCTTCCCGCCGACCCTCCCAGGTGCGCGCAACCGCCAGATTCCGGGGTCTGCCCAGATGACCCGCTATCGGCTAACACCCTGCTCAGGACCGGTTTGAGGCGCTATCAGGGGCGCTAACGTTAGCGCCCCGTGGTGCTATCGATAGCGGCAGATCGGGCCCCGCGGTCGGGCCGCCTGTGGGCCGTCCGAGGGTGGCCAACGACGACAGATGACGACAGGCGCCGACGGCTCATTCCCAGCTCAGATGCGGTGCTATGAGCGCCCGCGCAGGCGCTCATCGGCGAACGTTAGTTGAGGAACTCCAGAGGTTCGGCGCAGGATGGCCGCCATGACCTCCACCTCCGGCCCGTCTTCCGTCCCGTCCCGCCCCTTGCTCAACCGCCGTCTCGCGGAGTTCGGTACGACGATCTTCGCCGAGATGTCCGCGCTGGCCGTGCGGACCGGCGCCCTCAACCTCGGGCAGGGCTTCCCCGACACGGACGGCCCCGACGCGGTGCGCGAGGCGGCGGTACGGGCGCTGCGCGACGGGCGCGGCAACCAGTACCCGCCGGGCCCTGGCGTACCGGAGCTGCGTACCGCCATCGCCGCCCACCAGGAGCGCCGCTACGGCCTGTCCTTCGACCCGGACACGGAGGTGCTGGTCACGGCGGGCGCCACGGAGGCCATCGCCGCGTCGCTCCTCGCGCTGGTCGAGCCCGGCGACGAGGTGATCGCCCTGGAGCCGTACTACGACTCGTACGCGGCGAGCATCGCCATGGCCGGCGGGACCCGGGTGCCGGTGACGCTCCGGCCGCGCGACGGCGCGTTCCGGCTGGACCTGGACGAGCTGCGGGACGCGGTGACGCCGAGGACGCGGCTGCTGCTCCTGAACACCCCGCACAATCCGACCGGCACGGTCCTGACCCGCGCCGAACTCGCCGAGATCGCCCGTATCGCCGTCGCACGCGACCTCCTCGTCGTGACGGACGAGGTCTACGAACACCTGGTCTTCGACGGCGCCGAACACATCCCGCTTGCCACCTTCCCCGGCATGCGGGACCGCACGGTGACGATCTCGTCGGCGGGCAAGACGTTCTCGTTCACGGGCTGGAAAGTCGGCTGGGTGACGGCGTCGGCGCCCCTGACGACGGCGGTCCGCTCGGCGAAGCAGTTCCTGACGTACGTGGCGTCGGGCCCGTTCCAGTACGCGATCGCGGAGGCGCTGGCACTGCCCGACGCCTACTTCGAGGACTTCCGTACCGGAATGGAGGCGAAGCGGGACCTGCTGGCGAAGGGGCTCGCGGACGCGGGCTTCGGCGTGTACCGCCCCTCCGGCACGTACTTCATCACGACGGACATCCGCCCCCTGGGCGCCGACGACGGCTTCGCCTTCTGCCGCGCGCTGCCGTCCCGGGCGGGGGTGGTGGCCATCCCGAACGCGGTCTTCTACGACCACCGGGCGGAGGGCGCCCCATATGTCCGGTTCGCCTTCTGTAAGCGGGAGGAAGTCCTGCGGGACGCGGTGACCCGGCTGGCCCGGCTGGGCTGACTGACGGATAGGTGACGGCGGCCGTCCCCTCACACCGGGAGGCGGAGGGTGAAGACCGTTTCCGTGTGCGGGGTGCTGGTCACCGAGACCGTGCCGCCGTGGGCTTCGGTGAGTTGGCGGACGATGGCCAGGCCCAGGCCGCTGCCGCCGGTCTGGCGGCTGCGGGACTTGTCGGCGCGCCAGAAGCGGTCGAAGACGTGGGGCAGTTCGTCGGCGCCGATACCGGTACCGGTGTCGGCGACCTCGATCACGACCTGGTCGCCCGTGCGGCGGCAGCGCACGGTGACGCTGCCCCCGCGAGTGGTGTGCCGGACGGCGTTGGACACCAGGTTGCCGACGGTCTGGCGCAGGCGCACCGGGTCCGCGAAGAGGGTGGGGTCGCCCTCGGTGCGGGTGGTGAGCGTGACACCGGCGGTGTCGGCCCGGCCGTGGTGGGCGGCGGACACCTGGTCGAGGAGGTCCCGCAGGCGCAGGGGTTCGCGGTGCAGCCGGAACTGGCCCGCGTCGGCCTGCGCCAGATGTTGCAGGTCGTCGACGATGTGCTGGAGCAGCAGGGCCTCCTCAAGCAGCGAGTCGACGAACGCGTCGTCGCGGTCGGCGAGGCCGTCCTGGGCCGCTTCCAGCCAACTGCGGATCGCGCTGAGCGGGGTGCGCAGTTCATGGGCGACATCGCTGACCATGGCCTTGCGCTGGCTCTCCACACGTTCGCGGCGCTCCGCCAGGTCGTTGAAGGCGGCGGCCAGCTGACCGATCTCGTCGTGGGTGGTCACCGGGACGCTCAGGTGCTGCCGTGTCGGGTGGCGGGCGGCGTCGGTCAGCGCCCGCAGGGGTCTGACAAGGCGGGTGCCGACGGTGACCGTGACGGCCACGGTGAGCAGGAGTACGAGGGCGGCGACACCGGCGACCCGGACCGTGTTGGCCGGGGAGAGGTCGAAGCCGGGGGCGGCCGATCCGGCCGGGGAGCTGACGAACAGCAGCGCGGGCGGAGCGACGTGCGGGGCGAGCTGCTCCCTGCGGGCGGTGTCGATGCAGCGCTGTACGGCCGCGTCGCCGTTTCCGGGCGGAGCGAAGCCGAGACCGACCGTCACGGGGTCCAGGTCCTGGCGTTTCACGCAGTCGCCGACGAGGGTGTTGAGCCGGTCGAGCGCCCGGTTCTCGGTGGGGGTGGCGAGGTCGAGTGTGTACAGGGCGCACACCTGGTTGATCTTCTGCTGGGTTCCGTTGTCCCCGGTGATGACGAAGGACGGCCTGCCGCTCGGCGCTTCGGCGACCCGGGCGCTGGAACCGGTCACGTTGCGCAAGCAGGGTTGCAGCCCTTCCACGCGGCTGCGCAGTTCCTCGCGCTCGGCCTGCGGCAATCGGTACGGGCCGACCGCGCGCGGGTCGATTCCGTCCGGCTTGACGCCGGGCACCAGCGCGGGATCGGCCCGTAGCGGGTCGACCAGCGCCGAGGCTTTGGTGGGGAGGGCGGTGGCGGGGCCGGAGCGGGCGAGGGGTCGGCGGTCCTGGGTGGTCAGGGTGATACGGCGCCCGGTCTGTTCGCCCAGCAGCCGGAGGGTCGGCGCCACGTCGGACCAGTCGGTGTGGCGCGCGGCGTAGCCGATGAGCGTGTCGTAGATCCGGGCGTCGTTGGCGAGGACTTGTCCCTGCTCGTGCTGGATGGCGTTCGTGGCGGTGCGGGTGGCGAGCCAGGCGGTGGCCGCGACCGAGCACACGGCGATCGTGATCGACGCGGCCAGCAAACGCGCGAGCAGGCTCCGGCGCAGGGGTGTCCGGTCGCGGCCCTTGGCGCCCACGGTTGCCTGAGCGTCCACGGTTGCCTTGGCGTCCACGGCTTCCTCAGCGCCCCTCACTTTCTCAGCGTCCATCGCTTCCCCGGCGTCCACGGCTGCCGTCGGTGAGGCGGTAGCCGACTCCGAACACCGTCTGGAGATAGACCGGCTGCCGGGGGACGGGCTCGATCTTCTTGCGGAGGTTCAGGACGTGTACGTCGATGGTGCGTTCCGTTATGTAGCGGTCGTCCCCGCGCGTGCGGGCAAGCAACTGGCGCCGGGTGAAGACCCGTTCCGGTTCGGCGGCCATCGCGGCAAGGACCTCGAACTCACCCGGCGTGCAGGCCACCCGCCGGCCCTCGATCTCGACGGTGCGGCGGACGGGGTCGAGGGCGAGGGCACCGACCCGCAGCACCGGATCGTCCGGCGCGGCGGCGGCTGCCCGGGTCCGGCGCAGCAGGGTGCGGATACGGGCCATCAGCTCGCGGGGGCTGTAGGGCTTGGTCAGGTAGTCGTCGGCGCCGAGGTCCAGGCCGAGCAGCAGGTCTTCCTCGGTACTGCGGGCGGTCAGCATCAGCACGGGCAGGTCGCTCTCGCGCCGCAGGATGCGGCACACGTCCAGACCGTCGACGAACGGCATCATCACATCGAGGACCAGCAGGTCGGGCTGGTGGCGGCGGACCTCGTCGAGCGCCGTGAGCCCGTCATGGACGACGAGGGCCGTGTAGCCCTCGCGCTCCAGATAGCGGCGGATCACCTCGGCCTGTTTGGTGTCGTCCTCGGCCACGAGAACTCGGGCGCTCATGGAACGCATCGTAAAGGCGGCGAAAAGAGACCAGACGGCTTCCTGATCGCAGCCTGACAGAATCCTCATAACCCTGGGCGACGGTCTGCGCCATGGGGAATGACTTCGAACGAGCGCGGCCGGGACACGGCCGTCGCGCACGTGCGGCACGTGCCGCGCTGGCCGCCTCCGTCGGCGCGGCCCTGCTGACCGTCGTCACCGCGTGCGGCGGAGGCGGTGGCGGTACGGACAAGAGCGGTCAGGGCGAGAGCGGCGGGGGCGGCGGCGACGGGATCGCCTCGATCACCAGTCCGGCGGCGCGGGACGGTTCGGCACCGAGGGCGAGCGCCGATCCCGACGCGGGCCGCCCGCGGATCAGGCTGGACAGCACCCAGGAGGAGATCAACCGCCTGTACGAGGCGTGGACCGCCTGCCTGAAGGAGAACGGGGCGGGGGACAAGAACAAGACGTCTCCGGACTCCCCCGGTGTGAAGGCGTGCGCGAAGAAGCAGCCGCTCGATCCGCCGGAGCTGGACCCGGCCAGGAACCCGGAGTACGCCGACGACGTACGGACCATGGTCACGTGCATGAACGAGCACGGCGTCAAGAGCGTGGTCATGGAGGAGGGCTGGGGCCTGGAGGACGGGGCCAGCATGAACGCTCCCGGCTACCACGAAACCCTGACGACCTGCCAGGTGAAGGCGTTCGGTGGAGACGAGTGACGGCGGCGGGGCGACCCGCTCGCCCGACGACAACACGGTGACCCGCTCCCCGGGCAGGCGGCGGGTGGTGCTCGTGGCGGTGGTCCTGGCGGTCCTCACGGCGGGCGCGCTCGGCGTGGCCGTGTGGCAGGACCGCGACGGGAAGGAGGACACCCCGGCCGACCGCGCCGCGCGGGTCGCGTTCGCCACTGTGACCAGAACCGACCTGTCCAACTCCCAGACGTTGGACGGGACCCTCGGCTACGGCCGGACGACCACCGTGAGGGGCGGCAAGGAGGGCCTGATCACCTGGTTGCCGACGGCGGGGAGCACGGTACGGCGGGGTCAACCGCTGTACCGGGTGGACAACGTCCCGGTGCCCGTCTTCTACGGCGCCACCCCGCTGTACCGGACCCTGGAGGCGAGGGGCACCACAGGCCCCGACGTGAAGACGGTGGCCGACAACCTCAGAGAACTCGGCTACGACATCGGCGTACAGCCGGAGGTGGGTACGTGGATTGCCCAGCAGCCGGTCACGCGGGACGACACGGCCGACACCGGACAGGCGCCCTCCACGGCGAGTCCCCCTCCGGATACCCCCGGGACCGGGCCGCCCACCCCACCCGCCGCCGCCCCCTCCGCCACCGCCCCCGTCCGCGTCAAGCGCGGTGACGGCGTCCTGACCGCCGGCCTCGCCGCCGCGATCAAACGGTGGCAGACCCAGGTCGGCATGCCCGCCACCGGGGTTCTACGCGTCGGCGACCTCTCGGTGCTGTCCGGTGCCGCGCGGGTCGACGGCGTACAGGCGCAGCTCGCCGACGCGGCCGACGGGACGCTGATGACGGTCACCTCCACCGTCAAGTCGGTGACGGTCCCGATGGAACCGTCGGACGCGGGCTCGATGAAGCGGGGCGACGAGGTGACCGTGAGCCTGCCCGACGACGCGACGGCCCGGGGCACGATCACGGCCGTCGGCGCCACCGTCCAACTCGGCGACGCGCAGAGCGGTGACGGCGGCGGCGGCTCCGGCAGACCCCAGCTCACCGTCGGTATCGCCCTGCGCGACACCACCGCCGTGCGCGGGCTGGAATCCGCCCCGGTGAAGGTGAGGTTCACATCGGAGACCCGGGAAGACGTGCTCGCCGTGCCCGTCGGCGCTCTGCTGGCGCTGCGCGAGGGCGGCTACGCGGTCCAGTTGCCGGGGGGCCGTCTGGTGGCGGTGCGGACCGGGATGTTCTCCAAGGGCATGGTGGAGATCAGTGGCGCCGGCATCCGTGCGGGCACCAAGGTGGTGACGACCTCATGAGCGCGGGACCGGTCCTGGCGGTGCGCCGCGCGAGCATGGTGTACCCCGGTGGGGCGAAGGCGCTCGACGACGTCTCGCTCGCCGTCGCACCCGGCGAACTGCTCGGCATCGTCGGCCCGTCCGGGTCCGGCAAGTCGACGCTGCTGAACATCATGGGCACGCTGGACCGGCCGACGAGCGGCACGGTGGAGATCGGCGGTCAGGACGTCGCGGCGCTCTCGGACCGCCGGCTGTCGGCGTTGCGCGGCCGTCGCCTCGGCTTCGTGTTCCAGCAGTTCCATCTGACCGACGGGCTGACGGCGGCCGAGAACGTCGCCACCGGTCTGCTGTACGCCGGGGTGCCGCGCGGCAAGCGCCGCCCGTTGGCCATGGAGGCACTGGACCGGGTGGGCCTTGCCCGCCGTGCCAAGCATCTGCCGCAGCAGCTCTCCGGCGGTGAGCGGCAGCGGGTGGCCATCGCCCGCGCGCTCGTCAACCAGCCTCTCCTGGTGCTCGCGGACGAGCCGACGGGCGCGCTGGACACGGCGAACGGTATGGCCGTACTGGATCTGCTGACCACGTTGAACCACGGGGGCACGACCATCGCGGTCATCACCCACGACCGGGACATCGCGGCCCAGTTGCCCCGCCGGGTGGAGCTGCGGGACGGCCGCCTTGTCTCCGACACCCATACCGACGCCCATACCGACGCACGTAGCGATGCCCGTACGGAAAGTTGGTCATGACCATCACATCGACATCGACGCGCACCGGGAGGTTCGCCGACAGCAGGCCGGTGCGGCTCGCGCCGCTGGACATCCTGAGCCTGGGGCTGATGGGTATCAGGACCCGCAAGGTACGGGCGGCCCTGTCGGCGCTCGGTATCTCGATCGGCATCGCCACCCTGATCGTCGTCACCGGAATACCGGCGTCCAGTCGGCAGGCCCTGATGAGCGAGTTGTCGGCGCTGGGCACCGACATGCTCCAGACCGTTCCCGTCCGCCAGGACCCGCCGGTGCTGCTGCCGCCGGAATCGGTGGACATGGCCGCGCGGATCGGGCCGGTCACGGTGGCCAGCGCGGTCGCCAACACCCATGCCGAGGTGTTCCGTAACGACCGTGCCGCCGCCGGTGACCACACGGGGCTGACCGTCCTGGCGAGCAAGCTCAATCTGCTCCAGGCGATCAACGCGGAAGTGGGCTCGGGCCGATTCCTCAGCGCGGACACGGAGAAGTTCCCCACCGCCGTCCTCGGCTCGGCCGCCGCCTCCAGGCTCGGCATTCCGGAGATCACCGCCGGGCAGCCCGCCCCGCAGATCTACATCGACCGCCGTTGGTTCACGGTCGTCGGCACCCTGGAGAAGACTCCGCTGTCGCCGGACATCGACCGCTCGGTCCTGGTCGGCTGGGACGCCGCGCGCGGCCTGCGGCAGTTCGACGGCCACCCCACCGTGCTCTACGTCAAGGCCGAGGAGTCGCAGATCGAGGCGGTACGGGAGGTCCTGCCCGCGACCATCAACCCTGAACTGCCCGGCCTGGTCCAGGTCAGCCGCCCGACCGACGCGCTTGCCGCGAAGCGGGCGACCGAGAACAGCTTCTCCGCGATTTTCCTCGGACTCGCCGGGGTCGCCTTGCTCGTCGGTGGCATCGGAGTCGCCAACACCATGGTCATCTCCGTCCTCGAACGCCGCCGCGAGATCGGGCTCCGCCGCGCCCTGGGCGCCAACAGGGGTCAGATACGCGGCCAGTTCCTCACCGAATCCGTGATCCTGTCGGCGCTCGGAGGTATCGCCGGAACCCTGCTCGGCGTCCTGGCCACCGTGGGCTACGCCACCCATCAGGGCTGGCAGCCGGTCATTCCCGTCACCTCGGTGACGGCCGGTTTCGGCGGCGCGGTCGTGATCGGCATGTTGGCAGGCGTGTACCCGTCGGTCCGCGCGGCCCGCCTGACCCCCACGGAGGCGCTCGCGACGACCTAGGTTTCGTCGGTGAGGGTCCAGGAGTGGGGGTGGGGGTGGTTGAGGTAGAGGGTGCAGGCGTCGGCGTCCGGCCCGCCGGCGGTCTCACACCAGGGGAGGTTTTCGTAGCGGGGGGTGGCGTCTTGGGTGTCCCACCGGGCCCAGAGGGCGTGGGTGGGGTTGTGGTCCCAGTCCCATACGTGGTCGGCGTGTGGGCCGGGGTGTCCGTGGGCGAGTTCGCAGTGGGTGTGGGTGGGGGTGTGGTGGAGGTCGTTGCCGAGGACGCGGCCTTGTCCGGCGAGGATGGCGAAGAGGAGGGGGGTGGGGGTGAGGGGTCCTTCGGCGTGGACGGCGCACCGGTAACTCGGCTGATCCGGGAGGCAGTTCATGCGGGTCCGCCGCGCCACATGACCCACGGGTGTTCGGTGACTTCGGCGTAGCTGGTGTGGTCGGGGTGGTCGCGGAGGTGGGCGAAGGCCCAGGTCTGGGGTTCGGTGGGGTCGGTACTCACCGGAGACTTGGCGTCGCACTCGCGGTCGTCGCCGTCGCCCTCGATGAGGGTGAGGCACCGGAAGGCGTACGTGTGGGGTGGGGCGTCATCGTCAAGATCCGGCCGTAATAGCCAGCGGATGTAGCCGTAGGTGCTCACAGGTACTCGCCCCGACTCCGGGCGTTCATACGGGAGTTCTCGGCGCGTAAGCGCTGTTCGGGGGTGGCCGGCCGTACGTCTTGTGGGTCGACGGACCATTCCCTACCGCCAGTTACAGGGCGCAGAGACCATAGTCCGCACCACTCGCCCCGGAATTCACCGATCCGGTTCTGCGCGTCGACCATGAGTGTGCCGGGGGCCGGAAGGCTCTTTTCAGACACCACCGCTCCTCTCTGTAGTGGAGTCACTACCGGGAGCGATTAGCGTGACGTAGTGTCGGAGCATCATCAACTTGCGCCAAGTGCACGAGGAGTTGAGTGGTCGTTGGTGAACCGTAAAGAACTGGACCCCGAGAAATCGCTGACGGCGGCCTTCGGCGAGCGTCTCCGCAGACTGCGGGATGAGCGCGGCTGGACCCAGGACGAGCTGGGCGAGCGCATAGGGTGCTCCGGAACGCATATTTCGGCCGTAGAAACTGGTCGCCGACCCCCAACTACCCGTTTTGCGAAGAGCGCTGACCGAGTGTTCGGAACCGGAGACAGGCTCGAACGCCAGAGCCAGGCCGCACGGCACACGGCAATTCTTGAGGGCTTCCAGGAATACGTGGCCCATGAGGCGCACGCGGCGGAGATCCGGCTCTACGAAGTCGGCGTCATCCCGGGAATCCTCCAGACACCGGAGTACGCGTCGGCGCTCAACGCACGAGCTGTCGAGCGAGGTGCGATCACTCCGGAGCAGGCAGATGAACGAGTGGCGCTGGTGGCAGAGCGGCAAGCCTCGCTGCTTCGGACACCGCCCCCGCTGGTCTTCGTGGTGCTTGACGAAAGCTGCCTGATGCTGCCCGTTGGCGGACCTGAAGTCATGGAGGCGCAGTTGGCGCGGCTGGTTGAGTTCGCGGCGCTACCGAACACCGTCCTACAGGTCGCCCCATTCGACATGGGGGACCGCCGCCCGCTCCGCTTGCCGCTCTACATCCTGACGCTGCAAAACCGCTCCCTCATCTCCTACGCGGAGTCCGCCCAACGAGGCCAGCTCGAACGGGAAAGTCCTTCCGTAGTACCCCTGTTGACGGCCTACCATCAGTTGCAGGCCGAAGCGCTCTCCCAAGCGGCATCCGTGGCCATGATTGAACAGTTACGAAAGGGCACCCCGTGACGACCGAATCCCCCCGTTGGTTCAAGTCCTCCTACAGCGACAACGGCGGCGCCTGCCTTGAGGTGGCTGTCAACCTCGCCACCTCGCACGGCGTGGTCCCTGTCCGTGACTCCAAGAATCCGGCGGGTCCGGTGCTGGATTTCCCGGCCGGTGCGTTCACCGGCTTCGTTTCGGGCATCAAGACGGGAGAGTTGGACACCGTCTGATCGAAGGGGCATCCCGTGACGACCGTATCCCCGCGTTGGTTCAAGTCCTCGTACAGCGAGAACGGCGGCGCCTGCCTTGAGGTGGCCGCCAACCTCGCCGTCTCCCACGGCGTGGTCCCTGTCCGTGACTCCAAGAATCCGGCGGGTCCGGTCCTGAGCGTCCCGGCCGGGGCGTTCACCGGCTTCGTTTCGGGCATCAAGGCGGGAGAGTTCGACACCGTCTGACCCAAATGGCACTCCGTGACGACCGCGACCGTATCCCCGCGTTGGTTCAAGTCCTCGTACAGCAACAATGGTGGCGCCTGCGTCGAGGTGGCTGTCAACCTCGGCGTCTCCCACGGTGTGGTCCCCGTCGGTGACTCCAAGACCCCGGCCGGTCCGATCGTGGACGTATCCACCTCCGCGTTCTCTCGTTCGTCCCGGAGACCGCGCGCAGGGACCGTGGGGGCGCCCGGCATGCTACGGCGGCGGCTGCGGCGGGCGAACCGGACCACGCCCTGGAGATCGCCCGTAAGGTCACGGACATCGCGATCGAGACCCAATCTTCGCGGATGCGCCGGGAGTTGATCACTCTTCAGGGAGCGATGCGGCCGTGGCCGGATGCCCAGGGCGGCCGGGATCTCGCTGAGATCCTGGAGCCCGTGACCGAGGGGGTTTGAGCGTGGCCGGGAATCCGGTGCCGCTGACCGAGGACGAGATCGACGCGGCGCTGCGGGAGGTGCCCGGTTGGCGCCGTGAAGGGGACGAGATCACCCGTACGTTCGGAGTCCGCTACCACGGCGGCGTCGCCCTGATCGTCCACGTCGCCGACATCGAACGCCTCATCGGCCACCACGCCGACATCGACCTGCGCTGGGACCGGGTCCGCTTCGGAATCACGACCCACGACGCCGGAAACCGACTGACCACGGCCGACTTCGATCTGGCCGCCCGTATCGACACCGTCGCCGAGGCACACGGTGCTATCGCTTTGTAGACGGTCGCGTGTGCTGGCATGTTCTCGTATCCGATGAGAGGCAGCGGCGTGTCCGTGTGGCGGAATCTCGGCGAGCGCACCGTGTACGAGAACCGGTGGGTGAGCGTGAACATGGCCGATGTCGAGTTGCCCGACGGCCGGCACCTCGATCACACCGTCATCCGGCTGCGTCCCGTCGCCGTGGCCACGGTCGTCAACCAGGCGAACGAGGTGATGCTGCTGTGGCGGCACCGGTTCATCACCGACTCGTGGGGGTGGGAGTTGCCTTCCGGGGGAACCGGGGAGGGCGAGGATCCGGCGATCGCGGCGGCGCGCGAATTCGAGGAGGAGACGGGGTGGCGGCCGGGGCCGATGCGTCTGCTGCTCGCGCTCGACCCGATGCCCGGCATCTCGACCTCCCACCACCGGGTCTACTGGTCCGACACCGCCCACCACATCGGGCACCCCGAGGACGCCTTCGAGTCGGCGCGGCGTGAGTGGGTGCCGCTGGAGAGGGTGCCGGACCTGATCGCTCAAGGTGAAGTCCGGTCGGCGAACGCCGTCGCCGCGCTCCTCCTGCTGCAGCACCTCCGGCTGCGCTGACCACGACCCGACGAAGACGCCGGACCGTTCCCCTGTCACCCGTTGCGAGCATCGCGACCAGAGCGCCACCCCAGAGGCAGCCACGTCCGCCGCCGCACACCCTGCTCGACCATAAGCCCGTCCGGCGCCCACACCAGCCGCCCCGCCGTCCCCGTCACATCGAGACACGCGGTCAGGAACCCGCCCATCGTTTCCCGCCCCAACGGCGCCGTGACATTGAACGCTCCACCCCCCGAAGCAGCCGCCCGATCGCCAGGAGTGTGGGTGTCACGGCATCATCCCGCCCGCCCCGAACCCGCTGATACACAACTGAGCGGTTGCCGCGCCGCCCCCGATACGCGCGCGAGACCCCCCGGAGGGCCGCCGCGTCCAGGCTCCATGCCAGGCACCAGCCCGCTGGAGCGTGATGGCCGGCGGCGACGCAAGGGGAACCCCACTCATGCAGATGTTGACAGGCGGACGGGCGACCGCCGCCGTCCTGACGACCGGAGCCGCGCTGGCCGCGGCCCTTCTGACCCCCGTACCGGCGCAGGCCGTCGTCGGCGGTACCGAGTCCACCAAGGCGTATTCGTTCATGGGCTCCTTCCAGCCGTCGTATCCCGCCCCGCCGCGAGCGGACAAGCACGGCTGTGGGGTGGAGGTTCTGGCGCCGCAATGGGTGCTGACCGCCAGCCACTGCGCCGGGCGGAACCCGACCAACGCGAAGTCGGGTGTGCCGCGTGGCTGGAAGGTTCGGGTCGGGTCACTGAACACCGCGTCCGGGGGCGAGGTCGCCGAGGTCGACCACTACTACCGGCTGGCGACCAGTCGCGACGAGGGAGGATTCTGGGGATGCGACCTCGCGTTGATGCACCTGCGGACGCCGGTTCGGGCCAAGCCGGTGCGGATCGCCTCGGCCACGCCGCCGGACAACACGCCCGTCCGCATCATGGGCTGGGGCATGACCTGCGACGACTACGGCGATGCGTCGTGTTTCCCCACGCGGCTGCGGGAGGCCGACACGGTGGTGCAGCCGATGTCGACGTGTCCGTCGGGCGGGCCCGGAGAGCTGTGTGTCGGCAGCAGCGACGGCAGTGTCGCCGCGTCCAACATGGATTCCGGTGGGCCCGCGCTCGTCCGCGAGGGTGACCAGTGGGCGGTGGCCGGTGTGGTCAGCGGCCCCGACGAAAGCGGCAAGACGCTGTACACCGATGTCACCGCACACGCCGACTGGATCAACGGCATCATCTCGGGCACCGACGTACCGCCCGACGATCCGATTCCGAACGTGGAAGGTTCGGTGGATCTGGGCGGCTGCGTCGGTTCCGTGGCCCGGACCTCCGCCTCCCGGTCGCAGGACCCGGCGCTGTTGCTGACCAACGGTCACTGTGTGCAGGGACAGTGGCCCGCCCCCGGAACCGCGATCGTGGACCAGCCGGCCGACCGCGCGGTGCCCGTCGCCGACCGTCAGGGCTATCCCCGGACCACC
Source organism: Streptomyces sp. NPDC091292 (assembly GCF_044757265.1). Taxonomy (NCBI): domain Bacteria; kingdom Bacillati; phylum Actinomycetota; class Actinomycetes; order Kitasatosporales; family Streptomycetaceae; genus Streptomyces; species Streptomyces sp. NPDC091292. Next base: position 432,436 of record NZ_JBIVUQ010000004.1, on the reverse strand, counting down.
GCCCGTACGAAACGGCTGGTGTACGCGACGATCACCGGCACCGACATCGCGCTCTACCGCCTGGACAAGACATACGCGCAGTTGAAGGCGGAAGGCGCGAAGGTCTTCCAGCTCACCTCCACTCCCGTACGCGCGGGTGACCTCCTGACCGTGGCGTCCAGCGGTGTCCGCTACGACTGCGCCGCCGAGGCCGTGGTGCCCCACCTGCGAGAGGGCGGTTACCAGATGGACAACTCCATCCGTTACGCGACGAGCGAGGACTGCGCCCCCTGGCACGGCGACTCCGGTTCGGCGCTGCTGGGACCGGACGGCTCCACGGTCGTCGGAATCCACAACACCCACAACGCCGACGGTCAGCAGTGCACCGACAACAACCCCTGTGAAGTGGGCCCGGACGGGGAAGTGACCTCCACGAAGGGCCGGGCCTACGGCCAGCAGGTTCACATGATCACGGCCTGCCTGGGCAAGGCATCCACACTGGATCTGGCCCGTAAGGGCTGCACCCTCACCCGTGCCACGGCCGGTTCCGGCCACCGGAACGGCTGAATTCTGCAGGGCCCGATCCCCGTTGCATGATGGACGTCCAGCGCCCAGGTCCGATGGGGAGAGATGTCAGTTCCAGCAGCCGGAGGAACCACCCCGGCGCACGTGGCGATCCTGCTCGTCGAGGACGACGACGTGATCCGCAGATCACTCACCCTCGCCCTGGAGCGCTACGGCTACGGCGTCACCTCCGCGAGTGACGGCCTGACCGGACTCGAACTCTTCCGGGAAGGCCGCCACGACCTGCTGCTGCTGGATGTGATGCTGCCCGCACTCGACGGCATCGGGCTGTGCCGTCGGATCAGGGAGACAAGCATGAAGCCGATCCTGATGATGTCCGCGCGCGGCGACGCCCTGGACATGGTCTCCGGCCTGGAGGCGGGCGCCGACGACTACGTGGTCAAACCCGTCGACACAGCGGTGCTGGTGGCGCGTATCCGCTCGCTGCTGCGGCGGGCCACCTTCCACCCCGCCGACGCCCCCGCCCCCGCCCCGCAGGATTCCCCTCGCCCGGACGGACGCGCCCCGCTGGTCTTCGGCGAACTGACCATCGACACCGCCGGCCTTGAGGTGTTACGTGCGGGCGAACCCGTCGCGCTGGCCCCCACCGAGCTACGGCTCCTGCTGGAGTTCGCGGCGAACCCCGGCATCGTTCTGGACCGGCACGTGCTGCTGCGCAACGTGTGGGACTACGGCTGGGACGGCGACAGCCGCGTGGTCGACCTGTGCGTCCAGCGGCTGCGCAGGAAGATCGGAGCCGAGCGGATCCAGACCGTACGCGGCTTCGGCTACAAGTTCCGGCGCTGACGTGGATAGCCTGCGCGACCTGCTGAACTGGCGTTCGCTGCGCTGGAAGATCGCCGCGCTCGTCGCCTTGGCCTGCTGCGCCATCGCGCTGACCGTCGGGGTACTGGTCCACCGCAGCACCCTGGCCCGTTCTCTGAACGACGGCAGCGCCAAGGCCGTGACGCAGTTGTCCCGGGACCTGCGGGACCACGAGCGGGACGCCACCCCACCCGACTCCCTTCAGATGTCGCCCGAGGTCATGCCCGACGAGTTGCTGCGCCGACTCCGCGACCCGCAGGGTCTGAGGGACGGGTATGCCACTTGGTACGAGGGTGAAGGGCCCGGGGACCACCCGTCGATGTGGGCGGCGCAGATGTACCGGGGCAGCCCGGTGGCGGTGGAGGTGGACATGACGCCCGACCTGCTCACCCGGCGCGCCCTGGACCGGCACATGTGGACGTATTCGCTGATCGCGCTGGCCGTCGTCGTACCGCTGTCGGCGCTCGCCGCGGAACTGCCCAACCGCAGGCTGCGCGGGGTGGCCCGTACCGCACGCCGGATCTCGGCAGGTGACCTGACCGCCAGGACGGCGGCCGTCGACGGCAGCGACGAGATCGCCGAGATCTCCGCCACCGTCGATTCGATGGCCGACAGCCTGCTCGGGCGGCTGGTGGCCGAGCAGCGCTTCACCGCCGATGTCGCGCACGAACTGCGCACCCCGCTGATGGGACTGGTCACCGCGAGCGCGCTGCTCCCCGAGGGGGAGGCCACGGAGTTGGTCAGGGACCGGGTGGCGGTGCTGCGGACCCTGGTGGAGAACCTGCTGGAGATCTCCCGCCTCGACGCCGGCGCCGAGCGGGCGGACCTCGGACCCGTCCCTCTCGCCGAGGCGGTCAGAGAGTCACTGGCCCGCACCGAACTGAAGACTCACTTCACCACGGTCGACGCCGCGTCCGCCGAGACCGACCCCCGCAGGCTCGACAGGATCGTCACCAACCTGGTCGTCAACGCCCACCGGCACGGCCGTACGCCCGTCGAGGTCACGGTGGCGGGGACCTGCGTGACGGTACGGGACCACGGTCCGGGCTTCCCCCCGGAACTGCTCGCCGACGGGCCCCAACGCTTCCGCACCGGGGCATCGGAACGCGGCCGGGGCCACGGCCTCGGGCTGACCATCGCACTCGGCCAGGCACAGGTCATCGGAGCGTCACTCTCCTTCACGAACGCCCCCGACGGCGGAGCCGTCGCCACACTCCGCCTCCCGGCCCTCCGGCGGCCGACCGACGCGGCCCTGGGATTCCAGGGGGCGAAGCCCCGCCCGTAAGCCGCCCGTAAGCTGGCCGTATGAGTGATGTGCGTGGTGCGCTGCTGCGGGAGATCAAGGACAAGGCCGTCGTGCGGGGGAAGGTGACGCTTTCCTCCGGGCTTGAGGCCGACTACTACATCGACCTGCGGCGGGTCACCCTCGACGGGGTCGCCGCGCCGCTCGTCGGGCAGGTCATGCTCGACCTCACCGCCGATCTGGAGTTCGACGCCGTCGGCGGGCTGACCATGGGCGCCGACCCGGTCGCCGGGGCCATGCTGCACGCCGCCGCCGCGCGCGGGCGGCGGCTCGACGCCTTCGTGGTGCGCAAGGCGGCCAAGGCGCACGGGATGCAGCGCCAGGTCGAGGGGCCCGAGATCAAGGGGCGGCGTGTCGTGGTCGTGGAGGACACCTCCACCACCGGGGGGTCCCCGCTCACCGCCGTCGAGGCCGTACGGGCGGCCGGTGCCGAGGTCGTCGCCGTCGCCACCATCGTGGACCGGGCGACCGGTGCCGGCGAGAAGATCACCGAGGGCGCCGGGGTGCCGTACCTCTTCGCCTACTCCAAGGACGAGCTGGGCCTCGACTGAAACGTCCGGAAAAGTCCCCCGCACCCGGTCTGGAGCAATCCGCCACGTCTGGAAAGATGGGGCCGACGACGACGTCGCATCCCCCGGCGCGGCAAGGGTCAGGGCCGGTCAGAACACACCCGCACATCACGAGGAGCGGACAGATGCCCATCGCAACCCCCGAGGTCTACAACGAGATGCTCGACCGGGCGAAGGCAGGCAAGTTCGCCTACCCGGCCATCAACGTGACCTCGTCGCAGACCCTGCACGCCGCACTGCGCGGCTTCGCCGAGGCCGAGAGCGACGGCATCATCCAGATCTCCACCGGCGGTGCGGAGTTCCTGGGCGGCCAGTACAGCAAGGACATGGTGACCGGCGCGGTCGCGCTCGCCGAGTTCGCGCACATCGTCGCCGCCAAGTACGACATCACTGTGGCGCTGCACACCGACCACTGCCCGAAGGACAAGCTCGACGGGTACGTCCGCCCGCTGCTCGCCGTGTCGGCGGAGCGGGTCGCGCAGGGCCGGGACCCGCTGTTCCAGTCGCACATGTGGGACGGCTCCGCCGAGACCCTTGCCGACAACCTGGCCATCGGCCAGGAGCTGCTGGCGCAGGCCGCCGCCGCCCGGATCATCCTGGAGGTGGAGATCACCCCCACCGGCGGCGAGGAGGACGGCGTCAGCCACGAGATCAACGACGAGCTGTACACCACCGTCGACGACGCCGTCCGCACCGCCGAGGCCCTGGGGCTCGGCGAGAAGGGCCGCTACCTGCTCGCCGCGTCCTTCGGCAACGTCCACGGCGTCTACAAGCCGGGCAACGTCGTCCTGCGCCCCGAACTCCTGAAGGACCTCCAGGAGGGCGTCGGCGCCAAGTACGGCAAGTCGTCGCCGTTCGACTTCGTCTTCCACGGCGGCTCCGGCTCCACGGCCGAGGAGATCGCAACGGCCCTGGAGAACGGTGTCGTCAAGATGAACCTCGACACCGACACCCAGTACGCCTTCACGCGCCCCGTCGCCGCACACATGTTCCAGAACTACGACGGCGTCCTGAAGGTAGACGGCGAGGTCGGCTCCAAGAAGACCTACGACCCGCGCACCTGGGGCAAGCTCGCCGAGGCGGGAATGGCGGCGCGCGTGACGGAGGCGTGCGCGAACCTGCGGTCTACGGGGACGAAGCTGAAGTAGGCACCTTTCCAGGCGCCCATTTCAGGCTCCCATTTCGTACGACGCCGGGGCCCGGCACCCTTCACGGGGTGCCGGGCCCCTCGCGTGCCGGGCCCTCGCCTTTCACCGGCACTGGGTGCCGGCACCCATCCCCCTCTCCAGGGCTCTCGTCCGCGGGCCGTACCTGGGAGACTGGAACCCATGGCCATTCACGAGAATCTGCTCGGGGGACCGCCCCCGACCCATCTGCCCGACGACCCGGAGCCGCGCGAGCTGCTTGCCAGCGGTACCGCGCCCGCCGATGTCGCCGGCAAGTACCCGACCTCCTCCCTCGCCTGGGCCCAGCTCGCCGACGAGGCGTTCGAGCGCGGCAGCGTCGTCGAGTCGTACGCCTACGCCCGTACCGGCTACCACCGCGGCCTCGACGCGCTGCGCCGCAGCGGCTGGAAGGGGCACGGTCCGGTGCCCTGGGAGCACGAGCCGAACCGCGGCTTCCTGCGCGCCCTGCACGCCCTCGCCCGCGCCGCGCAGGCGATCGGTGAGCAGGAGGAGTACGAGCGGTGCAGCCAGTTCCTGAAGGACTCCTCGCCGACGGCCGCCCAGACCCTGGGCTGACGCGAGGCACGCACGCGTAGGCACACGGCACCCGTACGGTACGAGAATGGCTCGCCTGGACCTCTGGCCAGGCGGGCCTTGCCGTTTCCGGGGACGATTGCGGAAGATGCCCGGTGGGGACCGGGGCCCCCGTGCCGGCATGGCAGGGGCGGACCGCTACCCGGAGTACGTATCGAGGAGACAGCGATGTCCCCAGAGGTAAGCAGCGGGGCCAAGGAGCCGGACGCGACGGAGCCGGAGACGGCGGAGGCCCCGAACCTCGACTTCGCCGGCACCACCCCGTACGAGGACTACGTCCAGGCGGATGTGCTCACCCACCTTCAGCACCCGCTCTCGGACGACCCGGGGGAAATGGTCTTCCTGGTGACGACCCAGGTCATGGAGCTGTGGTTCACGGTGATCGTCCACGAGTGGGAGACCGCGTCGCGCGCCCTGCGCCAGGACGACATCCCGGTGGCGATCGACGCGCTCAAGAGGTCGGTCCGCGAACTGGACGCACTCAACGCCTCCTGGCGTCCGCTCGCCCAGCTGACCCCCGCCCAGTTCAACTCCTACCGCGCCGCCCTCGGCGAGGGCTCCGGATTCCAGTCGGCGATGTACCGGCGCATGGAGTTCCTGCTCGGCGAGAAGGCCGCGTCCATGCTCGTCCCGCACCGGGGCGCCCCTCGCGTCCACGCCGAGCTGGAGAAGGCCCTGCACGAGCCGAGCCTGTACGACGAGGTGCTGCGGCTGCTCGCCCGCCGGGGCCACCCGGTCCCGGCCGCCACCCTGGACCGCGACCTGTCCCTGCGGTACGAGCCGTCGGCGGAGGTCGAAGCGGTCTGGGCGGACCTCTACGCGCGCGAGGAGGGCGGTGACCTCCTGCGGCTCGGCGAAGCGCTCACCGACGTAGCCGAACTGGTGTGGCGCTGGCGCAACGACCACCTGGTGGCGACCCGCCGCGCGATGGGCTCCAAGACCGGCACCGGCGGCTCCGCGGGCGTGGCCTGGCTGGAGAAACGCGCCGGGAAGAACGTGTTCCCCGAACTGTGGACGGCGCGCAGCCATGTCTGAGTCGACCTCCCTCTCGCTCGCCGCGAAGGCCGCCGCCCTGGACGCCGCCGACGAACTCGCCCCCCTGCGCGACCGGTTCACCCTGGACGACACCGTCTATCTGGACGGCAACTCACTGGGCGCCCTCCCGCGCGGAGTCCCCGCGCGCGTGGAGGACGTCGTACGCCGCGAGTGGGGCGAACTGCGCATCCGCTCCTGGACGGAGAGCGGCTGGTGGACCGCGCCGGAACGTATCGGCGACCGGATCGCGCCCCTGGTCGGCGCGGCACCGGGCCAGATCGTCGTGGGCGATTCGACGAGCGTCAACGTGTTCAAGGCGCTGGTGGGTGCCGTAAGGATGGCGCAGGAGCCTTTGCCGGCGCCCGGGGTACGGGACGAGATCCTGGTGGACGCCACGACCTTTCCCACGGACGGGTACATCGCGGAGTCCGCCGCCAGGATGACGGGGTGCGCGCTGCGCCCGGTCGCCCCGGCGGACGTCCCGCGCGCGGTGGGCCCGCGTACGGCGGCGGTCCTGCTCAACCACGTCGACTACCGCACCGGCCGCATGCACGACCTGCCCGCCCTGACGGCGGCGGTGCACGCGGCGGGCGCCTACACCGTCTGGGACCTGTGCCACAGCGCGGGCGCCCTGCCGGTCGGGCTCGACGCGCACGGGGTCGACCTCGCGGTGGGCTGCACGTACAAGTTCCTGAACGGGGGCCCGGGTTCACCCGCGTACCTGTACGTACGGCGGGACCTCCAGTCCCGTTTCGACTCGCCGCTGCCGGGCTGGAACTCGCACACGGAACCCTTCGGGATGCGCCCCGATTACGAGGCCGCGCCCGGTGCGGTGCGGGGCCGGGTCGGTACGCCGGACATCCTGTCCATGCTGGCCCTGGAGGCCGCGCTCGACGTCTGGGACGACGTCACGATCGACGCCGTACGGGCGAAGTCCCTCGCGCTCACGGACTTCTTCCTGGAGTGCGTGGCGGCGTACGTGCCCGAGGGCCGGGTCGAGCCGGTCACCCCGGCCGCGCACGCGGAGCGCGGCAGCCAGGTCGCGCTGCGCTGCCCCGACGCGGGCGAGGTCATGGCCCGGCTGATCGGCAAAGGCGTCATCGGCGACTACCGCGCCCCCGACACCCTCCGCTTCGGCTTCACGCCGCTGTACGTGGGATACGCGGAGACGGAGAGGGCGGCACGGGCGCTGGCCGACGAGGTGTGACGAACCGTGACAGGGGATGAGCTGTACGGCGTACACACCGGCGGCTGATACCGTCCCCTGCCATCGGTCCAAAAGATCAATTCCTTTGTGCCGTTGAGAGTTTGCCGCCGAAGTTCGCCGCCGAATGTTTGCCGCTGAGAGGTTGGAGCATGCCGGACGACGCCGCTGCCCGCGCCGCCGCAGAAGAGGAGTCGCTGTTCGCGCACCCCGCCGTGGACCCCGACGCGACCGCCGCGTACGGGAGCCACCCGGACCAGGTGATCGACTTCTACGCCCCGCGCGCGGGTGGCAGCGTTCCGGATGTTCCGGACGGCTCGGCGCCGCTCGTGGTCGTGGTGCACGGCGGCGCGTGGCGGGCCCCCTACGACCGGCGTCACATCACGCCGTTCGCGGACTTCCTGGCCCGCAGGGGGTTCGCGGTGGCGGTGGTCGAGTACCGCAGGGGCACCGCAGTCCCGGCGCAGGGCGAGAGCCCGGTCGCGGGGCGCTGGCCGGAGACCTTCGACGACATCGCCGCCGCGTGCGACGCGCTGCCCGGTCTCGTACGGGACGCGCTGCCGCAGGCCGATCCCGGGCGGACCGTGCTGACCGGGCACTCGGCGGGCGGGCAGCTCGCGCTCTGGGCGGCGGCCCGCCATGTGCTGCCGGCCGACGCCCCCTGGCGCACCGCGCGCCCGGCACAACTGCGCGGAGTCGTCGCGCTCGCACCGATCGCCGACTTCCGGATCGCCGACCAGCTCGACGTGTGTTCCGGAGCGGCGGTCCAACTCCTCGGCGGCAAGGACCGTTTCGAGGAACGCCTCCCGTACGCGGACCCGCTGACCCTGCTGCCGACCGGCATCGCGACCGCGCTGGTGCAGGGCCGCACGGACACCGAGGTGCCGCAGCCGGTCGCCGAGTCGTACGCGGAGGCGGCGGCCAGGGCGGGCGAGGTGGTGGGCCTGACCCTCCTCGAAGAGGTCGGCCACTATCCACTGATCGACCCGGCGGCGGACGCGTGCGCGGTGGTGGCGGAGGAGATCGCACAACTGGCCTGGTGAGAACCGGCTCCGCCGCCGACCGACGCGGCGGGACTCGCCGACGCTGGGAGTCAACACTCCGTTCCCCCAGGGGAGAAGAGTAGACAATGCCTCGATTGTGTCCTTGTGCATGGGTAATGGACGGCTATACCGTCCACGATCATGTGGAAGAAGATCCTGCCCTACTGGGGCCTGATCACTTTGGTCCTTGCGGTAACAGGCTGGTTGACCTCCGACTTCGGCCCCTACGGGATAGCGACGCTCTCAGCACTCAGTCTGCTGTGGTTCCTCGTCCAGGCCCCCAATCCATGCGGTGCCCCGATTCGTGCGGCGGGCAGGTCCTGCCGCAACAACGCCAGAGGCGTCATGCGCGGCTGCCACGTGCAGCAACACAAGTGGCAGCGCATGCGGACCTTCTTCGTTCACCCCCGGCTGCGCGCGTGTATGGCGCAGCTTTTCGCCAACCCGGTGACGGGCCTCGCCAGCCTCGGCGGCATCGTCATGCTGATCTCCACAGTGGTCAGCACGACCCTCGCCCTGACAGGAAAGGGCGGGTCGTAAGCCCCGCCTCAAAGCAACTTCCGGGTCTCCTCGGCGCACCCCCACGACAGCGTGACACCGGCACCCCCGTGCCCGTAGTTGTGCACGGCCCTGGTGCCGTCCCCCCACCGTTCCTTCTCCACGCGGACCGTGGCACGAGTCGGCCGAGCGCCGATCCAGTGCTCCAGCACGCGGGCCGGGCAATGCGGGGGCCGGTGAGCACCGCCGGACCGTGCGAGCACCGGCCGTAAGTCGTGGACAGTGCAGACGACTTCTCGTCCAAGTGACATTCTGGGAGCTGCACAGAGGCGAAGGGAAGTTGGCTCATGCGGTGGACGGTTCATGGCGAGCGTCAGATTTACAGCAACCCGTGGGTCAATCTCTGGCTCGTGGAGGTCCAGCAGCCGGACGGTAGGCGGTGGGAGCATCACGTGGTCCGGATGCGGCATCTCGCCGTGGCCGCCGTGGTGGACGAGCAGAAGCGGGTACTGATGATGTGGCGGCACCGGTTCATCACGGACACGTGGGGATGGGAGCTGCCGATGGGCCTGATCGAGGCCGACGAGACGCCGGAGCAGGCTGCTGCGCGTGAGGTGGAGGAGGAGACCGGCTGGCGGGTGGAGGGCCTGAAGCCTCTGGTGTACGCGCAGCCGGCGAATGGCATCACCGACTCGGAACATCACGTCTTCCGCGCTGACGCTGCCACCTATGCGGGCCCGCCGACGGAGCTGAACGAGTCGGACCGCATCGAGTGGATCCCGATGTCCGAGATCCGCGGCATGATCGACCGTCGCGAGGTGGTCAGCAGCGGCACCCTGGTCGGGTTGCTGTACCTCCTTCTGGACGATGCCACCGGTGCCGCAGGCTAGCCGAGAGCTTCGCGCATGCGCTGCTCGAACGCGATCACCGGCGCCTCGCGAGCGTAGGGGGCGAGGCGCTGGTGGAACTCGTGGACGTGCCCCGCGACCCGTGGTGAGTCGAGGGACGCGCTGAGGTCCAGGGCGAGCCCGGCGCTGTGGCACGCGGCATCCAGCTTGCCCTGCTGGAGTTGGGCCGTGGCCAGCCAGAAGGCGTGAAAGGCACGGCCACGCTGCTTTGCGCCTGTTTCGCGTCGAAGGCCCTCGGCGATCAGCGGCTCGGCACGCTGCGATTCGCCCAGCTTGGCGAGGGCGATTCCTGTGTCAACGATCAGTTTCGTCTCGTCGAAGTAGCGGATCCAGGAAGGGGCCTCGCCTTCCTGGCCGCGTGCTTGCTCGTATGCGTCCCGGGACCGTCCGATGGCCTGGTGACAGGAGGCGGCGTCGCGGAGCGTGGCGTGGGCGAAGGCTTCCCGCATGTGGAGCATCGACATCACCAGCGGCTGCCCGCCTGCGGCTCGGGCACTGTCCTGGGCCTTGCACGCCAGTGCCACCGCATGGACGGACTGTCCGTCGTACGTTGCCTGAAGGCTCATGCAGGACAGGACGTTGGCCATGAAGAGATAGTCGTCCTGTCCGTGCGAGAGCCGCAGCGCTTGGGTGAAGTGGGTGCGCGCGGTGCTGTACTGGCGGGCATCGAAGTAAGCCCACCCTGCGAGGCGAGCGAGCTCGGCCGCGAGTGACTGAAGATCGCGGCGCAGAGGGGCACGGACGCTGCACATCATCTGCGTCACGTAACGAAGATGCCCCACGACGGCCGGACGCAGCGAGGCACCACCGTATTCGTCATCACGGCGCCAGTAGTCCTCGACCGATGACCTGAGCGCGAGGAGCGTCGATCGCGTCACCCTTCCGTCAGCGAGCGTCAGTAAGTTGTCGAGATCGCTGTGGGGTTCGGCATCAGTTTCCCGCTCAATAGCGGCGAAGGTCTCGGATGTCTGCGCCGAACGGCCTGGGTTGCGGACTCGCGTCGTTGCTGGGGGTGGGATTTCCCAGGGCCGATGGGCGAGCCCGAGCATGGCGCCGGGGATACGAAGGCCGTCAGCGACCCGCTCGATCACATCGATGTGGGCGAGTCCGCGCCGCCCCGACATGATCTCCCCGACGCGGCTCGGCGTCATGCCGCACAAGGTGGCCACGCGAGACGGATAGATTCCTGCCTTCACCTTCACGAGGTGGAAGACCTTCGCGAAGTCCCGTTGGCGACAAGCACGTTGCCACTCTTGGTTCGCGAGCAGCTCCGGCGGAAGTGCCTGATGAGGCTGGGGTCCGGGCACATGCGCTCCTCTGCCGCCTTTGGTGATGGCGTCTGGCAGTTGGTCAGCCGCTTTGGATATTACCCACGTTGGGTAATCACCGTGACCTGATTACGTGACGGCCCCTCGCGGTGAGCTGGTCCTCCAACAGCCGGCGATGAGGGGACGCGATATGTACGCATTGGCCACGCACGACAAGCAGGCCGCCCAGAGATGGCGCATGCAGTTCAGCTCGACCGCCGCATGCATCTCCCTCGTCCGGCACCACGTGGAGAAGACCCTCAGCGAGTGGGGATACGTACGTGACGACATCGGCCGGGTCGTCCTGATCTCCAGCGAGCTCGCGACGAACGCCGTGCGGCACGGACATGTCCCCGGGCATCTCTTCGAAGTCGCTCTGACCTCGACGCGCCACACCTGCTTGATCGAAGTGTCGGACAGCAGTCCCCGCACTCCGATGGCACTGCGGGCTACAGCCGAGGGAGAACACGGCCGTGGACTGCCGGTCGTCACCGCCCTGGCCTCAAGCGTCGGCCACCACGCGCGCAAACCGACAGGAAAGACGGTCTGGGCCCAGATCCTCCGCACATCCCACGGATCACGATGAGAGGGCGCCACACGTACGCGCCCCGCGGCCCGCGCTTGAGCTACCGCCCCTTCAAGACGAGCCCCGGGCACGCCGCCGACGGCCAGAGGCCACGGCCATGATGCGCGTCATCGGCCGCTACGCCGGAGTCCTCTTCATCATCGGCATCAGCGCATCATGCGGCCTGGTCGTCGGCCTGGCCCTCGCGACGGCACCGATTCCTTAGACCGGTCCGCCCCTAGACCGGTCCGCTCCTGGCGAGTACCCGCACCGCGGGTCGGCTCCCCGTGCCCGCTTGGGCGGACCCTCCCTCCGTCGGCTGCCTATGAGCGAGCTCGGCAGCCGACGGAGGGCCACCTACCGCTCCGCACTCACCGACCGCGACCCCGGCCGGGCGATCCGCCCTGTCATCAGACAGGACTCGCCAAGCACACCGCGATCCCTCGGACCGTGATCCGCTCCGACCCGACACGAGGTATGCCGAGTGATTCAGCACCCAGCCCTGGAGAACATCGACCGCGCGGTCCCGATCACGGTCACCACTGATCGGACCCTGCGAGTCAAGGTCATCGACTCCTGCGGGATGACCTGCACCTTCTGCCACAACGAAGGCACCCCCGTCAGCGTGGACAACCGTGACCACGCCGCCGGCACATTCGCCGGCTCGGGCAGCTCCGGACGCGTATCGATCTACGTAGCCACCAACGGTGCCGACTTCCTCAGCGCACCCGTCTTTCCGGACGAGTCGTTCCACCACGCGCTGGAACAGCTCCGGAACGCCCTCGGCTTCGACGAGGTACACCTGACCGGAGGCGAGCCGACCCTCCACCCCCGGCTTCCCGAGATCGTGGCCACGGCCAGGGAAGCCGGTTACGCGGTGAGCATCACCTCGAACGGTGAGAACGGGGCGCGGATACTGCCCAGTTGCGCCCTGGCCGGGCTCGGGCACATCAACTTCTCCGTATTCGGAACGACGCCCGATGAACTGGCGCAGGTGCAGCACGTCCGGTACCGGAACAAGGCCCTGGCTCAGCGCAAGATCGCAGCACTGGACGAGTCGATCGGACTCGCCATGAAACTCGGCGTGGACGCACGCGCGAACATCGTCCTGCCGCACCGGGACCATGTGCCGCGCGTTCACCGCCTCCTCGCCAAATACGCCCCCTCCCTGTCCATCCGGATCCTCTCCTCGCTCGCGGACGGCGACGAGTCCCTGAACGCCATCGACATCCTGCTCAACGAGCTCGACGCCGAACTCGAAGAAGTCCGGCTCATCGCGGGTACTTCGGGCTTCCGTATGGCCTACCGGCTGCCCGACGGCCGTCCGCTCATCGTCAAGCACATCCGGCCCGTCAGGCTGCCGACAACTTGCGTCGGCTGCCGCTTCAACAACGCCACCGACTGCGAGGAGGGTTACTACGGGGTGCGCTTGTACCGAGACACGGCGGGCCGTTTTCACGTCGGAGTCTGCATACAGCGCATGGACCTGTGCCTACCCGTGGAAGAGTTCGTAGCCGGCGACGCCTGCGACGAGGTCGTCAGATTACGGGAGAGCGACCTCCGAGACCTGACCGCCTAGAAACCGATCACCAGGAGCACAGACAGCGATGGCCCAGCACGAGTACGAGGCGAAATTCCTCAGCATCGACGTCGACGCGGTACGCGACCAACTCCGCGCCGCCGGTGCGCAACGAGCCTTCGACAAGACCATGTTCACCCGGCTCATCTTCGAGAACGACGCGGTCCGGGGCGAACAGTGGCTGCGTCTGAGGGATGAGGGAGGCAAGAAGACCCTCACCCTGAAGCAGGTCAGTGACGCCACCACCATCAACGGCACCACCGAGATCGAGATCAAGGTCAACGACCTCGACAAGACAGCCGAGCTCCTCGGTGCCCTCGGGCTCCGCCAGGTCCGATACCAGCAGAACTACCGGGAAGAGTGGCAACTCGGCGACATCAGGTACGACCTCGACACCTGGCCCGACCTTCCCACCTTCATCGAGATCGAGGGCCCCTCGGAGGAAGCGGTCCGCAAGGCGGTGGCCGCACTCGGCTTTGACTACGAACAGGCCCGCTACGGCAGCATCGACCTCATCTACAAGAGCGAGCTGGACCGGGACATCCTCGCCGAGCCAACGCTGCTCTTCACGGAGTAGCTGAAACGCAGCGCGTGGGCCGTCGTCCTCGGAGCATGACGGCCCCATTTACTTGAACGGTCGCCGACGGACACCGTCGTCCAGTGGCCCGCTTGGTCCCGACCATACGGACAATGGAATGCGAAGGCGGTTCCTTCGTCAGGGACGACCTGGGTCTGCTGTTGTTCACGCCGGAGATGCGGGCCCGACCGGTGTTCCTCCCGCACCACTGCCAGCCGTCGTATATCAGCTTGCTTGTATATACGCCTGGTGTGATACTAAGGTCATGGATGTGTTCGAAGCGGTGGCCGAGCCGAACCGTAGGGCCTTGTTGGACGTGCTCGCCGGAGGTGAGCGGTCGGCGGGGGAGTTGGTCGCGACCCTGCCGGGGTTGACCCAGCCCGCGGTCTCCCGTCATCTGCGGGTGCTGCGGGAGGTCGGTCTGGTCGAGGTGCGTCCCGACGCGCAGCGTCGTATCTACGCGCTGCGTCCGGGCGGGCTCGCCGAGATCGACGAGTGGATCGACCGCTACCGCCGTTACTGGCCACGGCACTTCGACGCCCTGGAACAGCATCTTGAGAAGACCCACCGGCAAGAGCAGCGACAAGAACAACAGCAACCAGAAAGTTGAGATCCCCCATGAACAGTCCCAGTGAGCGGCGCGGTGAGCTGCTGGTCGACGGTGAGCAGGCCGTCCTTCGGTTCGAGCGGCATCTGGCGTACCCCGTCGAGGCGGTGTGGGACGCCCTCACCGATCCGGCGCAGCGTGCCGCCTGGTTCGGTGAGACCTCCATCGACGGGCGGACCGGCGGGGCCATCGACATGCTGCCGTCCGACCCGCCGGTACCGGACGCGCACAAGCGGATGACGGGCCGCATCCTCGTCTGGGACCCGCCGCACGTCCTGGAGCACGAGTGGACGCAGAGCATCGTCGAGGACGGTGTCGTGCGGTACGAGCTGGCGCGCGAGGGCGACGGCACGCTGCTGCGGTTCACCCACCGCGGCCTGAGCGCCCGTAACGCCAAGGGGTTCGCGCCGGGTACGCACGCCTATCTGGACCGCCTGGAGGCCCACCTCGCCGGCACGGGCCTGCCCGCCTGGGGCGAGCGGTACAAGGAAGTCGCCGGGGAGTACCCGTCATGGCGCTGACCACCACCGCACTTCCGCGCCCCTCCATAGCCGTCGCCCACCACTCCGGGTGGGGCCACACGGCCGCGCTCGCCGAGGCCGTCGCCGAGGGTGCGCGGGCCGCCGGGCTCGCCGCCGGGCCCGCGTCCGTCACCGTGCTCGCGGTGGACCGTCTCACCGAAGGCGACGCCGGATGGGACGTACTCGACGCCGCCGACGCCATCGTGTTCGGGTCACCCACCTACATGGGGAACGTGTCGGCGGGGTTCCAGACCTTCGCCGAGCGGACCTCGCGGCGGCTGGCCGCGGGCGCGTGGCGGGACAAGGTCGCCGCCGGGTTCACCAACTCCGGGGCCAAGAGCGGCGACAAACTGCACTCACTGACCTCCCTCGCGGTCCTGGCCGCCCAGCACCACATGCACTGGGTCAACCTCGGACTCCCCCCGGGCTGGAACAGCAGCACCAGCGACGAGCACGACCTGAACCGGCTCGGCTTCTTCCTCGGCGCCGGCGCGCAGAGCGACACCGATCTGCCGCCGGAGCGCGTGCACGAGTCCGACGTACGGACCTGCCGGCGGCTCGGCGCCCGGGTCGCGGAGGTGACCGCGCAGCTCCTCGCGGGCAGGGTGGCGGTCACCGGTGTCCCGGTCCCGTGACCGCCACCCCGTCCCCGTAGTACTTGCGACGGATGCCGGAGAACCCCTCTGACTGGGGACGACCCGGGCTCGCGGGGGGCCTACCGTTCATAGCGTGACCGAGACCCAGCCCCTGCCGGGCCCCAAGACGGCCAAATCCCGCAGTCCCGAGTACGACCATGCAGCGAAGGTGCTCGCGGGGCTTCGCCAGGACCTGTTCCATGACGCCTTCGCGTACCGCCCGCTCCCCCCGCGGAGCCCGGACGGGCGGCTGATACGCCATGTGCCGGAGCGGCTGAGGCGCTACGCCGTGTGGACCCCGCACGCGGTGGTCTGCCTGTTCGCCCTGTGGCTGCTGATGTTCGCCTACACCACGACGAACTCCTACGGCGGTTTCTCGCTCGGGGTCCTGATCGCCATGGCGCCGGTCGCCGGAGTGCTGCTGTCCCTGCTGCGGCCGGTGGGCGCGTTCTGGGTGTCGCTGGGGACGGCGCCGTTCATCGGGGTGTGGGGGGCTTTCGGCAGCGGCTGGCCCTGGGCGGACAGCGCCCTCATCGGGCACCTCGTGGTGCTGGTGGTCGTGGCGGCCCGTACCACTCCGCGTACCGCCCTGTGGATGTGGCTGCTGACTGCGGCGTACGGCTTCTTCGGGTCCGTCGTCCTCGGCCGGGACGACTCCACCACCGCGACGATGGCGTTCGTCTCGGCGATCGGCCTGCTCTGGGTCTCCGTCCTGCACATCCGCCGGGAGGCGCGGCAGGAGGTCGCCGCCGAGCGCACGGTGACGGCGGTCGAGCGCGACAAGCGGACTCTTCTCGAAGAGCGCACCAACATCGCCCGCGAACTGCACGACGTCGTGGCCCACCACATGTCGGTGGTCGCGATCCAGGCGGAGGCCGCGCCGTACCGGGTGGAGAACCCGCCGCCGGAGCTGGAACAGGCGTTCGTGACGATCCGCGAGAACGCCGTGGCCGCCCTCACCGAGCTGCGCCGGGTACTCGGTGTGGTCCGCGCCGAGGACTACGAGGCGCCGGACGCCCCGCAGCCCACCCTCGCCGACCTCGACCGGCTGCTCGCCAATGTGCGGGACGCCGGGCTGAACGTCGAGAAGGTGGTCACCGGAGGGGTCAGGCCGCTGCCGCCGGGCGTCGAGCTGTCGGCGTACCGCATCGTGCAGGAGGCCCTGAGCAACAGCCTGCGGCACGCGCCGGGCGCCGACGCCCGGGTCGAGGTCGGCCATGTGCTCGGCGGTCTGGGCCTGCGGATCGTCAACGGCCCGCCGACCGGCCTGGTCAAGCCGTCCCCGGGCGCCGGACACGGCATCACGGGGATGCGGGAGCGGGTGGCGATGCTGAACGGCGAGATGACGGCCGCCGTCCAGGACGACGGGGGATACGAGGTGGCGGTGTTCCTGCCCGTACCGGTGGCGGAGGAGCCCGCATGAACGACCCG
Source organism: Streptomyces sp. NPDC091292 (assembly GCF_044757265.1). Taxonomy (NCBI): domain Bacteria; kingdom Bacillati; phylum Actinomycetota; class Actinomycetes; order Kitasatosporales; family Streptomycetaceae; genus Streptomyces; species Streptomyces sp. NPDC091292. Next base: position 415,526 of record NZ_JBIVUQ010000004.1, on the reverse strand, counting down.
ACGACGACCGGGCCGACGACGACCGGCCGGAAGATCAAGGTTCTGATCGCCGACGACCAGATGATGGTCCGCGAGGGCTTCTCGGTCCTGCTGAACGCGATGCCGGACATCGAGGTGGTCGGCGAGGCGGTCAACGGCAGGGAGGCCGTCGACCGGGTCCGGGAGCTGGCGCCGGACGTCGTGCTGATGGACATCCGGATGCCGGAGCTGAACGGGATCGAGGCCACCCGCGAGATCGTCGCGGCGGACTGCGGCGCGAAGGTGCTGGTACTGACGACCTTCGACCTCGACGAGTACGTGTACCAGGCGCTGCGGGCCGGGGCGTCCGGGTTCCTCCTCAAGGACGCGTCGGCGCGGCAGCTCGCCGACGGGGTGCGGGTGGTGGCCAGCGGAGAGGCGCTGCTCGCGCCGAGCGTGACGCGGCGGCTGATCACGGAGTTCTCGAAACTCGCGGACACCCCCCGTCTCGCGCCGGGGGCGCAGGCGGCGTACGGGGAACTCACCGAGCGGGAGACGGAGGTCCTGGTCCTCATCGCGCAGGGGCTGTCGAACGCGGAGATAGCGTCCCGCCTGGTGGTGGCCGAGTCGACCATCAAGACGCATGTGAGCCGCGTCCTGGTGAAGCTGGGCCTGCGGGACCGGACACAGGCGGCGGTCTTCGCGTACGAGGCCCGTCTGGTGACCCCGGGCTGACCCACCCCCGCAGCCGTCCTGACCGGGCCTTCCCCCGTCGTGGGGGCAGCGGTTAGCGTCGGCCCATGGACGCACCCCTCGAACCCGCCGAATCCACCCTTTTCGATCCCTGGTCGCCCGGGTTCGTCGCCGACCCGTACCCCGCGTATTCCGAACTCCGTGAACGCGGGCGGGTGCACCACTTCGCGCCGACCGACCAGTGGCTGGTGCCCCGGCACGCGGATGTGTCGGCGCTGCTGAGGGACCGCAGGCTGGGGCGGACGCACCTGCACCGGTTCTCGTACGAGGAGTTCGGGCGCGAGGCGCCGCCGGAGGCGCACGAGCCGTTCCATGTGCTCAACGACCACGGGATGCTCGACCTGGAGCCGCCGGACCACACCCGGATCCGGCGGCTGGTGTCCAAGGCGTTCACGCCGAGGACGGTCGAGCGGCTGGCGCCGTATGTGGAGCGGCTGGCGGACCGGCTGGTGCGGGAGCTGGTGGCGGACGGCGGGGGCGATCTGCTGAGCCGGGTCGCGGAGCCGCTGCCGGTCGCGGTGATCGCCGAGATGCTGGGCATTCCGGAGGGCGACCGGGGACCGTTGCGGCCCTGGTCGGCGGACATCTGCGGGATGTACGAGCTGAACCCGTCGGACGAGGTCGCCGGGCGGGCCGTACAGGCGTCCCTGGAGTTCTCCGCGTATCTGCGCGGCCTCATCGCCGACCGCCGCAAGGAGCCGGGCGACGATCTGATCTCCGGGCTGATCGCGGCCCATGACGAGGGCGAGCGGCTGACCGAGCAGGAGATGATCTCCACCTGCGTACTGCTGCTGAACGCGGGGCACGAGGCCACGGTCAACGCCACCGTCAACGGCTGGTGGGCGCTGTTCCGCCACCCCGGCCAGCTCGCCGCGCTGCGCGCCGACCACACACTCGTCCCCACAGCCGTGGAAGAACTCATGCGGTACGACACCCCGCTCCAGCTCTTCGAGCGGTGGGTCCTGGACGACATCGAGATCGACGGGGTGACGATTCCGCGCGGGTCGGAGGTGGCGCTGCTGTTCGGTTCGGCGAACCGGGATCCGGAGGTGTTCGCGGAGCCGGACACGCTGGATCTGGCGCGGGCGGAGAATCCGCACATCTCCTTCAGCGCCGGGATCCACTACTGCATCGGCGCGCCCCTGGCCCGTATCGAACTGGCCGCGTCCATGCGGGCGCTGCTCACACGGGCGCCCGGACTCCAGTTGGCGGCGGAGCCCGGACGCAAGCCGAACTTTGTGATCAGGGGGTTGGGGGAGTTGCTGGTGGAGGTCTGACCAACTGGTGGGGGCAGGCGGTTCTGGTGGGGGTCAGGCCGTGGACAGGTCACGGCGGCGGAGTGCCGCCAGGCCCGCCACCAGCAGGGCCACCGCGATCACCGTCAGGGTGAGGACCGGTGTCCACTGCATCTCCGAGCCGGGCAGCTTGGGGAGGTGGCCGAACGGTGAGAGGTTCATCACCGACTGCGGCAGCTTCAGCGCGGGCCCGATCCAGCCGATGAGCAGCGCGGCCCCCGCGACGCCCCACGCCCCCACCGCCACCTGCGGCGAGATCCCGTGGAGCAGGACGGCCAGGGCGCCGATGACCCAGATCGCGGGGAGCTGGACGAGGCAGGCGCCGAGGACGGCGCCGAAGTCGTGCCCGTAGCCGAGGGCGAGGCCGAGGCCGCCGATGACCATGATCAGGGCCGAGCCGCCGAAGGCGATGAGCAGATGGCCGCTCGCCCAGCGGAGCCGTCCGACGGCGTTCGCGAGGACGGGTTCGGCGCGCTGCGAGGTCTCCTCGCCGTGCAGCCGCAGCACCGACGAGACGATGAAGAGCGCGGCGACCATGCCGAGCATCCCCACCATCGCGGCGAGGAACGCCTGCGTGACGCCGCTCTGGCCACCCATCCGTTCGATGATGTCCCGCGTCTGCTGGTTGTCGCCGACGAGGTCGACCGCGCCCTGCGTCATCGAACCGAAGACCACCCCCGAGGCGAGGAAGCCGAGGCTCCAGCCGAGCACGCCACCGCGTTGCAGCCGCCAGGCCAGCGCGCCGGCCGTGCCCAGCTTGCCGCGCGCGGGTCCGGGACGCGTCGGCAGGAAGCTCATCCCGACATCGCGGCGTCCTGTGAGCACGTAGGCGGCGGACCCCTGGACGGCGAGGGCGGCGGCGAAGAGGAGGAGGACCCACCAGCGTTCGGAGGCGTAGGCGCGCAGGTTCTCCAGCCAGCCGATCGGTGAGATCCAGGTCAGCGGGGACGAGCCGTCGTCGGTCGCCGAGTCGCCGGCCGCGCGGAGCACGAACGCGGCGCCGAGCAGCCCGGACGTCAGCCCCTTGGCGAGCCGCGCGCTCTCGGTGAGCTGCGCGACGATCGCCGCCATCGTCGCGAAGACCATGCCGGTGCCCCCGACGCCGAGCCCCAGCGCGAGCGCGCCCGCCCCGCCCTGACCGGCCAGCCCGGCGGTGATCAGCAGTGCGAGCAGGGCATTGGCGACGGCGGCCGTGAGCAGCGCGGCGGTGAGCGGCGCGTGACGGCCGACGATGCCCGCCGAGAGCATCTCCTGACGCCCGCTCTCCTCCTCGTCCCGGGTGTGCCGGACGACGACGAGCAGACTCATGATCGCCGCGAAGACCCCGGCGAAGACGCCCACGCGCCAGACCGTGAGTGCGCCGATGCTGTCGCCGAAGACCGGTCCGTACATGGCGTTCAGGGAGCTGTTGCCGACCATGGAGCGCGCGAAGTCGGCGCGTTCGGCGGCGGTGCCGTAGAGGCTTTCGAGGGTGCCCGGCATCGACAGCACCATCACGCCGATGACCAGGACCCAGAGGGGGATCATCAGGCGGTCGCGGCGCAGGGCCAGGCGGAGGAGGGTGGTGGTGCCGGCGAGGGAGCGGGGGGAGGCGGTACGGGGGTGGGAGGTGTGGGGGTTGGAGGTACGGGGGTCCGCGGGGCGGCGGGCCGGGGTGACGGCGGTCATCGCACCATCGCCTCCGTCGAGTCCGAGGTGTCCGCCGGGCCCGTACCGCCCGTATCGCCCGTGCCGTCCGCCGCGTCGTCCTCCTGGTAATGCCGCAGGAAAAGCTCCTCCAGCGTCGGCGGGGTCGAGGTCAGCGACCGTACGCCCGACTCCGTCAGGGCGCGCAGCACCGCGTCGAGCTTGTCCGTGTCGACCTGGAGCCTGACCCGGTGGCCCTGGACGTCCAGGTCGTGGACGCCGGGGAGGCCCGAGAGGCCGGCCGGGGCGCCCGCGAGTTCGGCGGTCACGCTGGTCCGGGTCAGATGGCGCAGCTCGGCCAGCGAACCGCTCTCCACGGTCTTGCCCTTGCGGATGATGCTCACGCGGTCGCAGAGGTCCTCCACCTCGCTGAGGATGTGCGACGACAGCAGGACCGTACGGCCTCGGTCGCGCTCCTCCTCGACACAGCTCACGAACACCTCCTCCATGAGCGGGTCCAGGCCGGAGGTCGGCTCGTCGAGGATCAGCAGGTCCACGTCGGACGCGAAGGCGGCGACCAGGGCGACCTTCTGCCGGTTGCCCTTGGAGTACGTGCGGCCCTTCTTGGTGGGGTCCAGCTCGAACCGGTCGATGAGATCGGCCCGGCGCGCCTCGTCCAGACCGCCGCGCAGCCGCCCGAAGAGATCGATGACCTCACCGCCGCTGAGGTTGCGCCACAGGGTGACGTCGCCGGGTACGTAGGCGATACGGCGGTGCAGGTCGACGGCGTCGTGCCAGGGGTCCCCGCCCAGGAGCTGGGCGGCGCCGGAGTCGGCGCGCAGCAGACCGAGCAGGACCCGGATGGTCGTGGACTTCCCGGAGCCGTTGGGGCCGAGGAAGCCGTGCACCTCGCCGGTCTCGACGTCGAGATCGAGGCCGTCCAGCGCGTGCGTCCGTCCGAAGGACTTGTGCAGTCCGGAGACGGTGATTGCCTTCGTCATGATTCGGAACGTACGCTTCTTTCAGAAATTTGTGAAGTTAAGGAAGCGTATAAACTTTGCTCGGGGGGCGCGACCAGGGGAGATGATTCGGGGCATGATCGAGCAGCGTGGTGACGGGTCGGCGGGGGCTGGTGGGGCTGGGGGTCCGGCGGCGGAGGGGGTGTCGGCGGACGGGGTGCCCGGAGTGGACGAGGCGGGGGTGGAGCAGGAGGCGAGGGTGTCGCGGTTCGTGGAGCACTTCGCGGCGCAGATGGTGGAGGCGGGGATGGCTCGGATGCCGGCCCGGGTGTTCGCCGCGCTCCTCGCGTCGGAGAGCGGCGCCCTGACGTCGGCGGAGCTGGGCGAGCGGCTTCAGGTGAGTCCGGCGGGTGTTTCCGGCGCCGTGCGGTATCTGGCGCAGCAGCACATGGTGTCGCGGGAGCGGGAGCCCGGGTCGCGGCGCGAGCGGTACCGGGTGCACAGCGATCAGTGGTACGAGGCGCTGACGAACCGGGATTCCATTCTGAAGCGGTGGTCCGACGCGCTGGCCGAGGGGGTGCGGACGCTGGGTGCGGACACGGCTGCCGGTGCCCGGTTGGCCGAGACGCGGGCCTTCTTCGACTTCGTCGAGGTCGAGCTGAGCACGATGATGGACCGGTGGCACGCGCACCGGGTGACCTTGGGGTTCGGAACACCACCCCCGGCCTGACCACCCCTCACCCCGGCAGGGTCAGACCCCACGCCCGTTCCCGTACCGTCCAGGTCCTCGTCCGCACCGGACCGCCGGTCATCGCATCCGCCCGGTACCGGAAGTCCGGCCCCGACACCGTGAGGGTCCGGGCCCGGGCGCGCATCGGGGCGGCGTCCGAAGGGCGTACCTCCACCACCGCGTAGCCGTCGGTCGCCGGAACCACCGAGATCCCGTCGACGGGCTGGTCGAGGTCCACGAGCGTGACCCCGTCCGCCTCTACCCGAAGCCGCGAGGCGCCCGAGCCCGCGCCCGCGCCCCAGCCCCCTCCCGCCCCCGCTCCCGTCCCCGCCCCCGGCGCCGTGGCCTGCGCGACCCGGCCGTTCCGTGGCCCCAGACTCCGTACCAGCGACTGGCAGGTGCGCAGCCAGGCGTGTGCCGGGCCGGTGCCGGATGCCGGAGTGGTCAGGGACGGGATGCGGAGATCGCCCAGTACCACCCCGTCGCTGTCGTCCACGAGCAGGTCGAGCCGCTGCTCCACCCCCTCCAGGACGGCCCGTGCGGCGGCGACGGCCCCGGTGGGCACCCCGAGCGAGCGCGCCAGCGTCACCACACCCCCGATCGGCACCAGCGACAGCGCGCCCGCGGCCAGCTCCCGCTCGCGGTGCAGCAGCCCCACCGTCCTCAGCAGGGCCCGGTCGTCGCCCACCACCACCGGGCGCCGGGAGCCCCGGCGGACCAGGGCGCGGGCGAATTCCTCGGGACTGTCCGGAAGGCACACCTTCAGGGCCGCACCCGCGCTGAGCACGTCTTTCGCGATCCGCACCGACTCCCCGTCATGGCGCCGGGCAACCGGATCGATGAGCACGAGCAGCTGGTCGGAAGCCGACACCTCGGTCCTGCCTCGCTTCCTCGGGTAGCATCTTTGTGCAAGAGCCCCTTGCGCTATTGCGCCAGGGGCTTCGTCTATTCCGGGGCACCGGTCCGACAGGTCGCGACCGACGAGGGTCGCGGGTGTACGCGCGGCGTACGCCCCTGACCTTGGACATGCCCCGCCCGGAAGGGGTGTACGCCTGTGCCCGCACTTGTGCTGCTCGGTGCTCAGTGGGGTGACGAGGGCAAGGGAAAGGCCACCGACCTGCTCGGTGGATCGGTGGACTATGTGGTGCGCTACCAGGGTGGCAACAACGCCGGCCACACGGTAGTGGTCGGCGACCAGAAGTACGCGCTGCATCTGCTCCCCTCCGGAATCCTCTCCCCGGACTGCGTGCCGGTCATCGGCAACGGCGTCGTCGTCGACCCGTCGGTCCTGCTCTCCGAGCTGAGCGGTCTGAACGAGCGCGGCGTCGACACGTCGAAGCTGCTCATCAGCGGCAACGCGCACATCATCACGCCGTACAACGTCACCGTCGACAAGGTGACGGAACGCTTCCTCGGCACGCGGAAGATCGGCACGACCGGGCGCGGCATCGGCCCCACCTACGCGGACAAGATCAACCGTGTGGGCATCCGGGTGCAGGACCTGTACGACGAGTCGATCCTCACGCAGAAGGTGGAGGCGGCTCTCGACTTCAAGAACCAGGTGCTCGCCAAGCTCTACAACCGGCGCGCGATCGCGGTCGGCCAGGTCGTCGAGGAGCTGCTCGGGTACGCGGCGAAGATCGAGGGGTACGTCGCCGACACCACCCTGATCCTCAACGACGCGCTCGACGCCGACAAGGTCGTCCTGTTCGAGGGCGGTCAGGGCACCCTCCTCGACATCGACCACGGCACGTACCCCTTCGTCACCTCGTCGAACCCGACGGCGGGCGGCGCCTGCACGGGTTCGGGCGTCGGTCCGACGAAGATCACGCGCGTGATCGGCATCCTGAAGGCGTACACGACGCGCGTCGGCGCCGGCCCGTTCCCGACGGAGCTGTTCGACAAGGACGGCGAGGCGCTGCGGCGCATCGGCGGCGAGCGGGGCGTCACGACGGGCCGCGACCGCCGCTGCGGCTGGTTCGACGCGGTCATCGCCCGCTACGCGACCCGAGTCAACGGCCTCACCGACTTCTTCCTCACCAAGCTGGACGTCCTCACCGGTTGGGAGCGGATCCCGGTGTGCGTGGCGTACGAGATCGACGGCAAGCGCGTAGAGGAACTCCCGTACTCGCAGAGCGACTTCCACCACGCGAAGCCGGTGTACGAGTACCTGCCCGGCTGGTCCGAGGACATCACGGCCGCCAAAACCTTCGCCGACCTTCCGCGTAACGCCCAGGCGTACGTGAAGGCCCTGGAGGAGATGTCGGGCGCCCCGATCTCGGCGATCGGAGTGGGCCCGGGGCGGGACGAGACGATCGAGATCAACTCGTTCGTCTAGATCTCGGCTCGGGGAGGGTGGTCGGCTGCCTTGCTGGCGTCGACCACCCTGTTCAAGGCAGGGTTGTCGGCGGAGAGGCTTGACTGCTCTGTCCGCCGAGAAGGAGACAGGATGCTGCTGAGATTCCGGGTGGCCAACGTGCGGTCCCTGCGTGATGAGCAGGAACTGTCGTTCGTCGCGCCCGGCGAGCGCGAACAGGCGGCAGCCCGCGAGGTGCCGCTCTCCGACGGCCGACGGATTCCGGTCTACACCGTGCTCGGTGTCTTCGGCGCCAATGCGTCGGGCAAGTCCAACGTCATCACCGCGCTCAAGAACATGCGCCACGCGGTCCTGCGCTCCTACGCCGAATGGACCTCCCACGACGGCATTCCTCGCGACGAGTTCGCCCTTGACCCGAAGGCCGTGACGGAGACTTCCCTGTACGAGGCCGACATCGTCCTGGATGACCACGTGCGCTGGACGTACGGCTTCGAGCTGGGACAGCGGCGCGTCGAGGCGGAATGGCTCTACGCGTACCCCAAGGGACGCCGTCAGGTGTGGTTCGAGCGGGACGCCACACGGGACAAGGGTTTCGAATTCCCGGGTGAGCGGCTCCACGACCGCACTCGGCTGGCCCGTACGACACGGCCCGATGCCCTCTTGCTGACGCGTGCGGCCAACGACGGACACGAGCAGCTCACGCCGGTCTTCGACTGGTTCAAGAAGAACCTGTGGGACGTCACCCCGGAAACCGAGCGGACCCAGCGCGAGGCAGTTACCGCTGAGCGTCTCCTCGCCGACGTGGAGTCCCGGCGCCGGGTGGAGGAATTGCTGCGTGTGGCCGATCTCGGCATCTCCGGTGTGGAAGTCGAGCGCTCGACGTCGGGTCGGCCACTCGTACGTCTGGTCCACTCGGGTGGGGGCGGGGAAACCGTCCTCGACTGGGAGGCCGAATCCTGGGGCACCCGCTCCTGGTTCGCGCTCATCGGCCCCTTGCTGCTGGCATTGGACACGGGTGCGGTCCTCCTCATCGACGAGCTGGACGCGAGCCTGCACTCGCGCTTCGCGGCGGAGGTCGTACGCCTCTTTCAGGCCCCCTGGGTGAACCCGAAGGGCGCGCAGCTGATCTTCACCGGCCATGACCCCTCACTGCTGCGCACTCCGGGTGGAGGCCGACTCCTGGAGCCGGGTCAGCTCTGGCTCACCGAGAAGGACGAGCAGGGTGCCACGGAACTGTCATCGGTGGCGGACTGGGAGCCCACGGACACGGAGGACCTCATGCTGTCCTACCTCGCGGGCTCATACGGAGCTGTCCCCAAGGTGTCCGAGGGACAGATCGGACGGCGGCTGCTGCGCACCGATGAGGCAGCGCGCATGGAGGCGAACGGGGTCTGATGGGCAGGACCAGGGGAGGGGACAGTGTCACCCGCAGACCGCGCGGGACGAAAGGCCGGGAGAGCCGGGCGCGGCAGGTCTACATCTTCACCGAGGGCGCGGTCACGGAGCCCGAGTACATCGACATCATCCTCAGGCATGGTGTCCCCGAGCGTCCCGACCGGCGGGTGGAACGGCACTTCGAGAACGCGAGCGCCGTCGGCAAGTACCGCAAGCCGCTGACCATGGTCCAGGAGGCCGTGCGCATCCTGCGGAAGGTCGAGCGAGAGGCCAAGGACGCCGGCCTGAATCGGGACGAGAGCTGGAACTGGCCCCAGGTGTGGGTCCTCTTCGACCGTGACGACCACCTGCACATCCCTGAAGCAGTGCGGCTGGCCGACAAGGAAGGGGTGCGCTATGCCTACTCGCATCCTTGCTTCGAACTCTGGCGCCTGCTGCACTACCAGAACTACACGAGCACATTCGGTGGTGTCTGCGGCGACGCGAGCAGCAAACTGAGAGCGCAGCAGGGCTTTGCACAGACCTACGGCGCCAAGGTACGGGCCGTCTCGGAGCAGGAGTCGAAGCACCTGCGCCGGGAACAGGTCCTGAAGACCGCCGATCAGGACAGATACGCAGCAGCCCGGGAACACGCGAAGAAGATCAACGAACGTCACTCCTCGACCAACCCGAACACATGGGATCCCTACACGAACGTCTGGGAGTTCGTGGAGGAGGGTCTTCTCCTCAGCGGCTACTAGAGCGGCTTGGGTATTGCCGCAGGACGTTGCGAGGTCGGCAGGAGTGGGAACCATGGGGCAGGGACTGTTCGTCAACGTTCCTGGACGTCGGGTGTAGGGCAACGGCACAACCGGGGCGGAGGGTGGCCGTGGAACCTGTGGCGGTTGAGTTGTTGATGGCGTTGGCCAGTGGGGCGCTGGGGGCGGCTGGGCAGAGTGCTTGGGAGCGGTTGCGGGGGCTGGTGCGGCGGCCGGGGGGCGGGGAACCATCGCCCGGTGAGGGTGAGTTGAGCGCGTTCGGCGGGGCCGTCGGTGATGCGGAGCGGGCCCGGCGGCTCGCGGACGCGCTGGCGTTGCGGGCCGCGCAGGACCCCGCGTTCGCGCAGGCGCTCACGGTCTGGCGGCAGGAGGCCGAGGCGGTGCGCGCCGCGCATGTCTCGGCGGGCGACCAGCATCAGCAGATCGTCGGGGGATCCCAGACGAACGTGGTCTTCCTGCGTGACGTGAACGGGAACTTCACCATCGGCTGAGGGACAGGGGGGACACGGGGGTGAAGCGGGCGCGGCGTCGCTGGATTCATCAGCAAGGGCGCTGGTTCCCTCGTATACAGGGGATCTGGGGCGGTACCCAGGAGAACGCCGTGTTCGCCCGGGACATCCACCACCTGGAGATCCATGAGTACGGCGGCCGGGACGGCGGGGGCGGTCCCGGCGGGTGGGCGTGGCGTTCCGTCGCCGTGCTCGGCGCCCTCGCCCTGCTCTTCCTCCGGCCCGAAGTGCCGCTGCCAGACCGCTGGGACCCGGGGCCCGTAATCGCGGGCTGGCTGCTGCTGGCCGGGGCGGTGGCCGTCGACGTGGCCGTGCGGGTACGGGATGCGGCGCAGCGCAGACGGCGGAGCGCGTGGCGGTCGCCGAAGCCTCTCGCGCGGGCCGTCGAAGCGCTCGCCGACGGCCTGTTCCTCCGCTACGACCGGGACGAACGCCTCGCCCAGATCCATGATCCCCGGCCGATCGAGGTGGCCTGGACGACCCGTACGGGCGCTCACGAGGACACCTCCGGAGGCTCCCTCGCCGACCACTTCGCCGCGCTCCCCACCCGCCGTCTCGTCGTCCTCGGCGGCGCGGGCGCCGGCAAGTCCGTCCTCGTCCTGCGGCTCGCGCACGAGCTGCTGCGGCGCCGTACGAAGGGGTCGCCGGAGCCGGTGCCCGCCGTGGTGTCCCTCGCCTCCTGGGATCCCCGGCGACAGGGGCTGATGGGGTGGGTGGCCGGGCAGTTGGCGGACGAGTACCCCGACGCGTGCGAGCCGGTGCCGGGGGCGCCCCCGGCCGAGGTCGCCTTCGAACTGATCCTGGCCCGCCGGGTCCTGCTCGTCCTCGACGGCTTCGACGAACTCCCGCCGGAGAACCGGAAACCGGCCGTGGAGCAGATCACCGACACCCTGCGCGGCGGTGTCCCCTTCGTCCTGACCAGCCGGGCGCCCGAGTACCGGGAACACGCGCCCGAGGACGCCGTCTTCGAGCGGACCGAGATCACCCTCAGCCCGCTGACCGCCGCCGCGACCCGCGCGTACCTCAGCCCCGGCGCCGCCCCGACCGGCTGGTCACCGGTGCTCGCGCGCCTCGCGGACGCGGCGGAGCGCGCCCCCGAAGTGCGGCGGCTGCGTGAGGTGTTGAGCGTGCCGCTGACCGTCGCGCTGGCCCGGGTCGCGTACGCGGACCCCGCCACCGACCCCGCCGAACTCCTCGCCCCGAGCCGCTTCCACCGCCCCGCCGACCTCGAACGGCACCTGTACGACGCGTACTTGGACGTCGTCTACAGCGCGTCCCACGACATGCGGGCCGCGCACGGCGGCGTGGATCCGGTGCGGGCCCGCGCCTGGGCGGGGTTCCTCGCCGCCCGGGGCAAGGCGGAGCAGCGGCAGGATCTCGCCTGGTGGCGGCTGGACGAGGGGCTGCCCCGCGCGGTGCGGCTGCTCGGACTCGTCCCCGCCTACGCGGTGACCACGGCGGTCGTCGCGCTGCTGGGGTTCGGGCGACCGGCGTGGGACGACTGGCTGCCGGTGCCGTTGTGGGGCGGGTTCCTGGTGCTGTGCGTGCTGCGGCTCGTGGTCGCCGGGCTCACCGGGATGGACGAGTGGCCCGACCCGCCGCGCCGTCCGACGCGGCCGACCGGCGCGGAGATCAGGGCGGCGTTCGGCCGCCGCCGGGTCCAAGTGGCGGCTGTGTTCGGCGGGCTCGTGCTCGGCGGGGGCTGGACGGCGGTGCTTCTTGCCGATGGGGGGTTCTGGCGGTGGGTGATGGGCGCGGTGAGCGTGTACGCCGCGTGGCGCTGCGCCCTGCCGGCCGTCAAGTCCGTGCGGCGGCCGTCCGACCCGGCGCTCGCCCGCTCCCCGGCCGCGCTGCTCCGCGCCGACCGGCGGGCTGTTCTCTTCCTCGGCTGGCTCGCGCCGGTACGGGGCAAGGTGGAGGACACCCCGGCGGGCCTGCTCCTGCTGCCGCCCCTCTTCCTCGTCCTCTGGGGGCAGTTCGGTGGCCGGGACGTCGTCGGTGCCCGGGAGTGGGCGCTGGCCTGGGCGGGCGTGCTGGTGTCATCGGCGCTGTACGGGTTCGGCGTTTCGGCGTGGGGCCGGTACACGGTGGCCCGCGCGTATCTCGCGATGACCGGGCGGTTGCCGTGGCAGCTGATGGCGTTCCTGGAGGACGCGCACGCGCGGGGGGTGCTGCGGCAGTCGGGGGCCGTGTACCGGTTCCGGCACATCGAACTGCGCGATCGGCTCGCGCAGGACGCGGGACCTGTTCCGGTGCGGAGTGCTCCGCGCGGCTCGCGTCGGCTGAAGGCGGTGGGGGCCGTCGCCACCGCCACCACCTTCGTGGTCTTCGGCGCGGTGTGGGTCCAGGCGATGACCACGGGTCCCGTACCCGGCCCGGTCGCTTCGGTGCCGCCCGCGTGCGGCCTGCTCGCGGAGGCCGATCTCGACTCGCTGATGACCGACCCCGCCACCATGTCGGTGGAGGAGGGCCGGTACTGCGCCGCCGGGGAGCAGGCGCCGTTCGCCCGGAACACGCAGATCGACGTACGGGCGTCGGTCCGGACGGCGGACGAGTCGCGCGGCGGGCCCGCCCTCGCCCAGGACTACCTCACCAGCCGGGAGCGGTCCGCGGAGACCGGGGACAGCACGGTCCGCAAGGTGGCCGGGCTCGGGGACGCCAACATCCTGGCGGTCCAGCGCCGTTCGGCGGACAGCGACCATGTGGGCGAGCGGGGGCAAGAGGACTCCTGGACGGCCTGGGTGGTGGTACGCGCCGACAACGCGCTCGTGGAGCTGGTGTACCGCGAGGAGTTCGCGTCGCGGGAGCGGCTGGCGGAGGTCGCGGAGGCGTTGGCGCGGACGGCGGTGCGAAGGGCGGGGCTGGACGCCGGCTCCGGGGGTGCGGCCGGCTCCGGGGCGCCCGGTGCGCGGTCCTTGTCGGCGATACCCCGCCCGGAGCCGCCGTCGACGGACCGCACCCGTTTCAACGTCCACTCCCAGCGTCCCGCGCAGTCCCTGGCTGGGGCGGTCTGGAGGGACGACGAGCGGTCGTACCTGTGGGACCTGGTCGACGTGCCGTTCGTCTTCCGGGCGCCGAAGCATCTGGCGTGCCAGGCGAAGGACTGGTCCGGAACGGGAGCGGTGTCGTACACCTGCCGGTCCCGTCCGGCGAACGTCCGGGCCGGGCACCTGCCGGAGCTGTCGCTGTCGATCAGCTCCTACTACTGCGGGGACTCGTGCTCGCGGAAGGAGATGGAGGACTTCATGCGGCAGATCCCCGACCGCACGGCGATGACGTGGAAGAAGGTGGACGGGTCCACGTACTACGCCGGCGGGGCGGAAGGCGACGACGGGTACCGCATGTCGTTGATACGGCGGTGGCAGTGGGGGACGGAGACGGAGACCCACGCGCACATGCTGTGGGCGTCGGTGGACACCGCGAAGGCCGACCAGGCGTGGGCGCAGAAGCCGATCAACGACATGTACACACAGACGAGCATCGGGTGAGGTGCGGCTTACGACTGGGGAAGCGGAAAGGCCACCTGACTCCGCGGCCCACTGCGGCTGACCGCCCGTACCCCGAAGAACACGTTGTCCTTCGAGAGGTCGATCTCGTGGCGGGTGACGTCGCCGACCGGGACGACGTGGGTCCACTCGGGCGCCGTCGTCTCCCGCCACACGACTTCGTACCCCTTGAGATCGGCCTCGCCGCCCCGCTCCCACACCAGCTCGGTGGAGTTGGTGAGGTTCGAGGTGATGATGCGGGCGCCGCGCGGGGTGCCGGGGGCCTGGGCGAGAGTCCAGAGGGCCGCCGCGTTCACGCGGGCGACGCGGGTGATGTACGCGAAGTCGCAGAACTCGGGGAGATCGCCGAAGCGTTTCCCGTCGGCGTCGACCCGTACGTCCTGGTGCTGGTGGGCGAAGTCCTCGGCGGGCTCGGTGAACCGGGCGGCGGGAAAGCCGCGTTCGAGGAAGGGGATGTGGTCGCCTCCCCGGAGGTAGCGGTCCCTGCGATAGACGACGCGTACGCGCATGCCGGTGACGTCGTGGTCGGCGGTGTCGCGGACGAAGCGGGCGAGTTGGCGGGCGGGTGAGTCGTTCTCGCCGCCGACGGATCGGCGTACGGCGGCCTGGGCGGGGGTTTCGGAGGTGGGGACGCCCTCGGCGAAGAGGCGGACGGTGTACGGGTCCCTTTCGCCGTCGTCGGCCGTGGAGCTGCCGACGATGTCGTTGGTGAACATGGCCTGGACGTCGGCCTGTCGGGCCTTGAACTGTTCGGCCATGTGGGCGGCTCCGTAGAGGCCTTGTTCCTCGCCGGCGACGGCTGCGAAGACGAGGGTGGCGGCGGGGCGGCGTTTGGCCATGACGCGGGCGAGTTCCATGGCGACGGCGACGCCGGAGGCGTCGTCGTCCGCGCCCGGCGCGTCCGACGTGAAGTCCATGACGTCCGTGCAGCGGGAGTCGTAGTGCCCGGAGACGACGTAGATCCGCTCGGGGCTGACGGATCCGCGCAGCGTGGCGACGACGTTGGTGATCCGGGTCGGGGTGGGGATACGGGAAGCGGGTTCCTGGACGTAGGACTGGAGTTCGACGGTCATCCGCCCATCGGAAGCGGCGGCGTACTCCCGCATCCGGTCGTATATCCAGTCACGCGCGGCACCGATACCGCGTACGGGGTCGTCCTGCGCGGAAAGGGTGTGCCGGGTCCCGAAGGCGGCGAGCCGTCGCACGGTGGCTTCGATGCGTCCCTTGTCCAACTCCCTGAGTATTTCCCGGAGGTCGGCGGTGGGCCGCTGCGTGGTGGCCGGCGGCCGGGACACCTCGACGGCTACGGCGCCGGCGGGTGTGGCACCGATCCCTGCGGCGGCCACGGCTCCCGTCCCGGCGACACTCGCGGTCAGAACGGTTCTCCTGCTGGGGCGCTGGGGCATGTGTCCTCCGTGGGGGGTGCGGACCGGACTCAGTGCCTGTCTGACGTAGGCGCTGCAATCGTCGTGGACCCGTCAAGCTCGGGCAAGGGGACAAACGCTGGTGGGTAGGGTCATCGGCAGCCGAGAAGGGGAACCATCGTGCCGGACATCGTGATCGCGCAGACCACCATCGACGACGAGGCCCAGGCGGAAGAACTCGCCCGGGGCGCCGTGGAGCGACGGCTCGCGGCGTGCGCTCACATCGACGCGCCTCTCACCGCCGTCTACCGCTGGAAGAACGACCTTGTCCAGGACAAGGAGTGGCGGATCTCGTACAAGACGACCCGCGAGAGGCTGCCCGCGCTGGCTGAGTGGGTGGGCGAGGCGCACGCGTACGAGGTGCCCGAGTGGATCGTGATCGCGGTGGACGGCGGTTCGGAGGCGTATCTGTCGTGGGTGGCGGAGGAGAGTACGCCGTAGGGGCAACGGCAGTGTCAGACAGGGTTACGTGGGTCCGGCGCCTTCGCCAAGGGCGGCGCGGAGCCAGTCGAGGGAGCCTGTCGCCAGTACGGCGTCGGCGAGGGACTGTCCGCTCGGGGTGACGATCCGACGGCGGCTGTTGTCGATCCAGCGCTGGGCGTTGGTGTGGCCCTGGTCCCGGTACTCGATGCCCTGGATCATGCACTCCAGCTTGTCGGCGTCCCGAGCGCAGACGGCTTCCGGGGAACCGCGCAACCGACGTCAGTTCGTCCGCCACAGTGTCGTTGCCCCTCTCACGTCGGCCACAGCGTATGCGCGGTACGGGGGTCAGGTGCGCACGTGATGAGGGCGTGCCGATGTCCTGGTCCCCGCCGGACCCTTCTCCGGCGAATGGCCAGATCTCCGGTGGGTGTGGTCAATCTGGCCAAACGGTCAGACAGGGTAGGCGGGTGGGGGGCCTGTGGGTGGCGGTGTCGCGTGTCAGGTCGTGAGGCGGGCCGTGCCGATCGGCCAGATCCGGTCGACCGGGACCCCTGCCGCCCGCGCTTCGAGCACCGTGTCCGCCGTGCCGCCGCCTTTGCCGGAGGGAGGCTCTCCGTTCCATACCGCGATCAGACGGTCGGCGCGTTCGAGGAGTACGGAGTTGGCGGCCTCGTACGCCTGCCGGTTGGCGCTCTCGTGCGGGAGGACGAGGATCTCGCCGGCCGCCGCGACGAGGCGGTCGAATGTCTCGGCGTGGTCGGGGCGGACCTTCCGTTCCCGGTAGTCCCGCGAGGGAATCACCACGACGAGACGCCCGCCCGCCTCCAACACGGCCTCGGCGAACAGGGAGTCCGCGCCCTTGGCGATGCAGGACACCCCGACCAGCCCGTCCCCGTAGCCCGCCAGCGCCTCCGCGAGCGCGGCCCGCACCAGCGGCACACTGGCCTCGGTCAGATCCATGTGCCCCGTGACAGCGATAGTCGTCATGCCGCTCCTCTACTCCGCCAGCACTTCGCGGACCCGTGCCCGCACGTCGGAGACCGTACGGGAGGAGGACCGGCCCACGGTTCTGGCCAAACGGCAGACAGGGTCAGGTGTCGTACTCGCGTAGTGCGGTGATCAACTGCCGTCCTTCGGACGCCTTTTGGCGTAGGAGGGTGGCTGCTGTGGTGTGGAGTTCGTTCCAGGAGTGGGGGCGTCCGACGGCGGCGGCGTCGGGGACACAGGCCAGGGCGACCGTGAGTGCCTGGGCGGCCTCGCCCGCTCCCGCGAGGGCATGGGCCAGGCACGCGCTGTACCACGCATGGTCGCGCCGGTACTCGTCCGGCAGCGCGGCCAGTCCGACGGTGAGGTGGTCCACGGCCGCCCGCCAGTCGCGTAAGTGCATGGAGGCCATGCCGCGTTGCATGGTGAACCAGTTCTCGTCGTAGAAGTACATCCACACCGGTTCGTCCTCCGGGCGCGCGGCTGCCCGGCCGATGAGGTTCTGGGCGTCGTCCAGGAGCCGGTCGGCGTCATCGGCCGCGCCGTTGAGCGCGTGCCCGCGCGCGGCCATTTGAGCGGCCATCCCCTGCACCCCCGGAGAAGTGCCCGGGGCGGACCACCGAGCAGCTTCCGCGAGCCGTACGCACCGGGCGCCCAGCCCGCCGGACCACGCCAGGTGCGCCTTCATGCTGAGCGTCGTCGCGGCCATGTCGACGTCCCCGGCCTCCAGCGCCCACTCATGAGAACGGTCGTACCACGCCAGTGCGGCGGCCGTCTGATCCTGGTCCTGCGCCATCCACGCGAGGAACTGCGCGTGCTCGGCGGCCAGCCGGACCACGCGGTCGGCCAGTGGCCCGCGCGCACCCGCGTACAGGACCATGACGGTCCGCAACTGTTCGCGCATGACCTGGACGAGCGGGCGTGAACCGATCGTGTCCTCGGCGCGGCGGTGCTCGGCGAGCAGCCGATCGAGCCAGTCGAGTGTGGGGGCGTCCACGCGGTGTTCGGCGGCGACGGCGCTCGTCACGCGCGCGAGCAGGTCCGCGTCCGGTCCCGTCCCGCCCAGGTCGAAGGCGGGCACCGGGGAGGCCACAGGCCTTGCGGTGGCGAGGAGACGCGGCGGAACGTCCAGTCCGCTGAGGATCCGCTGCCGTACCTCCGAGGACGTCACGAGGCGACGGCCGCGCTCGATGTCCGACACATCGGACTGGTTGAGCCCGACCCGCTCGCCCAGCCGGGTCTGACTCAGGCCCGCGAGCTTGCGGTAGGCGCGGAACACGGCACCCCAGTCCTCGCCGGCCACGGCTGCGGCGAGCGCCGGATGGGACCACAGGTCCGGTCGGGTATCACCCATGACTTCAATATGCCGCCGTCCACGGTGGCTCGCCACGCCCTCATCTGCCGCTGGGGCAGGGGTTGTTCGCCGCTGCCTCGGAAGTGCTGGAGGGTACCGTTCTGGTGTCGAGCCAGAACGGAGCCCCTTATGCCGGACGGTACGGACACCCACATCGGCAGGCGCGTACGGATTGCCCGCACCGCTGCCGGGCTGACACAGGTCGAGTTGGCCGGTCTCCTGGGCCGCTCCCTCCACTGGGTGGAGGACGTGGAGGCCGGACGTCTTCCGCTGGACCGCTACTCCCTGATCACGGCCATCGCGGACCTCACCGATGTCGACGTGGTGTGGCTCCTCGGTCAGCCGTACCGGCTCCGGCGTGACGGCGGTTCCGCCGCCCACACACATGTACCGGCGTTGCGTACCGGACTCCGCCGGGCCGGGCTCATCCTCTCCGGACACCCGGGACTCGCCCCGCAGGGCACGCCCGTCGGCTACGGAGATCTGACCGCCAGAGCGGCGAAGGCCAACGAAGCACGGCAGGCCGCGAACCTGCCGAAGGTCGCCACCACGTTGCCGGTGCTGATCGAGGACCTCAACACAGCGCTGCTGACGCACGAAGGTCCGGCCCGCGAAACCGTCCTCCGGCTCCTGGTGGACGCGTCCCGTACGGCCCGCATGTGTCTCAACCAGTTCGGCTACCCGGATCTCGCGTGGGTGGCCGCCGAAGTCGCCGCAGGGGCCGCGTCGGCCCTGGACGACCCGATCGTGAAGGCGGCGGTCGCGTGGGACCGATGCGGGGCACTGCTGCACCAGGCATCGCTCCCGGAAGCGACGGCGGTGGCCGACGCGGCCTTGCGTGACCTCGAACCGCTGGCCGCCTCCGGCACACCCCGGCCCGAAGTGCTCTCCCTGCGGGGGGCCCTGCACCTGCGGGCCGCAATCGCTGCCGCTCGCGGATACCGTGCCGATGACGCCTGGGCGCGCATCAGTGCTGCCCTGGAGGACGCGGACCGACTCGGTCCCGGGTGGAACGATCTGAAGCAGCAGACGGTGTTCGGACGCGGCACGGTCGCCGTGCACGCGGCCGAGGTGGGCGTCGAAGTGCAGCAGCCGGACACCGGCCTGGAGAAGGTGCCCGACGCGGACATCGCTTCGGTACCGAGCAAGGAGCGCCGCACCCACTACCAGATCGACCGCGCGCGTGCCTTCGAGAAGATGGGCCGCCTGCCCGCCTCCGTGACCACACTGAAGGCAGCGGCAGCGGCAGCCCCGTACTACGTGTACGCGGACCCGATGGCCCGCGCCTTGGTCAGCAACTTGGCCCAGAAGGGCGTTCCTTCGCAGGCGTCTGCGCTGTCCTCGCTGGTCGCAAGCATGGAACTCGCGTGCTAGAAGCACCTTCTGACGCTTCCTCGCAAGACCCGCAGGACTCCTGGGGGTTTACTCGTGCGGGCTGGCGGAGGAGAGTGCGCCGTAGGTCAGGAGCCGTCGCGGGTCTGCCGGGGACGCAGAGGCTCGCTCCGGAGACGCCACCCGCCCCCTGCCGGCCCCTTCCTCAGGCAATGGCCAGATACCCGGTGGATATGGGTGATCTGGCCAAGTGGGAAAACAGGGTTAGGTGGGGGCTGGGCGCTGTTGTGTCTAACGCAGCTTGCCTCGCCCGCCGTTGGGAGTGGCAGCGGCGCGACGCCCGTGGGCTGCCCGATTGCTGAGCCGGGGCCGGCGGGGTTCGCCCTCCAGTCCGACGGCCCGCCGCGCCAGCTCGCCGAGCTTTGACGGTGTGCTGTTCGTGCTCGGTCACGCCGGTTCCACCGCAGGCGCCGCAGGGCGAGGGCCGCAAAGCGTACTGTTCTGAGTGCCCAGGTCAGAACGGAGTCAGTATGCCCCAGCACACCGACGACCACATCGGCGCACGGATTGCCGACTACCGGAAGCTGCGCCAACTCACGCAGACAGGCCTGGCGCAGCGCGCTTTCGTTTCCCGAGGAACGATCGCCAAGGTAGAGGCTGGGCTTACCCCTGCAACACCTACCATCGTTGCTGCGGTGGCGCGGGTGCTTGAGATCGATGTGGCAATCCTCAACGGTCAGCCATACGTCTCGGAAATGCGACAGGACAGACTCGATCGCATGATCTTGCCACTGTCCGACGCGCTTGACCTGTACGACCTTGGGCCCGATTTGGACATCAAACCAAGGCCCGTCGCCCAGATTGCAGCCGACGTCGACGAACTGTGCGCCAGCGCCTGTGCGACGGAGTACAAGGGCGTGGGATCCAAACTTCCCGGTCTCATAGGTGAGCTGACAACTGCCGTAGCCCTCCTTCCCATGGGGAGCGACCGGAGCATGGCTGCGTCATCTCTGAGTTGGGCTTACTGGGTTGCTTACGAGTTTGCCTACCGACTGGGGTATCACCAACTGGCAACGATCGCGCTGGAGCGAATGGGTTGGATGGCGGAGCAGGCGCAAGATCCCTTGTTGCTCGCTCTCCGTCTGGGCAAGCGAAGCAGCATGCTGCTTCGGCGCGGGAACAACCAGATGGCACTGAAGGTGTTGGAGCGTGGCCACCGGCTGATCGATCAGTATGACGACACGGGATCGGTTCCGGCGTTGGCGGTTTCTGGAAGCCTGTACTTGGCCGGTGCCATCGCGGAAGCGCAAGCGCAGAACAGTGATGCGGTGAGTGGTCAACTTGACCTGGCTCGCAAAGCGGCAAAACAGATCGGTCGGGATGTGCCTCGCGTCTACTGGGCATCATTCGGCATGACTAACGTGGCTCACTTCGATGTCGCCACGGCAGTTGAATTAGGAAACCTCGGTGAGGCGATGAAATCGGCCCGCAAGCTTCACTTCCCTGCCGACCATCCCAAAATGCGCATCGGCCGATATCACATCGAAATGGCTCGGGCCTACGCGCAGATGGGGAAGCCTGAATCAGCCGAAGTAGCTCTCCACCGCGCAAGGGAAATTGCTCCACAGCAGGCCAGGTATCATCCGCTGATGCGGGAGACCATCGCTGTCTTGGTGCGTCGGCAACGGCGAGCGCCGCAAGGTCTGGCCTCGCTTGCGGCGTGGGTTGGCATGTAGACGCCTGTCAAGGGCCGCGGTGTTCCTGATCCGGGAACACTGCGGCCCTTTCGCGTCGGCACTCTGAGTCTGTACGAAAGACCCCGGCGACCGCGCGAACGGCCCCGGGGCATGGCCGACCACCAAGGAGTCGACGTGCCGCACGGTACAACCGCACCGGACCCAACCGATACGGATTCCCCAGAGGATGCCCCGCCTCTGCTGACCGACCGCCTGATCGCGTGGGTGCGGGATCAACCCCCTTGTGAGCGGTTCGCCTTGGCCGCGCTCATTGAAGAGGACGAGTTACTGGCGCGGGAGTGGGTGCGGGGGCTGCTGGTCACCGAGCGGGATGACGGTGCGGTGTCGTGCGACTGGCTGGCGTTCGAGGCCCGGTACACCCGGGCGCCGGGGCTCACGTCATCCGACAAGGCGTTCCTCGCCCTCATCGTCGCGGTCCGATTTCCCCGCAACATCACCTTCTGGAACCTGGAGTCACTGGGCGACCGCCGCCTCGCCATCGTGCTGCGCGCCCTCGCCAAGCTGGCCGGGTCCACCACCATCGCCGTAGGGACACGGGTATGACCGACCAGGACCTCACCGATCTCCAGTTCTTCGAGATCCCCCACATGCGTCAGCTCACCGACACACAGATCACCGGTGCCGCCTGTGTATGGTGCGCCGAACCCCTCCCACCCTCCACCCGCATCAACCTCCACGCCGGCATCGGCTGGGCCCCCCACTCCTGCCCCACCTGCTACCCCATCCGCACCGCCGTCGTCACCACCTACCGCGACCTCCACACCCACTGGACCACCTGCGAGCCCTGCGAAACCGCCGCCCTCACCGGAGACCCGCTCTGCGCCACCGCCACCCCACAACAAACCGCACTCCTACACGCCCGCACCGCCGCCCACAAACCCCCACCCACCTGCCTCTCCTGCCACACCCCCCTCACCGAACACGAACAAAACACCGGCACCTTCGTCCCCCTCGTATGGATGGGCTACAGCTCCCCCCACCGAGGCTTCCTCCACACCGGCCCCTGCATGTGGAGCGGTGGCACGCTCTGACGTTTCAGCCCACGCTCACCCCGTCTCCTCCTCCGCCCCGCAAATACCGAACCCCTCCGTCGTCTGGCACGGCAGATGTCCCAGGTCGCGGATGATGTCCTGGCCCGTCCCCCGGCTCATGAACGCGATGAAACTGGCCGCCAGGGATTCCGCCGGTGGGCGGCGGAAGGTGTACGCGTATTCGATCTCGCGGTACGGGTAGCCGTTCTTGTCGCCCGCGCGCAGGGCGTCCAGCGACGGCGCCTTGCCGTCGAGGCTCAGGGTGTGGAGGCCCTTCACGCCGTCCGCCGCGCGCAGTTCGCTGTAGCCGATGGCGCCGGGGAGCCGGGCGACCATGGCCAGCACCTGGTCCGTGCCTTCGAGTTCGCAGCGGATCAGGGAAGGGCCCGCGTTGTCCCGGTTGACGCAGTCCAGTGACGTGTTCGCCGGCTCGCCCTCCCCCAGCACCCGGCGCTGGAAGACCTGCCGCGTACCGGAGTTCGCGTCCCGGCTGACCAGGCGTATCGCGAGATTCGGGCCGCCCAGCTCGCTCCAGTTGGTGATCTCGCCCCGGTAGATCCGGCGCACCTGGTCGCGGGTGAGGTTCGTGGGTTTCGTCACCTCGTCGTTGACCACGAGGGTGAAGACCGAGACGGCGACCTGGGTGTACGCGAGTTCCGTGTAGTCCTCCGGCGCGGGCCCGTCCGACAGCGTCACCACCGCCGGTGAACTCCCCTTCGCCGCCGCCCGCCCCTTGTCGACCAGCCCCCGTATCCCCGCCGTACTGCCGTGCGTGTCCACGGTCACCGTCGACCCCGCGCACTCGTCCTCGTACTGGCCGGCGAGCCGCAGCAGCGCCGGCCGGAACGCCGTCGAACCCGTGATCGTCAGGGAGCCCCGGGCGCAGCCCATCGGCGGCGGCCGGTCCTCGCGTACGACGATGATCGAGGCGAGTACGACGACGCACGCCGTCAGCAGCACGGTGATCACGCGCGCGGCGCGGCTGAACACCGGCGGTTTGTCGTCCGGTGTCGTGGAACGGTTCGGCTTGACCTGGCCGTCCTTGATGCCGCCCTCGATCCGGATCGGGCGGCCGACGCCGCCGCCGGACAGCAGCATCAGCAGCTTGAAGTGCTCGCCCCGGTTGAGCGGCACCCGGGGCACGCACAGCTCGGACCCCTCGTACCGCAGCCCCGCCGTCTCGGTGAAGTGACCCATCAGATGCCCGTACGCGCGCGGCACGCTCACGACCAGGCCCTTGATGGTGCGGTCGGTCAACACGACCTCCAGGCCGTGCAGTTCACGGCGCCGGTAGTCGTCCTCGTCGATGGACTGCGAGCCGTCGTTCTCTATGCGCAGCAGGACGAGGGTCGCGTCCTCCATGCCGGGCACGTCGGCGAACCAGCCCCGGCGTACGTTCGCCCGGCCGTCGTGCGCCTCGCGGCCGACCGGCGTGTCCAGCTGTACGCGGTATCCGATGCGCTTGCGGTTCGGCACCCTCAGCTCGTACCAGAGGACCGCGACCGAGGTCAGCACACCGAGCACGGCCGTTCCGACGGCAACCACGTTCTCGGGGCTCAGCCACTCCACCGCTCCACGGTAAAAGCGCCGGAGCCGCCCGGGAACAAGTGTTCTGATTGGCCGTCAGGAGTTTGCCTTTGGTTCAACTCTTGCTGTACGTCAGCGCGTCCCCGTTGTCGTTGTTCACGCGCCGCAGCCTCCCGTCCGAGAGGATCGTCACCGTCGTCGCGGCGCCCGGCGTACAGGACGACATCGGCTCCCCGACGGTGACCCGCGACGGCCCTATCTCCAGCGGCCCGTCACCCGAGGGCTCGGACGCCAACTCGGCCTGGAACACGCAGCGATACGTACCGCCGCCGTCCATCGGACCCTCCGCGGTGAGGGACATCACCGTGTCGCCGACCTCGCCCTGCTGGATGACGAGCTTGCGGGTGCTGTGCCCGGACGCGTTGTCGATGGTCCCGGACCAGGTGCCGAGGTACTTGTCGGGCACGGTCCCGTCGTCCTTCGCCGGGGCGGAGGACTGCGGCGGCGCCGACGAGGTCGGAGGGTCCTCGGTGGACGGGCCCGGGGTGCTGGGCGCGCCGGAGGTGGCCGTCGGCTTCGGGTCGTCCTTGGCCCGCGTGTCGCCGTCGTCCTTCATCAGCGCGTACACGGCCCCGCCGGCGCCCAGCGCGACGACGAGCGCGACGGCGGCGAGCACGGCGGTCGACCGGCTGCCGCGCCGGGGCGGCTCCGGGACGGGCGGGGGGCCGTACGGGGGTGTGATGCCGTAGACGGGCGCGGCGGCGGAACCGTACGGCGACGGTCCGTAGGGAGGGGTGGACCCCGGGGCGCCGGGGGGCTGCTGCTGCGGGTACCCGTATGCGTAGGGCGTCGGCGTGCCTTGCGGGTAGCCGTAGGGGGATGCCGGCGGCGTGGGGGGCGGGGTGGCGCCGAGCTGGGTCGGGAGGTGGTCGAAGGAGGGCGGCGGGGGAGTACCCGGGGGCGCGGGGGCCGCGTTGTCGGTACGGGGGTCGGGGGCGGCTTCAGCGGCGGCTTCCCCTTGCGGGGCGACCCCGCCTTCCGCGCCCCCCTCCTCCGTACGGGAATCCGCCCCCGCCTCCCCTTCTCCCGCCCCCGGATCCTCCGCGTCCAGCAACTGCACCGCATGCCGCCCGAGTTGGGCCACCAGCGCCCCCGGCAGCCACGGATCGAGCGCGCGGCCGTCCGACACGGTGTCCTCGGCCCCCGTACGGGCGAGGATGTCGTCCAGGGACGGCCGGGACGCCGGGTCCTTGTGCAGGCAGTCCCGTACGAGGTCGGCCAGGCCCTCCGGCAGCGCGGACAGGTCCGGTTCCTCCTGCGCGATACGGAACATCAGCGCGTGCACCCCGCTGTTGGCGGTGCCGAACGGCAGCGCCCCGGTCGCCGCGTACGCGAGGACCGACCCGAGGCAGAACACGTCGCACGCCGGGGTGATCCGGTCACCGCGCACCTGCTCGGGCGCCATGAACCCCGGCGATCCGACCAGCGCGCCGGTCCGGGTCAGGCCGCCGTCCGTCACCGTCTCCAGCGCCCGTGCGATCCCGAAGTCGATGACGCGCGGGCCGTCGATGGTGATCAGGACGTTGGACGGCTTGAGGTCGCGGTGGATGAGTTCGGCCGCGTGGATGTCCTTGAGCGCGTGGGCGAGTCCGGCGGCGAGTATCCGTACCGACCGCTCGGGCAGCGCCCCGTGGTCGTGCCCGACGACCGTCTGGAGCGAGGGGCCCGCGACATATCCGGTGGCCACCCAGGGGATCGGCGCGTCGGTGTCCGCGTCGAGCACCGGCGCGGTCCACTGCCCGCCGACCCGCAGCGCGGCCCGTACCTCCTGCCGGAACCTCCCCCGGAACTCCTCCTGTTCGGCGAGTTCCTGCCGTACCAGCTTCACCGCGACCGTGCGTCCCCGGTCCGACCGCGCCAGATACACCTGCCCCATACCGCCCGCGCCGAGCCGCGCCAGCAGTCTGTAGGCACCGATCCGCTGCGGATCCCCCGCCCCCAGCTGTTCCATGCACCGAGGATAGTGCGGGCCCCGCGCCGGGGGACCGGGCCCGCCATCTACGGTTCCGTAACGGCGGCTACCTCCCCGTCACCTCGTCCATGGCCGCCGACAGCCGCTCCAGGACCCGTACCGTCTCGGCGAACGCCTCGTCCCCGAGGTGGCCCGCGAGCCGGTCCGCGAGGTCCGCGTGACCGGGGTCGATCTCGGCGACGGCCGCGCGGCCCTGTGCCGTGGGCCGCAGCAGCTTGGCGCGGCGGTGCGCGGGGTTGGGCACGTACTCGGCGAGGCCGCGCTCGGCCAGGAGGTCGGCGACGCGCTGCACGCTCTGCCGGGTGATGCCCATCGCGCGGGCGATCCCGGCGACCGGCAGCGGCTCCCGCAACACGGCCCCGCAGATCGCGGCGACGGGCGTCCCGGCATCAAGAAAGCGCCGGGCAAGCCGCGCGAACGGCGCCAACTCGCTCCCGCTGTCCCAGAGATCGGCGCCGCCGAGGATGAGCAGGGAGGAATCCTGGGGCCGCAAGTCGTCCAGCGCGAGATCCGGCTGAACCCGCAGCCCGCCGATGGTGGCCACGGCTTCCCGGCTGCCCCCGACGGTCCGCACATCGAACCCCCCACGCGCGAGATACGCGGTCGCATACCCGGCGATTGGCGGCCGTGGATCCGACAGTCGAGCCGCCGAACTCCGCACATTTCATTGACAGTCATCCGATGAATCCATAGCTTCCTAGCGCGCAACTCTGCTTAACTCCACACCCTCTGTTCGAAGTCCACGTATACATCGGATTACTTCAGGAGCGCCGTGAACGGGACGTCAGAGCCGCACCACAGACCGCCCACCGTCCACCGTCCACCGACGGCTCGGGCCGTCACCGCGATGACCGTCTGCGCGCTCGGCGCGGGCCTTGTCCTCGCCCCTTCCTCCCCTCTCGCCCCGTCGGCTTCCGCCGCCCCGGCCGCGCCCCGCGGTGTCACCCTCCACGTCGATCCGTCGGGCAGCGACCGCGGCCCGGGGACCGCGAGGCACCCCTTCCGCACGCTGGAACGCGCCCAACAGGCCGCCCGCAAGGCCACGAAGACGGCCTCGAAGAGGCACCACCGGAGGCCGGTGCCGGTCCAGGTCGTCGTACACGGAGGCACGTACCACCTGTCGCGCCCCCTCACCTTCACCGCCGCCGACTCCGGCACCGCCGCCGCACCCGTCCGCTACACCGCCGCCCCCGGTGAGCGGCCCGTGCTCAGCGGTGGCCGGTCGCTCACGCCACGGTGGAAGCCGTACAAGGACGGCATCCAGGTCGCCGACGTCGGGACCCGGCTCGACTTCGACGGGCTCTTTCTCGACGGAGCCCGCCAGACACTCGCCCGCTACCCGAACCTCGACCCGAAGACCGCCATCCTCGGCGGTTACGCGGCGGACGCCCTGTCCCCGCAGCGGGTGGCCCGCTGGAAGAACCCGACGACCGCCCTCGTACGGGGACTGCATCACGGCATGTGGGGCGGCAACTCCTTCAAGGTGACCGGCGTGGACGCCGCCGGGAACCCCACGCTGACGTGGGTCGGCGACAACAATCGGGGCAGCGGCCTGCACTCCACGTACCGCATGGTCGAGAACGTCTTCGAGGAGCTCGACGCGCCCGGCGAGTGGTTCTACGACAAGCCCGCGGGCAAGCTCTACTTCCTCCCGCCCCAGGGCACCGACCTCGCCAGGGCCCGGGTGGAGACGGCCGAACAGGACGAACTGATCCGCGTCGAGGGCGGGAGCGCGCGCTCACCCGTGCGCCATCTCGCCTTCGACGGCCTCACCTACACCCGGACCCACCGGACCCTCTTCGACCAGCCGTACGAGAAGCTGCAACTCGGCGACTGGGCCATTGCCCGCGCCGGCGCCGTCCACCTCAAGAACACCGAGCACGTGACGCTCAGCGGCTCCACCTTCGACCAACTCGGCGGCAACGGCGTCTTCATCGACGGCTACAACAGCCGGACGACCGTCTCCGGCAACGAGTTCAGCCACTCCGGCGCCACCGACATCGCGGTCATCGGCAGCAGCGACGCCGTACGCGAACCCTCCACCTGGGACGCGATGCGCACCAGCATCACGGACACCACACCGGGGCCGAGGTCGCAGAACTACCCGCGCGACATCACCGTCCGCGACAACTACCTCCACGACAACGGCCAGTTCGAGAAGCAGACCTCGGGCGTCCAGATCTCCATGAGCCGCCGCGTCACCGTCGACGGCAACACGATCCACGACGGTCCCCGGGCCTGCGTCGACATCAACGACGGCACCTGGGGCGGCCACGTCATCGAGAACAACGACATCTTCAACTGCGTGAAGGAGACGTCCGACCACGGGCCGATCAACGCCTGGGGCCGGGACCGCTTCTGGCCGCTGGCGGCGGACGACACCACGAAGAAGGCGTACGCCAAGCTCGACGCGGTGGACACCACCGTCATCCGGCACAACCGCATCCGGCACTCCGAGCACTGGGACATCGACCTGGACGACGGCTCGTCGAACTACCTGGTCGAGAACAACCTGCTGCTCAACGGCGGCGTCAAGCTCCGCGAGGGCTTCCACAGGACCGTCCGCAACAACATCTTCGTCAACGGCGGCGGGCACTTCCACGTCTGGTACGCCGACAACGGTGACGTGGTCGAGAAGAACCTCTTCATCACCGGCGACCCCTACGACCTGATCCAGGTCGACATGGCCAGGAGCAAGCCCCGTATCGACGACAACCTGTTCTGGAACAACGGCAAGGCCGTCGCCGACGTGGACGCAGCCTGGCGGGCCAAGGGCCTGGACACCCGCTCGGTGATCGCCGACCCGAGGTTCACCGGGACCAGCCCGTTCACCGACTGGGGGAAGCTGGACTACACGGTCGCGCCGGACTCGCCCGCTCTCGCACTGGGCTTCAGGAACATTCCGATGACCGGGTTCGGCAAGGCGGGCGCACCGACCCCGCCGCCGCTGGAGTGGCGCACCCCGGTGACCGAGGACACCGCCGACTCCCTCGCCGAACCACTCCTTGGCGCGCGGGTCACCCGCATTTACTCGGACGAGATCAAGTCCTCCACCGGGCTCACCGACACCGACGGTCTGTATCTGAAGGGCGTTCCCGACGGCTCCGACGCCTATCGGCAGGGGCTGCGCGGCAACGACGTCATCAGGGAGATCGACGGCCGCCCGGTCACGGACCGCAACAGCTTCTGGACCGTCTGGAACACGACGGCGCCCGGCGCCACGGTGACGCTGAAGCTCTGGCGCAACCAGGCGGCGACCCAGCTCACGCTTCGCCGCCCGGCCGACGGCGAACAGCTCAACAACACCTCGGGGGTCGTGTACGGCGGGTCCGGCTGGGACTGGAAGAACGCGTCCCGGGGCGGCGGGGGCGGCCATCTGGACGACATCCACGCCACCCAGACCAAGGGCGACTCCTTCGAGCTGGCCTTCAACGGCACCGCGATCGACGTGATCACCCAGGTCAACAGCGACGAGGGCGAGGTCGACCTCTACCTCGACGGCGAGTACGTCACCACGATCGACAACCACAACGACACCCGCGTCCACCAGAAGACCGTGTTCAGCAAGGCGGGCCTCGCCTCGGGGGTGCACACACTCAAGGGAGTCATGAAGACCGGCTCGTACTTCATCGTGGACAGCTTCCGGACGCGGTGACCGAGGCGCGGTGACCACGGCGCGCCGACCCGGCCCGTCGGGCGCGTACGGACATGCCCGGGTGGTGGGCTTGCACCCCGCCACTCGGGAACACCCGGGCACAGTCCTCCGCCCCCCGACCAGGGTCGCCCGTCTGGACAGACTGTCGCGTCAGGCGCCGTACCTCACACACGTCGCCCATCCCACCCCCCACCCCCCACCACCTACCCTCACCCCCATGACCCCTCAGCCGAACCCCCAGGCCGGCGCCGCCGTCAAGGCCGCCGACCGGGCACACGTCTTCCACTCCTGGTCCGCCCAGGACCTCATCGACCCGCTGGCCGTCGCCGGAGCCGAAGGCGCGTACTTCTGGGACTACGAGGGCAACCGGTACCTCGACTTCACCAGCGGTCTCGTCTTCACCAACATCGGGTACCAGCACCCGAAGGTCGTCGCCGCGATCCAGGAGCAGGCCGCGAAGCTCACCACTTTCGCGCCCGCGTTCGCCGTCGAGGCCCGCTCGGAGGCCGCACGCCTCATCGCCGAGCGCACCCCGGGCGACCTGGACAAGATCTTCTTCACCAACGGCGGCGCCGAGGCGATCGAGAACGCCACCCGCATGGCCCGCCTGCACACCGGCCGCCACAAGGTGCTGAGCGCCTACCGCTCGTACCACGGCGCCACCTCCACGGCGATCAACCTCACCGGCGACCCCCGCCGCTGGCCGTCCGACAACGGCTCGTCCGGCGTCGTCCACTTCTGGGCGCCCTTCCTCTACCGGTCCCCCTTCTACGCGGAGACCGAGGAGCAGGAGTGCGAGCGGGCGCTCCAGCACCTGGAGGACACCATCGCCTTCGAGGGTCCCGCGACCATCGCGGCCCTGATCCTGGAGACCATCCCGGGCACCGCCGGCATCATGATGCCCCCGCCCGGCTACCTCGCCGGGGTCCGCGCCCTCTGCGACCGGTACGGGATCGTCTTCGTACTCGATGAGGTCATGGCCGGGTTCGGGCGTACGGGGTCCTGGTTCGCCGCCGATCAGTTCGACGTCGTCCCGGATCTGCTGACCTTCGCCAAGGGCGTCAACTCCGGGTACGTACCCCTCGGCGGCGTCGCCATCTCGGGCGCCATCGCCGA
This sequence comes from Streptomyces sp. NPDC091292, assembly GCF_044757265.1. Classification (NCBI taxonomy): domain Bacteria; kingdom Bacillati; phylum Actinomycetota; class Actinomycetes; order Kitasatosporales; family Streptomycetaceae; genus Streptomyces; species Streptomyces sp. NPDC091292. The sequence goes on along the minus strand of NZ_JBIVUQ010000004.1, from coordinate 385,085 downwards.
GACCTTCGCGCGCCGCCCCTACCCCGGCGGACTCACCTACTCCGGGCACCCCCTGGCCTGCGCGGCGGCCGTCGCGACCATCGGCGTCATGGCGGACGAGGGCGTCGTCGAGAACGCGGCCCGTATCGGCGCCGACGTCCTCGCACCCGGCCTGCGCGACCTGGCGGACCGGCACCCCAGCGTCGGCGACGTGCGCGGCACCGGCGTCTTCTGGGCGCTGGAACTCGTCCGCGACCGCGAGACCCGCGAGCCCCTGGTCCCGTACAACGCGAGCGGTGAGGCCGCGGCCCCGATGGCCGCGTTCGGCGCGGCGGCCAAGAAGCACGGCCTGTGGCCCTTCATCAACATGAACCGCACGCATGTCGTCCCGCCCTGCAATGTGACCGAGGCGGAGGCGAAGGAGGGGCTTGCGGCCCTGGACGAGGCGCTGACGGAGGCGGACCGCTTCACCGCCTGAGAGCCCGCCGTCCGAGAGCCCGCCGCCTGAAAGCCCCGCGGACATTCGGCACCGATTTCCGGCCCCCCGGAAAGGTAGGGTTACCCCCGCTCGTCAGAGCGAATAGTGACCCATACCGCCCGGGGGGAGGACGCCCCATGCCAGGCATCGGTACGAACGCCGCCGCCGTCACCCGCAACACCCTGCGCCAGCAGATCGCCGACGCCCTCCGCGACGAGGTCCTCGCCGGCCGTCTCCAGCCGGGCCAGGAGTTCACGGTCAAGGAGATCGCCGACCAGTACGGCGTCTCCGCGACCCCGGTCCGCGAAGCCCTGGTCGACCTGTCGGCGCAGGGCCTCCTCGACTCCGTACAGCACCGCGGCTTCCGGGTCCACGAGTTCTCGGTCGCCGACTACCGCGGCATGGTCGAGGCCCGCAGCCTGGTCACCGAGGGGCTCTTCCGGAGCCTCACGGAGATCTCGCAGCGCCGGGGCGCCGCCGAGGCGCTGCGCGCGGTCCGCCGCCGGGGCGAGGAGGCCCAGCGCGCGGCGGCGGCGGGCGACCTGAACGTCCTCATCGGCTACGACCTGCGGTTCTGGCGCGAACTCGGCGCCCTGTTCGGCAACCCGTACCTCTCCGACTTCCTGCACCGGCTGCGCGTCCAGTCCTGGGTCTGCGCGGTGCCGCTGCTCCGCCGCGAGCCGGACCTCAGGGGCTGTCTCTGGGCCGGCCACACGGAACTCGTGGACGCCCTCGCCCGCCGCGACCCGTCCGACGCCGGCGCGATCGTCGCCGCGTACAACGCGCACTCACTCGCCCTGATCGAACGGCTGGCCGCTGGATGAACGCAGTGGACCTGTCGGTGGTCGTCCCCGCGTACAACGAGGAGCACCGGCTCGGCCCCACGCTGGAGGCGATATGTGCCCATCTGGGCGCCGCCGACAGCCGCTGGGGGACCTGGGAACTGATCGTCGTGGACGACGGCTCGACCGACGCCACCCGCAAGATCGCCGACGAGGCCGCCGCCCGTGACGTACGCGTGCAGGTCGTCGCGAGCGAGCGCAACGGCGGCAAGGGCCACGCCCTGCGCCTGGGCGTCCTCGCCACGTACGGCCGCCGCGTCCTCGTCACGGACGCCGACCTCGCCGCACCGATAGAGGAGCTGGACCACCTCGACAAGGCGCTCTCCGAGGGCCACGCGGCGGCCATAGGGTCCCGCGCGACCCCGGGCGCCACCATCGAGAACCGTCAGCACCGCGTCCGGGAACTCCTCGGCCGCACCGGAAACTTCCTCATACGCGGGATCGCGGTGCCCGGCATCCGCGACACCCAATGCGGCTTCAAACTCTTCGACGGCGACCTCGCGCGCGAGGCGTTCGCCGCGTCCCGGCTCTCCGGCTGGGGCATCGACGTCGAGATACTCCAGTACCTGCGCCGCCAGGGCGCGCCCGTCGCCGAGGTCCCGGTGCGCTGGGCCCACCAGCCCGGCTCCAAGGTCCGCCCCCTCGACTACGCCCGCGTCCTCGCCGAACTCTCCGTACTCAAGGCCCGCTCCCTGCGCCGCGCCGACCTGCTGGCCGCCGCCCTGTTCCTGATCGCGTCCGTCGCCCTCTACTCCGGCCGCTGGTCCGGCGGCGGCCCGGCCGGCCGCTACCTCACGGACTCCATGCAGGACCAGAACCAATGGGAGTGGTTCTTCGCCGTCACCGCCGACAACATCGCGCACCTGCGGAACCCGCTGTTCACCACACTCCAGGGCTTCCCCGACGGCGTGAACCTGATGGCGAACACCGTGATGCTCGGCCTGTCCGTCCCCTTCGCGCCCGTGACCTGGCTCTTCGGCCCCGCGATCAGCCTCGCCCTGGTGATGACGCTCGGCCTCGCCGGGACCGCCCTCGCCTGGTACTGGCTGCTCGTCAAACGCCTCGTACACCACCGGGGCGCCGCCGCCGTCGGCGCGCTGCTCGCCGCCTTCGCGCCGCCCATGGTCAGCCACGCCAACGCCCACCCGAACTTCGTCGTCCTGTTCATGATGCCGCTGATCGTCGACCGCGTCCTGCGGCTCTGCGAGGGCGCCCGACCGGTCCGCGACGGGGTCGTACTCGGCCTGTTCGCCACGTACCAGATCTTCGTCGGCGAGGAACCCCTGCTGCTCGCGGCGATCGGCCTGCTGCTGTTCGTCGTGGCGTACGGGGTGCTGCGCCGGGACGTGGCCCGCGCGGCGTGGCGGCCCCTGGCCCGGGGGATCGGTGTCGCGCTCGCGGTGTGCCTGCCGCTGGTCGCGTTCCCGCTGTACTGGCAGTTCTTCGGGCCGCAGAGCTACCACAGCGTGCTGCACGGCGACAACGCGGGCAACAGCCCCCTGGCCCTCCTCTCCTTCGCCGAGCGCTCCCTCGCGGGCGACGCCGAGAGCGCGTCCCGGCTGTCCCTCAACCCGACGGAGCAGAACGCCTTCTACGGCTGGCCGCTCACCGCCCTCGCCTTCGCGATCGTCATCCGCCTCTGGGACCGGGCGGTCGTCAAGGCGCTCGCGTGCACCGCCGTGTGCGCCGCACTGCTCTCGCTAGGCCCGGAGTTCCGCATCCCACTGACGGACATCGTGCTGCCGGGCCCCTGGAAGTTCCTGTCATCGAAGCCGCTCTTCGAATCGGTCATCGAGTCGCGGGTCGCGATGATCTGCGCCCCCGCCCTGGGAATGCTGCTCGCGCTCGCCCTGGAACGCCTGCTCACCACCCGCCACCGGGTCAACCGGGTGGTCGGCCTCGCGGCCGTCGCCGCCGCCCTGCTGCCCATCGTGCCGATGCCCCTGAAGGCCGTGGACCGGGTGCCCGTACCGGCGTTCATCGCCGACGGCACGTGGCGCTCGTACGTCGACACCGCGCGCGGCGAATCCCTCGTCACGGTCCCGCTGCCGGACCCCGGCGCCGCCGAGGCGCTGCACTGGCAGACCGCCGCAGGCCTCGGCTTCAAGCTGCCCGGCGGCTACTTCAACGGCCCCTACGGGCCCGACCGCATCGGCATCTACGGCGCCTCGCCGCGCTGGACGTCGAACATGCTCCGGGACGTCCGCTACTCGGGTCGCCCCCCGGCGATCGGCGACTCCTGGCGCAACCAGGCCCGCAAGGACTTCGCGTACTGGCACGCGGGCGCCGTCGTCCTCGCCCCGCAGCCCAACGACGAGGCGCTGCGCACCACCCTGGAACAGCTCATCGGCCGCCCGGGGACGTGGGTCGACGGGGTGTGGGTATGGGACCTGCCGCGACGAGTGTGACGGTGTGGCCTCCCGCCGGGGGCCGACCGGCGGGAGGCGCATTACGCTGCTTCCCCGGCGTCTTTCCCTCTTCCCCTCGCGAGGAGTGCTCTCCCTTGGCCTGTGACCTCTGGCTGGTCCCGCTCGTCGACGTGCTCTGCCACAGCTCCGACAACCCCTTCGCCGAGGAACTCGCCCTCTACGACCGGACCTTGGGCGAGGCGGGCCTGCCGCCGGTCCCGGTCTACGCCTATATGCCGGGCCTGTCCGGGGACGTGGCCCCGGTCGCCGGCTTCGACTACGACGCACTGCACTTCCTGCGCCGCGCCTATCTCCTCCAGATCTGCGGACTCGCCGTGACACCGGTGGACGCGCTCGGCGGCGACTACGAACAGCTCCTGGAGATGTTCGAGTCCACGGCCCAGCAGTCACACCTCGTCTGGCACTACGACCACGCCGGCGCGTACGTCCCCCTCGACTTCCCGGCACCGCTGTCGAACGAGGAGCTGCTGGCGGGCGGCGGCCCCCTGGGCTCATCGCAGGCCCTGCTACGGGAGTTGGAGTACGTGGCCCCGTCCATCGGCATCGACCCGGCCAACCCCCCGACCCCACCGCAGCCCCCGGCGGGCCCCACGGACTTGGAAGAACCAGCGACCCCCGCACCCCCCGACAACAGCCCCTTCGCGAGAGAACGCCACGTGTGGCTGGGCCTACACGCAGCAACAACACGAAGCCTCGCCCAGGGCTCCATGATCATCTTCAGCTAACCCAGCCAAATCCAACTCCAGCGGAGTACCGGCCCGAGCTACATTTGCCGGTCCCGCCGCGCGCAGGCGCCCCGCACACCGATCCCACCCCCGCCCACCCGCGGCACCTGTTCCGCCGATCCCCGGTCCCGTCACTACTGCCGGTCCCGCCGCGCGCAGGCGCCCCGCACACCGATCCCCACCCCCGCCCACCCGCCGTCCCGTTCCGCCGATCCCCCGGTCCCGTCACTACTGCCGGTCCCGTTGTGGGCAGGCGTTCCGCACGCCGATTCCCCGCCCACCCCCGGCCCCCGTTCCGCCGATCCCCCGGTCCCGCTCATCCCTCGGTTCCCGTACACCCCCCGGTCCCGTTGTGGGCAGGCGTTCCGCACGGCGGAACGGGTGGGCACAACGGGACCCGAGTCGCCCGGAACCCCGAATCTGTCGCTCACCTAGGCTCGGGAGGCCGCTGCCGAGGCATATTGGGCCGAGCCGCGCCCGAAGGGTGCGGGAGGACCCGCCCCCCACCCGCACTGTCGCCCCGGGCGACCCCGACCACCCCGGCCTGCAAACCAAGCGGCGCAGGCCCAGCCCGAAACTCCACCATCCAATCCGCCGTCTCCGCCCGCACCAGCTCCGTCACGTCATCACAGAACCGCCGCAACACCCCAAGACACCGATCGGCCGCCTCACTGGCGGTCCCTTCGGTCGGCCCCAATACCTCCCGCACACACTCCGAAGCCCAGTCGAACTGAAGAACCTGAAGCCGCCGCTGCACAGCCTGCGCCGTAGCCACATCCCTCATCCACCCGGACGTCAGCCCGAAGTACCGGTCCCCGACCACACACGCCACCGCGAGCAACAGCGCGAGATACCCCCAGGTGGCAACCCCGCCACCCCCGAACGCCCCGGTCAGATCCACCAACGGCAACGCCCCCGCGGCAGCGGCCCCCACCGCCGCCCCACCTCGCAACGCCCGCGCCCCCCGCCGCTTCCACACCCGGTCCGCCAGATACCAGTCGGCGGTGGCGAGCGCACCCTGCTCCACCCACCGGTACACCTCTTCGAGCCGCTGCGCGGGCTCCGCCCAGTCGCCGAGCGGAAAGCGCCGCCCGGCCAGATCGTCAGGCCGGGGGCCCCCGCCCTCGCCCCGCCCGTCCTGCGGCGGACCCTCGGGCTGCATCTCCGGCTGACTCACCCGGCACTCCCTATGTGCTGCGTGTCCTGCGAAACGTGATGACTGCGGTACGTGACGACTGCGCTGCGTAATGAAAGGGCGACGTTACGTGATGTTGATGGGGCATGTGGCGCCGATCGGCAGCCATGGCCGCCCCCTTCCTACCGCCCAATGGGTGGCCCCACTTCCGTTTTCGCAGGTTTTCCGCCCGGAAGTGGCCCTTGATCAGGTATAGGAGAACGGCCCAACTCACTCGAAAGAGTGCTGGGGCGAGCGACCCGCCGAGCACGTAGGCTCGTGCCAGGCGGAAAACCCCGCCGACCTGTCGTACCGTCGTCCGCCGGCGTGGAGAGCGCCGGCAGCCAGGAGCTGATCGTGATCCCCGGTGGTGGCCAGCCCAATATGCAGCAGTTGCTCCAGCAGGCCCAGAAGATGCAGCAGGATCTCGCGCGTGCGCAGGAGGAACTGGCGGCGACCGAGGTCGAGGGTCAGTCGGGCGGCGGCCTGGTCAAGGCGACCGTGACCGGTTCAGGCGAACTGCGGGGACTGGTCATCGACCCGAAGGCCGTGGACCCGGAGGACACCGAGACCCTGGCCGACCTGGTCGTCGCGGCGGTCCAGGCGGCGAACGACAACGCACAGGCACTCCAGCAGGACAAGCTCGGCCCGCTCGCGCAGGGACTCGGCGGCGGAGGCATTCCGGGCCTGCCCTTCTAAGGCGGTCGACGGCCAACTACGGTTACGTGCGAAGCACCCCAGGAAAGGCAGTCCGTTGTACGAAGGCGTGGTCCAGGACCTCATCGACGAGTTGGGCAGGCTGCCCGGCGTCGGTCCCAAGAGCGCGCAGCGGATCGCCTTCCACATCCTCCAGGCGGAGCCGACCGACGTACGCCGCCTCGCCCACGCCCTCCTGGAGGTGAAGGCCAAGGTCCGCTTCTGCTCGGTCTGCGGCAATGTGGCGCAGGAGGAGCAGTGCGGCATCTGCCGTGACACCCGGCGCGACCCGGCGGTCATCTGTGTCGTCGAGGAGCCCAAGGATGTCGTGGCGGTCGAGCGGACCCGCGAGTTCCGGGGCCGGTACCACGTACTGGGCGGCGCCATCAGCCCCATCGAGGGCGTCGGCCCGGACGATCTGCGCATCCGCGAACTCCTGGCCCGCCTCGCGGACGGCACGGTCACCGAGCTGATCCTGGCCACGGACCCGAACCTGGAGGGCGAGGCCACGGCCACCTATCTCGCCCGCATGATCAAACCCATGGGCCTGAAGGTCACCCGACTCGCCAGCGGCCTGCCGGTGGGCGGGGACCTGGAGTACGCGGACGAGGTGACCCTCGGCCGGGCCTTCGAGGGGAGGCGGTTGCTGGATGTCTGACATGACCGGCCACCCCACTCGCCGGGCGGCGCCCGGCACGGCGTATCGCACCGCAACAAGAGCCGCCGCGGAAGAGGTGACTCTCGGACGCGCCTTCGAGGGGAGACGACTCCTAGATGTCTGACGCCACGCTGCACGCCACGACCCAGGACCCGGACGACTTCGCGGTCCAGATCTCCGACCAGATCGAGAGCTTCCTCGTCGCCGTCGGCGAGGTCGCCAAGGGCGACGAGCCGGACTCCGCCGTGCCGTTCCTCCTCCTGGAGGTCTCGCAGCTCCTGCTGGCCGGGGGCCGGCTCGGCGCGCACGAGGACATCGTCCCGGACGAGCGGTACGAGCCCGACCTCGGCCCCGAGCCGGACGCCGACGAGCTGCGCGAGCGCCTCGCGGTCCTCCTCGAACCGGTCGACGTCTACTCCGAGGTCTTCGACCCCTACGAGCCCCGTAAGGCCCCCGTCGCCTGCCGCATCTCCGACGACCTCGCCAACGTGGTCGCCGACCTGCGCCACGGCATGGCCCACTACCGCGCGGGCCGCGTCGTGGAAGCCCTGTGGTGGTGGCAGTTCTCGTACTTCTCCAACTGGGGCTCCTCCGCCTCCGGCGCCCTGCGAGCCCTCCAGTCCCTGGTGGCCCACGTCCGCCTGAACCAGCCCCTGGAAGCCCTGGACGGCCTCGACACGGACGAAGACTTGGCGGACGACGACTTGGCGGAAGCGGCAGGCCGAGTCATGGCAGAAGAAATCGCGGCCCCCCTGGGCCTCCGCACCACACCCTGACGACTCCCACCAACGCCCCGCACGGCAGCAGTTGGGCCGCACGGGGCGTCTTGGTGTGTCTGTCCGCTCGCTACGGCGCGCGGAGTTGGTCCTCGGGTGTCGGACCCGCGCCGAGTGCGACGGCGTGGCTCGGGCACGCGTACAGGGTTACGCCTGAGCCACTGGTGCGCTCGACGTAGCGGACGGCCACGGGGGCGTACGTCCGCTTCCGGCAGCGGCAGCAGAGCGCGCCCGGGTGGGAGGCGGGCGCGGCGGTGAGCCCGTCGCGGGTCATGCGGTCGCCCCCACCGCCGTGAAGGCGGAGCGCGGGAAGGGGGCACCTGGGTAGGTGTACGGGAGGTCTACGCCGAGCGTGGCGTAGTAGAGGGCTCGCCGGCGCTCACGTTGGAGCCGGAGTTCCGGGGCGGTCTCCGCCTGGCGCCGGAAGTATGCGGCGGCTTCTTCTTTGGTGGGCCCGGTCCACGGGCGGGACCAGGGTGATACGGGGGCAGGCCCGGGTTGTGGGGTCCGGGCGGCGAAGTATTCCGCGCTATGGCGTCCGGGCGGGCGGGGGGCGAGGACGGAGAGCACCCAGGAGAGGGTGCGGGCGATAGCATCGCGCAAGGTCGTTCAGCTCCTATGAAAGCTGTGCGGCTGAGCCCCGGCGAACCGGTCCTAAGCGGTTTACCGGGGCGTTTTCGTATCCGACGTTAAGGCAACTCCTCTACCCTCGTCTACCTACGTATGGAAACGGCCGTCAGTGTGGCCAGTTGTCTACGCTCTCCCCCATGAGCCCGAGCATCGACTACGACGCCCCGACACCGCCGTATCAGCAGATCGCGACGGAGATCATCCGGGACATCGAGTCGGGCACGCTCGCTGTGGACCGTCCGATTCCGTCGGAGTCCGCGCTGATCCAGCGGTGGGGCGTGGCCCGGGACACGGCACGGCGGGCGGTACGACACCTTCGCGAACTCGGATACGTCTACACCGTGCCGCAGAGGGGGACGTACGTGCGGGATCGCAGCGGCGCGGACGAGCCCAGCGGCTGAACCACGACCGCGCTTTTTCGGCCAGGCCCCTCAGCGCAGTGTCTCCGTACCGGGGTCGTGGACGTGCCACGAGTGCTCGTGGGTGTGGTCCCGGTGGAGGGTGCACGCGTCGCCGTCCGGGCCGCCCTCCGTCTTGCACCAGTGCAGGTTCTCGAACCGCGCTGTTCCGTCGGTGTTCCAGCGGGCCCAGAGGGCGTGGGTGGGTTTCTGGTCCCAGTCCCATACGTGGTCGGCGTGTTCGCCGTGGTGTTGGTGCCCGAGTTCGCAGCGGGCGCGCTGGGGCGCGTGTTCCAGTTCGCTGCTGAGGACACGTCCTTGCCCGGCGAGGATCGCGAACAGCAGCCCGTCGGGCGGCACATCGGTTGTGGCTTCGCATTGACGCATGTCTGGTCCTAGGGGGAGAGATGGAGATGCCCCGCGTACGCGGATCCTTCGGCGCAGTTGGTGTGGTCGGGGTGCCGTCGCGGGTGGTCGAAGGCCCACGTCTGGGGGTTCGGTCGGGTCGGTGAAGCGCCCCGGTCAGCTTCGGGCGCGGACGATGAGCGTGCCGATGTGTCCCGGCGTCGGAGCTTCCAGAACGGTCGCCTCGGCTTCGCGGAACCCGCTGTGCAGCAGGAGCCGTTCCCACTTCGCGGGCTTGTAGCTGTAGCGGTACGTGAACATCGCCTTGCCCGCGAAGCCGCCCTTGTACATCCCCTGAGGGCCGTACGCGCCCGGGATCGCGGGCGGCTGCGAGAAGACGAACGCGCCGCCGGGGCTCAGCCGTTGGCGTACCAGCGGGAACAGCTTGACGGGGTCGGTGAACCAGGCGGCCCCGAAGATCGAGTACACAGCGTCGTACTTCGTCGTGTCGGCGCCGAGGAATTCGAGGACTTCGCCGCACACGAACTCGGCGCCGCTGTCGGCCCATCGCTCACTGGTCCTCCTGACCATGACCGGTGACAGGTCGACGCCAAGGGCGGTCACACCGAGGCCGGCGAGGTGGGCCAGGGCGCGGCCGGTTCCGCAGCCGATCTCCAGTGCGGACTTGGGATCACCGAGCAGTTCGGGCCCGGGACCGTGTCCGGCGTACTGCGTCCAGTGGAAGACGGGAGCCATGTCGCCCCTGAAGGCCGACTCGGCGTAGGCGTCCCAGAGTTCGGTCTCGGCGGGGATGTCGTGTCGAGCGGGCACGTGGGTCCTTGTCGGGGTGGTCGGGGTGGTCGGGATGGGGGCGGCCCCGGTCGTCCTTGGGCGGACCAGGGACGGCCGGGGCCGGGAGCGGGATGGGCCGCCCCCCTTCCCTCGGGCCCGAGCGGACCGACCGCACCGGGACCGAGGGGGGTGCCGCTCCGTGCGGTCCTTCGCAGCGCCGGGGACGCTGCCGCACGAAGCGGGGGTCACGTACACACCGCTGTGATCACTCACGATCAACGCGAAGGGGTCGCCGGTCTTCAACCGCTCGCCGACGGCGCGCCGCTCGGTCCCGAGTCGGCCCATCCGCGTAACCGCGCCGGTACGCCGAGTTGGTCACTGGTTGGGTTCAAGTGGTCACCCCCTTGATGGTGCGCGGGTCCACATCCGCGGGCGGGTCCCATTGGACGGTGTCGCAGGCGGTCCGTTCGTAGCGGCGGTGTCCAGTGCGACGGAAGTGGTATTCGGCCCACGCCTCAACTCCGTCCGGGGTGAGCCCTTTCGTGGCGTCGGGCGGTTCCGCCCCGCACGGCGGGGAACCGGATACGCACTCGATATGTGCGTGGACGCCCTCGGACTCCACCTGCGTCAGCGTCCATGAGAGGTGACGGAACAGGCGAGTCATCCCCATGAAGAGCCTCCGCTGCTGCGCTCGTTCACTTCGGTGAGGGCGGGGCGAATTCGGTCCGCCAGGGTCGCCGGCCGAACGTCCGCACGCGATGCGTTCCACTCGATACCGCCCTTCGGCGGGCGAAGGGCATAGCGACCACCCCCCGTCTGCGTACCGGTGTCCATGACCACCCCAAGGACTTCCCTCCGGGTGTCATAGGCGAGTTCACCGACGCTGAGTTGGGGTGCCTGATGTTCCGATACGTTCTTGTCGGACATGGCCCGCTCCTCTCCGTAGCGATTCCACTACCGGGCGGATTCAGGTTGGCCTACCGTCAGAACTGGTTCAACGTGGCTTGGCAGCCAGATAAGTCAGGGGTGATGGGTGAACCGCAAGGAACTGGACCCGGAGAGCAGCCCGCAGGCGGCATTCGGAGCACGTCTACGCAGCGCACGCGAGGCGCGCGGCTGGAGACAGGACGACCTCTCCCGGCACATGGGCATTTCCAGCGGGCATATTTCGGGCGTGGAAACTGCTCGCAAAATGCCATCTTTAGGCTTCGCGAAAGCTGCTGACGTGGCCTTTGGGCTGACTGCCACAGTCGATACGTTCGAACGTCAGTGGCGGGAGATGCAGAACGGCAGCTTGCTGGAGGGGTATCCGGAGTACGTCGGATACCAGGAGCGTGCGGCAGAGATCCGGGTGTTTGAGTCTGGAGTCATCCCCGGACTACTCCAGACGCGGGAGTACGCGCAGGTACTGGCGGACAGCGCAGTGCAGCGAGGTGACATCACGCCCGAACAGGCGGATGAACGAGTTGGCTTCTTGATGGAGCAGCAAGCCACGCTCGTCCGAACGCCACCGCCCCTCATCTTCGCGGTATTGGACGAGAGCTGTATCCGTAACGTCATCGGCGGACCCGCTGTTATCGATGCCCAGTTGGCACACTTGGTCGAGTTCGCCAAACAGTCGAGTACAGCGCTCCAGATCGCTCCGTTCGCCATGGGGGAGCGGAAGCCGTTCCTTCGGTTGGTCCACCTTCTGACGCTGCCTGATCGGTCCCTGATGTCCTACGTTGAGTCGCAGACGCAGGGGCACTTGGACCGCGAAATGTCCTCCGTCTTACCGCTGGTGAAGAACTATCATCAGCTTCAGATCGAGGCAGCTTCCCAGGCGGAGTCTGTCGCCATGATCGAACAACTACGAAAGGGCACCCCGTGATGGCTACGACCAGCTCACCTCTCCTGCGGTGGGTCAAGTCCTCCTACAGCACTCAGAACGGCGGCGCTTGCATCGAGTGGGCGCCCGATGGCGCGACAGTGACGGGTGTCGTCCCGGTCCGGGACAGCAAGCGCTCGGATGGTCCTGTTCTGATGGTGTCTGCCTCCGCGTTCGCTGCTCTCGTGGCGCTCGCGCGGACGGCAGACGTGAGCTGAAGTTCTCACCTGAGAGCCCCGCCTGGACCGACCGCGCGGGGCTCTCGTGCCTGGCCATGGGATGCGGAAGGCTCCGCCCTCCGGCCGACGGCGTGCTCGCCAAGAAGCGCTTCGGCACTGGCGGACCCGCCGGGGTACCTCCGGGATCGGGTTCGCCATCACGCCTGGCTGACATCGCGAAGCGCCGGTCCTAGGCGGACTGGTCGTCCGTCACATCCGTGTCCAGCATGATCTCCAGCACGATCGGTTCCCGACCGTCGTCCCCGAGGTGGTCACGGATGGCCTTCTGGATCGCCGGTACGGGCTGCCCATAGCGCACCTCAAGGCCACTGCCAACAGGGCCGTCCGGTACCGGATCATCGAGCCTGAACACCTCAGTCCTGTGCTCCAAGTCCTCCGACTCGTAGTCGTCGGGCCCGACGCCGGCTGGCAGGATCGCGTACCGGATGCGGTAGTTCGTGGCCATGAAGTTTCCCCGCGATCGGATGTAGTGCGCCCCCGAGGTCGCGCCCAGGGGTGGTGTCGCCGGCGTAGCGGTCCACGCCGACAGGTGTTCCTGATGCCTCCGCAAGTTGCCCAGTTTTACCACCACTTGAGAGTGGGCGAAGGGGAACTATGCCCCGCACCGTGACGGGCGGGGCGGAATGTGTCAGCGCTGGTCACGACTCCTCGTGTACGCCCGACGAGTGGTCCCTGATCTCCGTGGCATGTTGGGCCGCCTGGTAGATCCTGCCTTTGTCCCGGTGCTCCACGAGCTGTCGCCAATTCGCGGCGCAGACCTTGCAGTCGGGCGTCGGCGCGCAGTCAAGTAGCCAGGCGTTGAAGCCAGTTGGGAGATCGACCGCTACCCGATCCGGTGCAGTCTGTCTGTGCGTCATGTGTCCGCCTCCCTGGGATTCTTCACACCAGGGACTATCGACCGGAGATGCTGCGCAGTGACGGTTTATTGGCCTTGTCGGGTAAAGATCATGGACCACTGCGCGAGGAGTTCTCGGCACTCTTCTCCGAAGACGGCACACGTCTCGTACCTGTCGAAATCCTCACGGTAGGCATTCACATCTCTGTGATCACGAAGTATAAGAGCACCCGTGTGCGTTTCGACTTGCACCAGTCGTCGGTCGTACACCGTGAAGACGCTGATCGGTGTTTCCGGGATCTGCGCTCCGCCCAGAGGGATCACGCCCAGCCGCACGTTCGGAATCCGTGATACGGACGCCAGCCTGTCGAGCTGCATGGCCATGGCTATAGGGGGCACCAGGGGCCATCTCACCGCTTGCTCGGTCAGGAGGAAGGTGAAGAGTTTCAACCGGTTCAGGAGGACCGTCTGACGTTCCAGTTTCTTGGCTACGACCTTGGAGATATCGCCTGGACTCCGCGCGAGACTTGCGCGTACATAGTCCGGTGTCGCCAGCAGGCCCGTGATCATCGTGGGAAGGAAGAACCGGAACTCTGTGGTCACGGCCTCAAGCTGCGCCAGCTCATTCTGCTTCTTGTCCAAGCCTCGGCGTCGAGACGCCCAGTGATCCTGCCACTCGGTGTTGGCCGTACGAACCAGCGAGAAGAGTTTCTCGGCCTCCGGGCCGGTGACTTCGAGTACTTCTAGAATCAGCTCGACATCGACAATTGCCGGGGTGAGTTTCCCGGCTTCGATGTTGCTGATCTTGGTTTGAGACATGTTGCAGCGGCGAGCGAGCCAGGTCTGTGTCTTCCCGGCTCGCTTCCGCAGACTGCGCACGGCTTCCGCCAGGTCCGACCTGGACCGGCCCAGCCGTTCAGGCTCAAACCTCAAAGGCCCTTCACGTACTCCTCGAAGGGAACCGACTCGGAGATTGCGATCCGCTGGTATTCAACGAACGGTGCGACGTCGCTGTCGAATACTTCCCGACTGATCTGCCTACCGTCCGGGTGATAGTTCATGAGGACTACCTCGGCGTGGTCGAACATCCAGTAGTCCTGTACCCCGTCGAGAGGGTTGGGGCGGTCGGTGATGTCGAGAATGCGGATTTGCTCACCAGCAAGCGCGTGAGCCTTGTAGTAATGATGGAACTCAAACCGGAGGTAGTCCGAGAGTGGCCGGCTGACGATGTGAACGCGACCTTGGATCCGACCCTGCGCGGCCTGTCGGCGTAGCCGCTCGGTGTACTCGTCCGACACAGTCGCCGGGTCGATACGCGCCCCGGCCCTGAACTCCTCGTACTCCTCCGCCTCTTGGGGCATGAGGTACTGCGGCAACGTCTCAAGGCGCCAGGCTTCCCGTTGAAAGCCTTCGAAACGCGCGGCCCATTCCTCACCAGCCAAGAGCACGGACGGCCTCCCTCAATGTTTCCTCCGGAATTTCGACAAGTCCTTCCCCGTCCGGCGCTGTGAAAGCGTTGGACAAGTCGCCCTGTACGACGATCGAGCCGGATGCGGTCCGGTAGACGTTCGGGCAGTCATCCTTGCCGCATGTGCCGTTTCCGTTGCCGGTGAGTCGCGTCAGTTCCTCACGAGCCACAGCCGAGAACCCCCTTGCACGAGCCCCTTGCGGGCCGGTTGCCATGACCGTACGAGCGGGGCCGGAGCAGTGTCCACGCGGCAACGCCAATATTCGCGTCATCGCATAAACGAGCGGTGCTGCGGGCCTCGGCCGGGCGGCCAGGCGGCGGGTCCGTCCCCTACGCTGCGTGGGCGGGGGCTGTCGTTGGCGCCCGAGCAGCGGTTCGGGACGGAACAGTCGCGCCACGGCTATATGGAGGTCCTGCGCGCTACGGGGGCACTGAATGTCGACCATCCCGCGCGCAATCGCGATGCCGAGAACAAGTGCTCCAGCCCGCCGCCCGGCCAGACGGACGTCGGCGATCTTCGGCAGAGAGGGGCACCAGCACATGACCCAGGAAACCGCCGCCGAGCTACGCCACCGGCTCGTCGGGCAGCTCGTCGCCGACGACGTACTGCACGATCCCGAGGTGCGCCGCGCGGCTGAGGCCGTCCCCCGCGAGGTGTTCCTCGGCAGCGCGGTCTACCGGCCGAGCACTCCCCCCGGCGTCACCGTCTGGACACCCGTCCGCCGCGACGACACCCCCGCCGACGAGTGGCTGCGCCTCACCTACCGGAATCAGACATGGGTGACCCAGATCGACGGCGTACTCGCCGAGAATGCTCCCGGGCCCGTCAGCGGAGGCAGCCCGACCTCGTCCTCGACCCTGCCCGGGGTCGTCCTGTGGATGATCGAGCAGGCCGGCATTGCCCCGGGTAAGCGGGTCCTCGTCATCGGCACCGGAACGGGCCTGTCCACCGCCTACGCCTGTGAGATCGCCGGCACACGGAACGTGACCTCGATCGAGACCGACACCGATGTCGCAGAACGTGCTCGTAAGGCCCTCGGCGCGGCTGGATATGTCCCGACGCTCGTCACGGCTGACGGCCTGCGCGGCTACCCCGGGCAGGCTCCGTACGACGTGGTGATCGCGTTCTGCTCGATGCGTCACGTTCCGTACGGTCTGCTCCAGCAGATCAGCCCCGGCGGCACACTGCTCGTCACGCTCTCCGGTTGGAGCGCGGCGTACGGGCTCGTCCGGCTCACGGTGCGGGACGGCTCATCCGCGGAAGGCCGCTTTCTGCCCGGGTACACCTCGTTCATGATGGCCCGCCCCCACGACAAGCCGTCGCACGGGCCGTTCGAACTGCTCCCCGGAGAGGAACGCCCGAGCCGGATCGACCCGGCGCTGCTGGACGACTGGACCGGCCGGTTCGTCGCGCAGCTCGCTGCCCCCTCCGCCGAACGTCTCGGAGCAGGGGTCGAGCAGGTGCTGCTCGATGTCGCCACCGGGTCCCAGGCGCGGGTCCGCGCGGACGATGACGGCGACGGCTGGACCGTGATCCAGCGTGGGCCGCTCAGGCTGTGGGACCAGGTTGAGGACTCGATCGGCAGGTGGCGGGACCAGGGGTCGCCCCACGTGTCCGAGTTCGGGATGACGATTGCGCGGGACGGTCAAAGGATCTGGCTTCGTGGGTCCCAGGGGCCGAGCTGGATGCTCCCGGTCTAGGGACGTAGGGGTGCGCGCCCCTCGTCCTGGGGGCCGGGCTGACCCCCGGTAGCCGTCAAGTGTCCCCAGAAACCTGACGGTTCGAGCCCGGGGGCGTCATCATGTGACCCATGAGCGGGATGTTCGAGCGGCGGCCGGTGGTGGGGGCGTCGGGGGACGGTGCCGTGGCGGCGCAGGGGGACATCGGGGTCGCCGTCACCGGGGACGGGGCGATCGGCACCGTACGGATCGATCACGCCACCGTGCTGCCGGCCGGCGCGTACCGGCCCGCCGCCTCCGTCGCGTGGCCCCCCGGGCTGACGAATCTGCCCGAGCGGCCCACGCTGTTCGTGGGGCGCGAACGTGAACTCGCCCTACTGGATGCCGCGTTGGCCAGTCCCGGCGGGGCCGTCGTGCACGCCGTGCACGGGCTCGGTGGGATCGGCAAGTCCACGCTCGCCGCCCGCTGGGCCGCCGACCGGGCCCGCCGTACCCCCGTCTGGTGGATCACCGCCGAGAGCCCCGCCTCCGTCGACGCCGGACTCGCCGCGCTGGCCGGCACCCTCCAACCCGCCCTGACGACCCTCCTCCAGCAACGGCAGTTGCGTGACTGGGCACTTCAGTGGCTCACCGCCCACGACGACTGGCTGGTCGTCCTCGACAACGTCTCCGACCCGGCCGACCTCAAGCCACTGCTCGCCGCGACCACCGGACGGTTCCTCATCACCAGCCGCCGCGCCACCGGCTGGCACGGCATCGCCGAACCCATCAGCCTCGACGTCCTCGACCCCGCCGAGGCCGCCGACCTGTTCACCCGGATCTGCCCCACCGCAGGCGACGGCACCGCCGAGGTCTGCGCCGAACTCGGCCACCTCCCGCTCGCCGTCGAACAGGCCGCCGCGTACTGCGCCGAGACCGGCGCCACCGCCCGCGACTACCTCGACCTGCTCGCCGACTACCCGGCCCACATGTACACGGCCACCGCCGAGGGCGGTGACATCCAGCGCACCGTCGCCCGCGTCTGGCGCCTCACCCTGGACCGCATCGCCGACGACCCGCTCGCCGTCACCATCCTGCTCGCCCTCGCCTGGTACGCCCCCGACGGCATCCCCCGTACCCTCCTCGACACCCTCGGCGCCCGCCCCGCCGTCCACCGCGCCGTCGGCCGCCTCGCCGCCCACAGCATGCTCACCCTGCACGGGGCAACCCCCCACGGCACCACCCTGTCCGTGCACCGACTCGTCCAGGCCGTCGCCCGTACGCCGGACCCCGACGACCCGCACCGCGCACCCGGCGCCGTCGCCCAGGCCCGCGAGATCGCCGCCGAATCCCTCGCCGAGTCGCTGCCCACCGACGCCGACGACCCGGCCGGCTGGCCCGCCTGGCGCACCCTGCTGCCGCACGTCGAGGCGATGGCCGAGCACTGCCCGCAGGACGCCGACCCCGTCGAACTGGCGCGGGCCGTCAGCAGGATGGGCGCGTTCATGTCGGGACAGGGCATGTCACAGCGCGCCCTGCGCTTCCTCGGCCGCGGCGCCGCCGGACTGCTGCGGCACCTCGGCCCCGACCACCCCAGCGTGCTGATCGCCCGCAACCGCATGGTCACCCGCGAGCCGCTGCCCGTCCCGGAGGCCGAACGCCATCTCGCCGACTGCGAACGGGTGCTGGGCCCCCGCCACCCCGAAACCCTCACCGCGCGCTACGAACTCGCCGGAGCCTGCCTCAAGGCCGACGAGACCGAACGCGCCGGGCGGATCGTCGAGCACGTGGTGAAGCTGCGTACGCGGGTCCTGGGCGCCGGTCACCCCGGCACGTTCGAGGCCCGGACGGCCGGTGCCATGATCCTGGCCAGGGCGGGGAACCTGGCGGGCGCCGTGGACGGTCTGCAACGCACCATCGCCGACAGCGCCCGCGCGCTCGGCGAGACCCACCCGGCGACCCTGGACGCACGCGGCCGGCTCTCCCAGGTGTCCAACCTGGACAGCCTCCTGGGCGACGCGGGCGCCGCCCTGATGAGCATCGGCAACCGGCTCGACGAGACCGACCTCACCTCCCTGGTCAAGGGCTTCAGCGAGTACGTGGACCCGGAGCAGACCCAGGAATGGGCGCGCCGCGAGGTCGTCGCCGCCAAGGAACAGCTCGCGGACTGCGAGCGGGTGCTCGGTCCCGGGCACCTGGAGACCATCCAGGCCAGGCTCACGGTCGCGCAGCTGTGCGTGTTCGACCGGGACGTCGACGGCGCGATCGAGCACGCCGAGCGGAGCGCCGAAGACGCCGCGCGCCACCTCGGCCCCGACGACGCCGCCACCCTCAGCGCACGCGGCATCCTCCTGCTGATGCACCTCATGCGGCAGGCGGAGGCGCAGGGCGCCTTCGACGTGGACGACGCCCTGGAATCCGCGCGGAACGTACTCGGCGGTGACTCCCCGGCGTTCCATGAGCTGGTGCGCCGGGCCGAGTCGATACGGGCTTCCATGGACATGGAGCAGGACGCGGAGGACGCGGAGGCAGACGGCGGGGAGGGCGCGGGAGACGGAGCGGCGCGCCTCGCTTTGCCCGGCGCGTCCGGCGGGGACCCGGCATGATGGAGGGATGACCTCAAAGGCGTTGATGTGGGCGGGTGTTGGGCTCTGCGCGGCCGGGGCCGTGACGCTGGTCGTGGTGGCCGTCGTCGATCTGGGGCGCGCCGACCAGACGGCCAGCGTGACGGGCGGGGTCGTCGCCCTCGTCGGACTCGCCCTCGCCCTGTACGCCCAGTTCGGCGCCCGCGCGCCCGAGCCCACCGTCCACGCGGCCGGTGAGCGGTCGATCGCGGCGGGCGGGAACATCGGCTCGGCCACGACCGGTGACGGCGCGACCCCCGGCACCCCGCCGCCCCCGTCCCCGTCCCCGGGACCGACCTCCACCCCGCCCCCCGGCGGCGTCTCCGCCTCCGGCCCCCGCTCCATCGCGGCGGGCGGCGACATCGGCACCGCGTCCACGGGCGACGCCTGACATCCGTAGGAGCATCCCCGTACCGCACCCCATGTGAACCGGGACACTTTCGGAGTGGCCGACGCCCCGGCGGGCAGGTTCCGCGACAGAGCGGGTCGGAGCGGGTCGGATCGGGCCGTCCGATCGAGTGATCAAGTGGTGGGCTGGACATCTCACCATGTGATACATACCGGGCCGTGACCGGCCGCTCGTTAAACTGAGCCGACCGCAGTGGTGCGGACCGAGACGGAATGAGCGAGGAGCGCACGTGGGCCTTGTCGTGCAGAAGTACGGAGGCTCCTCCGTAGCCGATGCCGAGGGCATCAAGCGCGTCGCCAAGCGGATCGTGGAAGCCAAGAAGAACGGCAACCAGGTGGTTGTCGTGGTCTCCGCGATGGGCGACACGACGGACGAGCTGATCGATCTCGCCGGGCAGGTGTCCCCGATGCCGGCCGGGCGCGAGTTCGACATGCTGCTGACCGCCGGGGAGCGGATCTCCATGGCCCTGCTGGCGATGGCGATCAAAAACCTCGGCCACGAGGCCCAGTCCTTCACGGGCAGCCAGGCGGGCGTCATCACCGACTCGGTCCACAACAAGGCGCGCATCATCGATGTCACGCCGGGCCGTATCCGTACCGCGCTCGACGAGGGCAACATCGCCATCGTCGCCGGGTTCCAGGGTGTGTCCCAGGACAAGAAGGACATCACCACGCTCGGCCGGGGCGGCAGTGACACCACGGCCGTCGCGCTCGCCGCCGCGCTGGAAGCGGAGGTCTGCGAGATCTACACCGACGTGGACGGCGTCTTCACCGCCGACCCCCGGGTCGTCAAGAAGGCCCGGAAGATCGAGTGGATCTCCTTCGAGGACATGCTGGAGCTGGCCAGCTCCGGCTCCAAGGTGCTCCTCCACCGCTGTGTGGAGTACGCACGCCGGTACGACATCCCGATCCATGTCCGGTCGTCCTTCTCGGGACTCCAGGGCACCTGGGTCAGCAGCAGCGAACACGCCAGGCAAGGGGACCAGAAGGTGGAGCAGGCCATCATCTCGGGTGTCGCGCACGACACCTCCGAGGCGAAGATCACCGTCGTAGGCGTCCCGGACAAGCCCGGCGAGGCCGCCTCGATCTTCCGCGCCATCGCCGATGCCGCGGTCAACATCGACATGGTCGTGCAGAACGTGTCGGCCGCGTCGACCGGGCTCACGGACATCTCCTTCACGCTCCCGAAGGCCGAGGGCCGCAAGGCCATCGACGCCCTGGAGCGCACCAAGTCCGCCTCCGGCTACGAGTCCCTGCGCTACGACGACCAGATCGCCAAGATCTCCCTCGTCGGCGCCGGTATGAAGACGAACCCGGGCGTGACGGCGACCTTCTTCGAGGCGCTGAGCGACGCGGGCGTCAACATCGAACTCATCTCGACCTCCGAGATCCGTATCTCAGTGGTCACCCGCGCCGACGACGTCAAGGAAGCCGTGCGCGCCGTCCACACCGCGTTCGGCCTCGACTCCGACTCGGACGAGGCCGTGGTGTACGGGGGCACCGGGCGATGACCGGGCGACCGACGCTCGCGGTCGTGGGAGCGACCGGGGCCGTCGGCACGGTCATGCTCCAGATCCTGTCCCAGCACGCGGACATCTGGGGCGAGATCCGACTCGTCGCGTCACCGCGCTCGGCCGGCCGCAAGCTGACCGTGCGCGGTGCGGAGACCGAGGTGGTCGCGCTCAGCGAGGAAGCCTTCGACGGCGTCGACCTCGCGATGTTCGACGTACCCGACGACATCGCCGCGCGGTGGGCGCCCATCGCCGCCGCCAAGGGCGTGATCGTCGTGGACAACTCCGGCGCCTTCCGGATGGACCCGGACGTGCCGCTGGTGGTGCCCGAGGTCAATCCGCACGCCGCCCGCGTCCGGCCGCGCGGCATCGTCGCCAACCCGAACTGCACCACCCTGTCGATGATCGTCGCGATCGGCGCACTGCACGCCGAATTCGGTCTGCGCGAGCTGATCGTCTCCTCGTACCAGGCGGTGAGCGGCGCGGGCCGCGCGGGCGTCGACACGCTGCGCGAACAGATCAACCTCGTCGCCGGTACGGAGCTGGGCACCTCGCCCGGCGACGTACGCCGCGCCGTCGGCGACCGCACCGGACCCTTCCCTGAGCCCGTCGCGCTGAACGTCGTGCCGTGGGCCGGAACGCTGCGCGAGGACGGCTGGTCGTCCGAGGAGATGAAGGTACGGGACGAGTCCCGCAAGATCCTCGGGCTGCCGGAGCTGCGGGTCACCGCGACCTGCGTCCGGGTGCCCGTCGTCACCACGCACGCGCTGACCGTGCACGCCCGCTTCGAGAGTGAGGTCACGGTCGACCGCGCCCGGGAGATCCTCGCCACGGCGCCCGGGGTCGTCCTCTTCGACAACCCGGCCGCCGGCGAGTTCCCCACCCCGGCCGATGTCGTCGGCACCGATCCCACCTGGGTCGGCCGCGTACGCCGCTCCCTCGACGACCCGACCGCCCTGGAACTCTTCGTCTGCGGCGACAACCTGCGCAAGGGCGCCGCGCTGAACACCGCGCAGATCGCGGAGCTGGTCGCGGCGGAGCTGGCCAGGGGGTCGGGGTCGGGCTCCGGCTCGGGCGGGCGCTGAGCGGGGATTGAGGACGGGTGGAGTGCCGGGTCACAGGAGAAACGGCGTTTCGCGCGTCCGATAGCCGGACTCCCTCTGGTATTCAGCGGATTCATTTGTAGGATCTCTGTGAGTTCCATGGGGCGGCTGGGGGCCGTGTCATGTGAACCGGACCGTCCTGGCCGTCGTGGCCGTTCCGGCGGCCGAGAATTCCTCCCCGTCGTGTGCAACCGCGCACCTGGCGGGGAGCGTCTTTGCGGTCGCCTTCCGGGGCGTGGCGCGGGACACAACGGGGCATAAGGGAAGAGCTGGTACGCATGTGGGCATGTGACGTGACGTCAGGGGTGCCACGCGGCGGGAGTGTGACGTCTGTCGCGTACAAGACGCACGACGGCGCGTACAACCCTGCCGGGGGGACGCGTGTCCAACAGGCGTGGCAGAGGTACTCGACTTCCCAGTGGTCCAGGTGCGGGGCGCGGCTCTGCGCCCGGCCCGCCGTCCCCGCAGGTCCGGCGCACCGCTCGGCGGTATGCCCGTGATCGCGCCGATCCCGGCGGCCCGGTCCACGCGCGTCCCGTCGCAGCGCGCCGGTGACGCGCCGGCCGCCGACGCGGTGGCCGAGGGCACCACGGTCGACCACCTCACCGAGACCTACCGCGCGCACTACCGGTCGCTCCTCGGTCTGGCCGCGCTGCTCCTGGACGACACGGCGTCCTGCGAGGACGTCGTCCAGGAGGCGTTCATCCGCGTGCACTCCGCGCGCAAACGGGTCCGTGACCCCGACAAGACCCTCGCGTACCTCCGGCAGACCGTGGTGAACCTCTCCCGGTCCGCGCTGCGCCGCCGCATCCTCGGGCTGAAGCTGCTGTCCAAGCCGATGCCGGACATGGCGAGCGCCGAGGAGGGCGCGTACGACCAGTTGGAGCGCGACGCCCTCATCAAGGCGATGCGCGGACTCCAGCGGCGCCAGCGCGAGGTCCTGGTCCTGCGGTACTTCGCGGACATGACCGAATCCCAGGTCGCCGAGACCCTCGGCATCTCCCTGGGCTCGGTGAAGGCATACGGCTCTCGCGGCATAGCCGCCCTGCGCGTCGCCATGGGGGCGCCGGTATGAGCAAGCACGAGTGGTACGAGAACGAGCAGAGCGCTGGGAACGGAACTGTGAACGACGGCCCCGATCGCTCGCCCGACGACACCGGCCGCCCGTCCGACGGTCCCGACACCGACGCGGTCGATCGGGACGCGGTGGACGCCAACACGGTCGACACCGGCGCGTTCGACCTGGGCTCCGACGAGCTGGCGCTGCGCAGGCTGATGCAGCACGCCGTGCAGAACATCGAGCCGGTCGACGGCTCGCTCGACCAGCTGCGCCGGGCGGTCCCCGCGCGGCGCGCCCGTAAGCGGCAGGCCCTCGTCGGGGCCGCAGCCGCCGCGCTGCTGATCGGCACCGCCATCCCCGCACTGGTCCATGTCTCCCAGACCGGCGGCTCCGGCGACGACCGCACGTCCATCGCCGGACACGGTGAGGAGACCCAGGGCGGTACGGGGCGGGGCAAGGGCACCGACAGCGACCGGAAGGACACGGACGACCCGTCCGACAGGGCCAGCTCCGCGGGCAAGGGCGAGAAGAAGGACAAGCCGGGCGATACGGGGAAGGGCTCGGGCACGACCGCCGGCACCGGCAACCCGTCCGGTACGACGGCGACCACCGCACCCGCCTGCGGCACCGCGGAACTCGGCAACGCCACCTCGCTCGCCGGCACCCCGGACGCCGAGGGCAAGGTGTACGGCACGTTCCGGGTCACCAACGTCTCCGGCGGCGTCTGCACCGTCCAGGGCGGCGGCTCCGTGAGCACCGCGGTCTCGGGCGCGGCCGACCAGGGCAAGATCACCACGGCGACACACACCGCGGGCGACCCGGCCACCGGACTGCCCGCCCCTTCGGCCGCGGCGGCCCCGGTCCTGCTCCAGCCCGGTTCCTCGTACGAGGTGCGCTTCGCCTGGGTGCCGTCCGCGAGCTGTCCGCCGGGCGGCGGCAGTACGGGCGGTCCCTCACCGGATCCGTCACCGTCGGAGGGCGGCTCGGCCGGGGCCGCCGGTGGGGCCGGGGGCGCCACCGGGGACCAGGGCACGTCGACCCAGCTGTACCGCGCCGACGGAGGGACGGCCGACGGCAGCGTGACGGTCTCCCACACGGCGGAACCGGGCGGCCCGTCGACCGGGACGACGATCCCCAACGCGTGCGCGGGAACCGTGTACTACACGGGGGCCTTGCCCGCGTCGTCGTAGCTCACGGGGGCGGTTTCGGGGGCGAGGCCCAGGGCGGCGTCGCGGGCGAACTCCGCCTCGCGGCGCAGCAGCCGGAACCACATGAACACCACGAACCCCGCGAAGACGAACCACTCGCCGGTGTAGCCCAGGTTCTGGAACGCCTTCAGATCCAGGCCCGTACCCTGCGGCGCCGCCGCGGGCACCGGCTTCATCGCGCCGTCCGCGCGGTCGACGGTGACCCACGCGTCGTACACGTCGTACGGCACGAGGTTCACCAGCGATGCCGCGCTGATCATGCCGAGCTGCCCCTTGGGCAGCCCCCCGGCCGTACCGGAACCCGGGCTTTCGGACGCCTGGAGCGCCCCGGTGACGGTGACCTGGCCGGTCGGCGCGGCGGGGACCCGGTCCGGATCGACGTCACCGGGCAGCCACCCCCGCACGACGGGCAATGCCTTGCCGTCATCGGTACGGAGCATGGACACCACGTAGAAGCCGCGCTTGCCGTCGAGTTCCCGGTCCGGGACGAGCAGTTGCTCGCCGTACCGCCCGGTGGCCCGCGCGCGCTTGCCCGACGTCTCCTTGTCCACGGGGAGCAGGGACGCCAGCGGTCTCGCCGCCGCGGTCTTGTTCTCGGCGGACTGCTCCGTCTCGGACCGGTGGTCCTTGACCCGGTCCTCGAACCGGCTCAACTGCCAGGACCCCATGAACACGCAGAAGGGGATGGCCAGCACGACGAAGACGTTGATTCCCCACCAGCGGGGGGTCAGGAGGAACCGGTACACGACCCCCACGGTACGGGGTCCCTCCGGGGGCCGACCGGAGGGGTCACGGGGGCTCCGCCCCCTGACCCCGCCCCCGAGGTCCCCCGGTTCGGCACCGCCGGTCAGCCTGACGGTGGTTGCGCACCGTCGCGGCGGTCTCAAGAGGAGGGGCTGCGCCCCTCCACCCCCTACGCCGGACCGCGCGCGCTGTGGCCGCCGGGCTCAGCCTCCCCGGATAAGGGGCGCGGGGAACTGCGCGACAAGCCACGGACGGGGCGCGCTGTGGTCGACGGGCCAAGCTTCCCCGGATAAGGGGCGCGGGGAACTGCGCGACCGACCACGGCGGCGCGCCGCTGTGGAGGTCACCGGTCAGGCCCCGCAGGGGGCGCGGGGAACTGCGCGACAAGCCACGGCGGCGAGCCGCTGTGGACGACACCGGTCACCGTGTTGGGTGGGAGGGGAGGGGCGACAGCCCCTCCGTCGTGGGGCCGCTAAACCGCCGGTGGCACATTCCGCTTCAAGAAGTCCAGTTCCAGCCTGACCTGCTTGATCCGTTCGTCCACCACCAAGGAGCCGTGGCCCGCGTCGTAGCGGTAGACCTCGTGCGGGGCGTCCCGCTTGGCCAGGCGGGCCACGTAGTTCTCGACCTGTTGGATGGGGCAGCGGGGGTCGTTGACGCCCGCCGAGATGTAGACGGGGGCCTTGACCGCGTCCACATACGTCAGCGGGGACGACGCCTCGAAGCGGTCGGGGACCTCTTCCGGGGTGCCGCCCAGGAGGGTGCGGTCCATGGCCTTGAGGGCTTCCATCTCGTCGTGGTACGCCGTCACGTAGTCCGCGACCGGGACCGCCGCGATGCCCACCGCCCAGGCGTCCGGCTGGGTGCCCAGGCCGAGGAGGGTGAGATAGCCGCCCCACGAGCCGCCCGTGAGGACCAGCCGCTCCGGGTCCGCCAGACCGGAGGTCACCGCCCACTCCCGTACCGCCGCGATGTCTTCCAGCTCGATCAGCCCGACCCGGTGCTTGAGGGCGTCGGTCCACTCCCTGCCGTACCCCGTCGAGCCCCGGTAGTTGACCCGCACCACCGCATACCCGTGATCGACCCAGGCCGCCGGGCCCGCCGCGAACGAGTCGCTGTCGTGCCAGGTCGGTCCGCCGTGGATGTCGAAGACGGTGGGGAGCGGACCGCTCGTGCCCGCCGGCTTCTGCACCAGGGCGTGGATGCGGCCTCCAGGTCCTTCCACCCATACGTCCTCCACCGGCACCGAACCGGGCGCCCGCATCCCCGGCGGGTCGAGGACCACGCCGCCCGCCGTCGACCGCACGACCGGCGGCTCGGCGGCCGACGACCACAGATACTCGACCGAGCCGTCCGGCCGGGCCGTCGCCCCGGACACCGAACCCAGAGGCGTCCCGATCCGGGTCAGCGCGCCCGACGCGAAGTCGAACTTCCACATGTCGCTGCGCGCCTCGAAGCTGTGCACGATCAGCAGCGCCGAACCGTCCGGATACCACTCCGCCGACACATCGCCCGGCAGATCGAGCGCGAGATCCCGCTGCTCGCCCGACACCACGTCCCACACCATCGGCTCCCAGCGCCCCCGCCGCTGATGCCCGACGAGCAGCCGGGTGTCGCCGTCGACCGGGGCGAAGCCCAGGACCTCCAGGCCCAGCTCCTCCGTACCCCCCTCGGTGTCGTCGAGGTCGGCGACCCGGGAGCCGTCCGGCCTGATCACGCGCAGCGCCGAGTGCATCGCGTCGCCGTGCTCCGTGTGCTCGATCGCGATCAGCGAGCCGTCCCGCGAGAGGTCGCCCACGCCCGCCGACTCCCGGTGCCGGTACACCTCCACCGGGTCGCCCGCGCCCCGCACGACATGGATGGTCGAGCCGTCCTCGTCGGTGGAGCGCCCGACCACCGCGAGGCTTCCGTCCCGCCCGATCGCCAGCCCTGCCGGGTAGGAGGCGTCGAGGCCCGGCACCGCCGCCGCGTCGCCACCTTCGGGCGCGTCCCCCTCCTCGTACCCCTCGAAGGGGTGGCGGCGCCACACGCCGAACTCGTCGCCGTCCTTGTCGTCGAACCACCAGATCCACGCGCCGTCCGGCGACAGCGTGCCGTCCGTCGTCCCGTTCGCCCGGTCGGTCACCCGCCGCTGCTCCCCGGTGGTGCGGTCCCACGCGTACAGCTCATACGTCCCCGTCGCGTTCGACACGAACAGCGACCGGTGCGGTGCGTCCTCCGCCCAGTCCGGCAGCGACACCCTGGGCGCCCGGAAGCGCTTCTCCCAGTCCGGCATCGCGCTGTCCCCGCCCACGGACCCCTTGCTCTCAGTCATGGCCCCATAGTGCACGCACCCGGCGACAATTCGCTGGCGAGGTCCCCAGCCTGTGGATAACTTCCGAGGATGTACTCCCCGACCCCCGACGACTGGCGCGACGCCAACCGGAGACGCTGGGATGAGCGGGTCCCCCTCCATGTCGCCAGTGACTACTACGACCTCGACGCCTTCCGCGCCGGACAGGACTCCCTCCGCGCCTTCGAGACCGCCGAGGTCGGCGACGTCACCGGCCGGTCCCTGCTCCACCTCCAGTGCCACATCGGACTCGACACCCTGTCCTGGGCCCGGCACGGCGCCGCCCGCGTCGTCGGCCTCGACTTCTCCGAACCCGCCGTCGACGCCGCCCGCGAACTCGCCGCCGGCCTCGGAATCGGCCAGGACCGGGCCACGTTCGTCGCCGCCGACGTGTACGACGCCGCCGACGCCGTGCCCGATCCCTCCTACGACATCGTGTACACGGGTGTCGGCGCCCTGTGCTGGCTGCCCGACATCCGGCGCTGGGCCGAGACCGCCGCCTCGCTCGTCGCGCCCGGCGGCTTCCTCTACCTCGCCGAGTTCCACCCGCTCTGCGACGTCCTCGACGACTCCACCGGGTCCCGCGTCGTCCACGACTACTTCGCGCGCGACGCCTGGGTCGACGAGACCCCGGGCTCGTACACGGACTTCGACGCGCCCACCGTCCACAACCGCAGCGTCGAGTGGCAGCACCCGATCGGCGAGGTCGTCTCCGCGCTCGCCGCGGCCGGGCTGCGCCTCGACTTCCTGCATGAGCACGACTTCACCCTGTTCGAGCGGTTCGGCGCCCTGGAACCCAGCGGCGACGGGCGCTACGCCTTCCCCGCCGACCGCCCCCGCATCCCCCTCATGTACTCACTCAAGGCCACGCGCCCGCACTGAGGACCACGCGCGCGTACGTCAGCGAACGTCGCGCGCCCCCGGCTCCTCGGCCGCCGGCATCCGTATCACGGCCACCCCGCCGTCCAGATCCACCCGGGTGCGGTGCGGCGGGGCGCCGTCCTCCTCGTCGTCCCGCATGATCAGCGCCGACTGCCGCTCCTTGAGCTCGTGCTGCTTGCCCGGGGACAGCGCGCCGTGCAACTGCTCGAACCCGGTCGCCGACACCTGCCCCACGCGCGCGCTGTTGCGCCACGGCAGCACACCCGCGCGTCCGGCCCGCAACAGCAGTTGGTCGATCACGGCGATGGCCGTGAGGAGGATGACGAGTCCGGGCAACGTGGCGAACACGGCGAATTCCATACGCCCCAGTGTCCCTCCGGAAAGCGCTCACCGGCACCCCCGCGCGGGCGCCGGGGCGCGCCGTAGCATGGGGCATCGGCCACAGGGGCGGGGCGAGGGGAGGTGGGGCCGCGGATGACGGACATCACCGACGGCGCGGGGCGCGCGCGGCGGCGCGGGCAGGGCGAGCTGGAGGCCCAGGTCCTCGGCGCGCTGCGGCGGGCACCCGGGCCGGTCAACGCGGGCTGGGTCCAGGAGGCGCTGGGCGACGACCTCGCGTACACCACCGTGATCACCATCCTGACCCGGCTGTACGACAAAGGCGCCGTCACGCGCGCACGCGCGGGACGCTCCTTCGCCTGGCAGGCCGCGTCCGACGAGGCGGGCCTCGCCGCCCTGCGCATGCGCCGCGTCCTGGACGGCGAGTCCGACCGCGAGGCGGTGCTCGCCCGGTTCGTGACGGCGCTGTCGCCCGACGACGAACAACTGCTCAGGGACCTCCTGGAGCGCCCCGAAGGCCCCGACGGGCCCGAAGGCGACTGAGGACCGGGCCATGGGGGTCTTCGTCTTTCTGCCGCTGCTCTTCCCGCTCACCGCGATGCCGGTGGCCCGCCTCGCCGAACAGCATCTCCACCCCCGCCTCGCCACCCGGCTCCTGACCGCGCTCGCCGTGGTCCTCGCCCTGTGCAGCACCCTGTGCCTGGTCCTGCTCGTGGTGGTCGGTACGGCGCAACTGCCCGGCAATCCGCTGCCCGACGCCTGGTCCGATCCGGAGGTCAGGGCGGCGGTGCCGTACGACGAGGTGGCGGGCCGCGCGGGGATCCTCGTACTCGGCGCGGTCGCCGTGGCCTGCGCCGCGACCCTCCGTCGCCACCGCGCCGTGCACCGCGCCGCCCACCGCGCCCTCACCGGCCTGCCCGGCCCCGACGCTGCGTCCGACGTCGCCGTCGTCCCCGACCCCGACCCGTACGCGTACGCCCTCCCCGGCGCTCCCCGGGGCCGCGTCGTCGTCTCCACCGGCATGCTCGACTCGCTGGACGCCCGCGAGCGCGGCGCCCTGCTGGCGCACGAGCGGGCCCATCTCGCGGGCCGCCACCACCGCTTCCTGCTCGCGGTACGGCTCGCCGCCCGCGCCAACCCGCTGCTACGGCCCCTTCAGGGCGCCGTCGCGTACACGGCGGAGCGCTGGGCCGACGAGGAGGCCGCCCGCGCGCTCGGCGACCGCAGGGCGGTGGCCCGTGCGATAGGCCGCGCCGCCCTGGTCTCGCGGGGTACGCCTTTGCCGGTGCTGACCGGTTTCGCGGCGCCGGGACCCGTACCCCGCCGCGTCGCCGCGCTGCTCGGCCCCGCGCCCGCCGACCGCACCTGGCCGCCCGCGTCGACGGTGGTCGGTCTCGCGGTGTGGACGGCGGCGATGGGCGCGGCGGGCTCGGCACTGTCCTCCGCGAACGCCACCGTGACCCTCTTCCTCGTCCTCAAGGCCGCCACCGCGCTCTGAAAAACCCTGCCTACGCAGCAGAACGCGGCCGGTGCGAGGCGGAAACCTCGCACCGGCCGCTCACCGCGCACGGCGTACCTGCGGATCGGGGCGGATCTACAGATCGAACTCGTGCGGCGGCAGATCCAGCGTGAAGCACGCCTCACGCACCACGGCCTGTTCCGTCTTGTCGAAGTCGCCGTCGGCGCCGCCGATGACGATGCCGATCTGGATGACGGCCCGCGCCTCGGCGGGCTTCTTCTTGGCCTTGGCGATCTCCTGGAGGACGCTCACCTTGCCGAAGTCGAAGTCGGCGGTGAGCTTGTCCAGGTTCTCCTCGAAGCGGCGCCGGAGGTCGTCGGCGGGGAAGTTCTGGAGAACCTCGTTGGTGCCGATGAGCTGGGCGACGCGCTGCCGCTCGGCCGGGTCGATGTGCCCGTCGGCGGCGGCGACCAGCGCGCACATCGCCATGCTGGCGTCACGGAACGCGCCGCTCTTGAGGTCGTTCTTCTTCGCCGTGAGCTGGGTCTGCATCGTTGATGCGGATTCCTTGATGCGATCCCACAGGGCCATGCGTACTCCGATGATGTCGACGGGGCTCGTCATAACTTCCGGTCTCAGCTAACTTCTACAGTACTGTAGAAGTTCCCGGTGGAGATGTCAGGGAATCGGCCAGGGAGTTGATCAGGGAGCCGTCGCCCGCGCGGGCCAGTCGAGGAGCCGCGCCCCGATCACCGCGGTCTGCAAGGTGTACCGCTGCACCGGATCGGACGGATCGGCTCCGGTCAGCCGGTGGATGCGTGCCAGGCGGTAGGTCAGCGCCCGCACGCTCAGCGACAGCCGCCGGGCGGCCTCGGCGGCGACACAGCCCGAGTCGAAGTACGCGGAGAGCGTGTCGAGCAGCGGCACCGCGCCCCCACGCGCCTGCTCCAGCGGCCCCAGCGTGTGGTGCACGAGGTCGGCCATCGCCTGCCGGTCCCGCGACAGGACAGGGAACACCAGCAGATCGGCGGCGCGCAGCACGGGCCCGTCGAAGGCGAGCCGCGTGGCCAGATCGAGCGTGTTGAGCGCTTCCTCGTACGAGTGCGTCACCCCGCCGACGCCGGGCCGTGGCCGCCCGATACCGACCCGGGACCCGCCGGTCGCCGCGTACGCCTGCTTGGCGAAGTAGTTGAGGACGTCGTGCTGGTCGCCCGGCGCGACGCACACCATGCGCCCGTCTTTGGTGGTCAGCAGTGTGCTCCGGTCGCCGAACCGGGCGATGAGCGCCTGCTCGACCTGCCGGGGCACCGAGTCGCCCTCCTCGTACCCGATCGTGCCCTCCGCGACGGCGACCGCGTGCGCCGTGGAGAACCGCAGCCCGAACCGCTCCGCGCGGGCCGACAGCCGGCCGAGGTCGCTGCGGCCGTGCAGCAGGTCGTCGATGAACTCCCGGCGCGCCGCCTCCTCCTGGCGCACCGCGATCCGCTGCGCCCGCTCGTACCCCTCGGCGACCGCGTCGACGGCCTGTTCGACGGCCGCGAGCACCCGGTCCACGGCGACGCCGGAGCGCATCGTGGGACCGGTGGGCCAGTGCGCGCGGGTCGCGGCGAGATGCGCGGTGATCAGCGGACGCATCCGCACCCCGGCCTCCGCGGCCTGCTCGCCCAGGGCGCGCCGCTCCTGCAACTCCTCACGGGTGAGCCGGCGCCCGGTCGCCGCGACCTCACCGAGCAGACGCGCGTACCCGTCGAGGTAGTCCTCGGGTATGTCCTTGCCGGTCACATGGCCCCCGGTTTCCCTGGCTGATCCTTACGCCTTATTAACGCATCTTCGGGTGACGGCGCGGCGGGGTCCCGGTGCGGGAGGCTCCGGGCAGCACGAAGGGGGCCGACCGGCACGACGGTCGACCCCCTTGCGAGGCGGCGGTCAGTGGTTGCCGGCGCCGTTGCCCGAGAGGACCGGGATGTTGCTGAGGATGTGCGACAGCGGCTCGTCGCCCTTGGCCTGCGTCGAGTTCTCGGTGCACTGCTGGTTCTGCGGGTTGGACAGGACGTTGATGTCCTGGACCGTGATCGGCACCAGGCCGACCAGCGAGCCCGCGTTGACCTTGGCCGGCAGGCCGATGCAGGGCTTGTTCAGCGAGCCCTGGATCAGCGCGAACTGCGGGCTCATGTCGCCGTGGGTGGCGGAGTTGCCGTACACCTGCGAGGCGCCGTTGCCGCTGAGCGAGGTCGTGCCGGTCTCGTCACCGATGGCCAGGGCCTGGGGGGCCGACGCCGCCGCGACACCGGCGACGGAGGCGGCGACAGCCGCGGCTGCCCAGAGCTTCTTCATGTGTGTTCCCTTTCGAAAGCGGGCTCCGGGGACGGAGCTGCGTGATGATCAACTGCGTGTTCGACCCGGGGGTTGCGCCAGATGACCCGTTTGGCGGAGCGCTCCCGGCGCAGTGGGGGCGCAGCCCATGACAGGTACCGCGTCCGGGCGTTGGACCCGGCGACGGGCACGTCCACTGACGGCGAGGGAACATGACGGCAACTAAGGGTGGCTGGAAGAGACAGGGATTCATCCCGGTGAGCCGCAGGGCACCCGGCCACCGGGCGCCCGAGCCGGTCTACACCTCGCTCGTGGAGGCGTGGCACCGAGCGGGCCGTACGGTGCCTGGTCGGCCCGACCCGGAGTGGGACAAGCTCGTCACCCGGGAGATCTGGCCCCGGTGACCGGGCGACCAGGGGACCGGGTGGTTGGTTCGGTGATCCGGATTTCGGCGGCGGGCATGGAACGGGCCGCCGTGGTGGTCACGGCGGCCCGTTCGCGTGGAGCCGGGATCAGCGGAGCCGGGATCAGTGGTTGGCGACGCCGTTGCCCGAGAGGACCGGGATGTTGCTGAGCAGGTGCGACAGGGGCTCGTCGCCCTTGGCCTGCGTGGAGTTCTCGGTGCACTGCTGGTTCTGCGGGTTGGACAGGACGTTGACGTCCTGCACGGTGATCGGCACGACGCCGACCAGCGAACCCAGGTTGGCCTTGGCCGGCAGGCCGATGCAGGGCTTGTTGAGCGAGCCCTGGATCAGCGCGAACTGCGGGCTCATGTCGCCGTGCGTGGCGGAGTTGCCGTAGACCTGCGTGGCGCCGTTCCCGCTCAGCGAGGTGGTGCCGCCGTCGTTGCCGATGGCCAGCGCCGGAGCGGCAGCCGCCGCCGTGGCTCCGATGACGGAAGCGGAGATGGCCGCGGCGGCCATAGCCTTCTTGATCACGAGTTTTCCCTTCTGAGAAGCCCCGTCCCGTGGCTCTCTGCCCGTCCCGGAGCGCACTGCCCAACTTCGGCGGGCGGGCATGGTTGCTGCGCTTCACTCCGATGGCGTACACAGCGGGGGTGACAGGGGAGCGGACGGGTGCGTGAACGGTGTGTACGGGGGCGCCGGGGGCGCCAGGGGCGCGACCTACACGTGGCGCGCCGGGCGGTTCGGGCGCCGGTGCAGATGCAGGAACGACAGCCGGGTCACGGTGTCCCGGTACCGGCTCCGCGCGCCGACGGCCACCGGGCGGGGCTCGGTGTCGCCGATCAGATCCGCTTCCTCCGGCGCGATCCGCCAGGACAGTTTCCCGGCGGCGGTGTCGACGTGCACGACGCGCCAGCCTCCCGGATCGGGGGCCGTGACACAGCCGGCGTGGAGGCGCGAGACATAGGCGATGAGGGCGGCGCGCTCCTTGTTGAGCGTGTCCAACTCCTCGTGCACGGTGGCGAGTCGGTCCACGAGCCGCAGCTCGCGATCCGTCCACGCGCCGTGCGGTCCGCTACTGCCCGGCTTGCCGTTCTTGATGATCACGCGCTTCACGGAATCCTTCCACTGCCGATGACGGCAGAGTCGTCCCCGATGGCCGGGGCGAATTTCGCTGAGTCGTGGTCGGCCGGACGGATCATCGGATTCCGGCGGCCGACCTGAGAAGGGGCGCGCGGTTTTTCCGGCGCTGTGGTCAACGGATCCCTCTGCGCCAAGCGGATGACGCGGGCCGACCGGGTGAAGCTCCGCAACCAAACCGACGGGGCGTAGTTGTGCAGAGGGCCAGTAACTTGTTCTGCAGAAAAGGAACACTGGAAATGTTCAAGAAGGTTATGGCCGCGGCTGGTGTCGCTGTCTCCGTGGTCGGTATCTCGGCCGCCGCCGCCCCCTCGGCGCTGGCGATCGGCGACGACGGTGGCACGACCTCGGTCAGCGGCAACGGTGCGCACTCCCTGTACGGCAACTCCGCCACGCACGGCGACATGAGCCCGCAGTTCGGTGCCGTGCAGGGTTCGCTCAACAAGCTCTGCCTCGGTGTGCCGGTCAAGGCCAACCTGGGTTCGCTGGTCGGCGTCGTGCCGATCACGGTCCAGGACATCAACGTCCTGTCCAACCCGCAGAACCAGCAGTGCACCGAGAACTCCACGCAGGCCAAGGGCGACGAGCCGCTGTCGCACATCCTCAGCAACATCCCGGTGCTCTCGGGCAACGGCGCCGGCAACCACTGATCCAGTCCGACCGGTTTCACGTACCCGGGCCGCCCGCAACTCCGAGCGCGGGCGGCCCGCGTGCTCCGTCCCATAAGTTTCGGTTCTTGGCGCTGGGCCTTACATTTTTCCGGTTGTTCGGGTGAATGCAAAAAAGGAACAGCGGGTTTGGTTTCCTCCGCTGTTCGTGGTCGTTGACAGTTCGCAGATCACGGTGCGGGCCCTTCATGCCGTGTCCGCTCGGCTTTATCGCCGACACATTGCCGTGACTGCTCAGAAGGGATATTCCGTGAAGCTCAAGAAGTCGGCGGCCGTCGTCGCCGGTCTGTTCATGGCCATGGGTGCCGCCGCTCCCGCGATGGCGGACGCCGGCGCCGAGGGTGCGGCCGTGGGGTCGCCGGGCGTCCTGTCCGGCAACGTCATCCAGATTCCCGTCCACGTGCCCGTCAACGTCTGCGGCAACACCGTGAACGTGATCGGGCTGCTGAACCCGGCCTTCGGCAACAAGTGCCACAACGGCTGACGTAGCGCACCAGCTTGTCTGGCTGCGCCACCCGCCGGCCTTGGCCCGTCCGTGACGGTGCCGGGGCCGGCGATTCCAACTCCGAGCAGGAAGACCCCTAGATGCGACAGGCTCTCAGCAAGGGGATGCTCACCGCCGCCGCGGCCACGAGCATCCTGTCCCTGCCGGGCGGTCACGCCTTCGCCGCCGACGCGGACAGCGCGGCGGTCGGTTCGCCCGGTGTGCTGTCGGGCAACAGTGTGTCGGCGCCGATCGAGGTGCCGGTGAATGTCTGCGGCAACACGGCGAACGGCGCGTCCGCGCTGAACCCCTCGTTCGGCAACGGCTGTTCGAATGGCGGGGCTCCGGCGCCCCACCGGGCGCAGGCGCCGCGTGCGGTACCGGCGCCTGAGGCGGCGCCCGCGCCCGCGCCGACCCCCGCGCCCGTCCCCGTTCAGCGGGCGGCTCCGGCGAGACACGCCGCTCCGGTTCCCGAGCGGGTCGTGCCTCGTGCCGAGTCCGGTCCCTATGCAGGGCCCGCCACGCATACCACCCCCGCTCGGCATGCCTCGCCAACTCGCCATGTGAGTCAGGGGAGTTCGGCCCAGGGGCGGGCCGAGGGGTCGCCCGGGTTCCTCTCCGGCAATCTGCTCGGGGCGCCGGTGGACGCGCCGGTGAACGCGTGCGGCAACACCGTGAATGTCGTGGCGTTGCTCAATCCGGTGTTCGGTAATCGGTGCGGTGGGGGTGTGCCGGGGCCTGAGGTGGCGCCGCCCGGTGTGGCGGTGCCCGGTGAGCCCGGTGTGGAGGGTCCTGGGACGACGCCGGTCGTGGGGGTTGTTCCGCGGGAGGCTCCGCCGGTTGTACGGGCTGTTCCGCCGGGGCCGGTTACTTCTGGGACGCGGATGGTTCCTCCCGGGGGTGTTCGGGCGGGGGTTCATCAGTCGCCTGTGGTGGGGGCCTCGTTGGCGGAGACCGGGGTGGATGGGGGCGTGATTGGGGCGGCTGCTGCGAGTTTCGCTCTGTTGATCGGGGGTGGGGTTCTTTATCGGCGGGGGGTTGTGGTGGCTCGTCGTTAGGGTTCCCTGCGGTTGTGGTTCCCGGCCGGGAAGTGACGCCTTTGGCGTCCTTCCTGGCCGGTGGGTTTTGGGGGCGCCCGGGTTTGCGCAGTTCCTCGCGCCCCTTATGGGGTGCGTCTGGGTGGAGGGGGGTGGGTGGGTGCGGGTGCGTCGTGGTTTGTTGCGCAGTTCCCCGCGCCCCTGGTGGGTGGGGGTGGCTGATTGTTGTGGCGTGCGGGTTCGTTGTGGCTGGGTGCGCAGTTCCCCGCGCCCCTAAGGAAAGAACCGGCTCTCCGCGTCCCTGAAGAAGGAGCCGGCTTCCCGCGTCCCTGAGGAAAGAGCCGGCTTCCCGCGTCCCTGAGGAAAGAGCCGGCTTCCCGCGTCCCTGAGGAAAGAGCCGGCTTCCCGCGTCCCTGAGGAAAGAACCGGTTCCCCGCGTCCCTGAGGAAAGAGCCGGCTTCCCGCGTCCCTGAGGAAAGAACCGGTTCTCCGCGTCCCTGAAGAGAGAGCCGGTTCCCCGCGCCCCTTAAAAAAGAGCCGGTTCCCCGTGGCTTACGGGGGACCGGCTCTTTGTGACCCTTGAGGGGCTTATGCGCGGCTCAGGGTTCTTTTTGTGGGGGGTGGGCTGGTGGGGGACGGGAGTTTGGGGGCCGGGTGGCGTAGGTGGTGGTTTACGCCCTTTACCAGGCGGGGTGCCGTGTAGGTCGCGCCGTGGACGAAGCGCATGGACGGGCCGAAGGACGATGCCGTGACCAGGCCCGCCAGGAACAGGCCCGGCCAGGTCGACTCGAAGTCCGTGCTGACCTCCGGTGAGCCGTCGGCGCAGGAGGCCAGGCCGTCCCGTAGCTCGTCCGAGAGCAGGGCGATGCGGTCGCAGGTGGGGCGGAAGCCCGTTGCCGCGATGACGTGGTCCGTTTCGAAGGGGGCCAGGGGGCCGGACGGGCCCGTCACCTCCAGGCGTACGCCGTTGTTCGTCGGTGTCGCCCCGGTGATGTGGTGGGTGAGGCGGACTTCCACCTTCGGTTCGACCCTGTCGCGCAGCCACCAGGCGCCCGCCGGGCCCAGCGCCGAGGACGCGATCCGCGTGCGGGTGGCCTCCGGGAGGCGGCGGAAGGCCCAGGGCAGTTCCGAGTAGCCCCAGTTGCGCCAGCCGGGGCCCAGGCCGCTGTGCGGGGTGCGGGCCGACTGCCACCAGGGGCGCTGCCACGGGAGCGGCACCGTGTTCCAGTTCAGGCGGTCCGAGCGGGCCAGGACGCGGACGCGGGTGCCCTGTTCGGCGAGGAGCGCGGCGGTCTCCAGGGCGGCCTGTCCTGCGCCGACCACGGTGACGTCCCGGCCGTGGAAGCGGAGCAGCTCCTCGTGGTGGCTGCTGTGCGAGACCAGTTCGGGGCCGAGGTGGCGCAGCGCGGCGGGGATCTCCGTGAACGGCAGGACACCGATGGCCAGCGCGACCGTGCGGGCGTGCACGATCTCGCCGTCCTCGGTGACCGCACGGTAGCCGCCGGGCCCGGTGCCGACCCCCGTGACCATGCGCTGGTCGACCCCGGGCACCGCACGGTCCGCGAACCACATCCCGTACCGCGCGAAGGTCTCCACCGGGATCGGCTCGGCGTGCCGGGCGGCGACGCCGATGCCGGCGCAGTAGGTGTCGAGGCCGAACCGGCTCTCCGGGTCGGACAGATGCGATGCCCACGGCTCCGACTTCAGGAACATGCCACGGGGCATGTGGTCGCGCCACGACGCCATCGTCCGCCCGAAGACACGGACGTTGAGGCCGGACGCCGCCGCGTGCGACGCGATCGACAGGCCGTAGGGTCCGGCCCCGACCACCACCAGGTCGTACATCAACAGCTGCTCGCTTTCTCGTCGTCGCGCCGGGCGGTCCCGGCGATGTCTGGTGCTGTGCCGTCCGGTCCTGTGCCGTTCGGCTGACGTGCCAACAGGCCCGGCGCCCGCACGGGTGCGGCGCCGCCGCGCCGCAGCAGGCCCGGCAGGCGGTGCGCCACATGGCGGCACCACAAGGTGGCCATGGCCAGACCGGGCGCGCGGTCGTCGCTCGCGTACCACGCCAGTTCGTGCCGGGGGTCCGGTGCGGTGAGGGTGCGCAGGGCGGCGAGCGGGGCGTAGTTCTCGACCACGAACGTGCGGCCCGGCAGCGGTGCCGGGTCCGGCAGCGGCCGGTGCGTGAGGTCGAGATGCAGCGCTCGTACGACGTCGAGCCCGGTCCCGTCGGCGAAGAGCCGGAACTGTGCGCCGGGCCGCGGATTGAAGTCGAGCAGGTGGTACGTGCCCGTCGCCGGGTCGAGCCGGAAGTCGAGGTCGAGGATGCCCCGGTAGCCGAGGACGCGTACGAGGTCCTCCGCGGCCGACTGGAGGTGCGGGTTGGGCAGCCAGCGGCCCACGGCGGTCAGGCCCGCGCCGGGCGGCCAGGCGCGGTGCTTCCAGCCGGAGCCGCCGCCGTGCACCGTGCCCGACCGGTCCGCGTACCCGTGGAAGAACCAGTCGCGGCGCGGGCCCGGCGGCAGATACGCCTGGAGGAGCAGCGGGCTGCCCGCCTCGCCGACCCGCCGGTACAGCGCCTCCGCCTCCAGCGCGGACTTCAGGAGCACCGTGCTGCGCAGGCCCGAGCCGGGGGGCAGCAGCCATGGGCGGCTCCACTTCGCGACCACCGGCAGGCCCAGTTGCCAGACCGCTGCCGCCGCCTGCGCCGGGCTCTGCGGGACAAGGGTCACCGGGTGCGGGATGTCCAGGGCGCGGCAGACCTCGGCGAGTTCGGCCTTGTCGGCGACGCGTTCCGCCAGTCCGCCCGGCTGGCCCGGCAGCAGGAACAGGTCGGTCAGCTCGCGGTAGAGGCCGCTCACGGCGATGGCGCCCGCGTCGTCCATCGGGATCAGCACGGCCGGGCGCCCCACGCGGGCGGCGACCCTGCGCAGCGTGGCGGCGATGTCGGGGAGCAGCGCGCCGGGGTGCGGGGGAGGGTGCATCCGGTGCAGGAAACGGGAGTGCGGCACCGGACTTCCGGCGGATTCCGCGACGGCGTGGACCTCGACTCCGCAGCGCCCGAGTGAGCGTACGGCGCCGAGTGTGCCGTGATGAAAAGGGTTCCGGTCGATCCGCAGCAGGACGGCCGGAACTCGGGGATCGAGCAAGGACACGGTCATCTCCTCCACTTTCACTGACCCGACCGGGGGAGACCTGCCCGCAATGGGTTAAGGGGCTCGATCGGCGCAATAGAAATATTTATGACTCGGCGTCAGCAGGCAGGGTCGAATTCAGCAGGCACGGTCGGAATCAGCAGACAGAGTCGAACGCGGAGCACACCAGTCCGAGGAGCAGGTATGGCCAGTCAGCAGCGCGGGACCGTCAGGAGACGGCTTCTCTCGATCGCCGCGGGGGTCGTCGCGTCCGCGGCCCTCGCGTCCGGTACGGCGCTCGCCGTACCCGGCGGCATCGCGGGGAGCGGGCCGCCGACCGCGGCACCGACACCACCGCCCGCCCCCGAGGCGCCCACCGATCCGACGGCGGCCACGCCCACGCCCACGACGGCTACGGCACCCACCACCGGAACGGCACCGACCGCGCCCACGGCTCCGACGGCTCCGACAGTTCCGACGGCTCCGACGGCTCCGACAGTTCCGACGGCTCCGACGGCTCCCGTCAAACCTGTCGTGCCGCCCGCCTTCGGTGCCTACCTCGACTACGGGCCCCGGGGCGTCGACCGCATCACCGAGCTGTCCACATGGCTCGGCGGCGCGGATCTCCGGGTCGGCCACACCTACCTGCCGGGCGACCGCTGGGCCGGCATCGAGGGCAACGTCGACTTCCTCGGCAACTGGGCGACCTGGCGCCGCGCCGACCCCGACCGGCTGTTCGTCCTCAACGTGCCCATGGCCGAGCGCAACGAGGAGGGGCTGAGCGACAGCCGGGTCCGGGAGAACCTGCGCCAAGGCGCCGCCGGTGACTTCGACGGGCACTACCGCGCCCTCGCGCAGCGGCTCGTCGACCTCAAGATCCCGGACACCGTGATCGTGCTCGGCTGGGAGATGAACGGCGTTACGTACAGCCACCGTTGCGGGCCGGATCCGCAGGCGTGGAAGACGTACTGGAACCGGATCGTCACCACCATGCGGTCCGTGCCGGGGCAGAAGTTCCGCTTCGATTTCACGCCCAGTCGGGGGCGGGACGCGGTGCCCTGGACCGAGTGCTATCCCGGTGACGACACCGTCGACATCATCGGCATGGACTCCTACGACCAGCCGCGCGGCATGGATTTCGACCAGCAGATCAAGGAGCCGTACGGGCTTCAGCAGCACGTCGATTTCGCGAAGGCGCACGGGAAGGCCATTTCGTACCCGGAATGGGGGCTGTTCCGTAACGGCGACAACGCGGAATACATGCGGCGGATGATCGAGTGGATGAACGCGCACAAGCCGGTCTACAACACCATTACGGACTACTGTCCGCATGGGGTCTGGCAGTGTGGGCGCAATCCGAAGTCGACGGCTGTGTACCGGGCGTTGTTGTCGGGTGGAGCGACTCCGCCGGTCAAGCCGCCAGTGGTTCCGCCGGTGAAGCCGCCGACCCATCAGCCCGGGTGTTCGCCTGTGAATCTCGGTGACTGGGTGGAGTACTGGCTCGGGGGGAAGTTGTGTCTGCGGTTCGATTGGTACGACCGTCGGGGGTGAGGTTGTCTTTGGGCGCGGGTTGTTGCGCAGTTCCCCGCGCCCCTTAATGGGTGCGTCCTTGCGCAGGGTGTGTCCTCGTGGCGGAGTCGCATATGTCACAGTCCCGCGCCCCTTGTGTGGGTTCATGGGTTGTCCCTGTGCAGTCGCAGTAGTTGCTTTGCCTGGGATTTGGCCTTTGCGTTGCACATTGCTGCTGCCAGTAGGGGGGCCGTGCGTTTGCGGGAGAGGAGGAAGCGTTGGTTGGTGACCTGTGAGGGGCGCCAGTGGTGTTTGTAGGGTTCGTTGCCTCGTAGGAGGCTCAGTACGCCGCTGTCGCTCAGGTGCTCCGTGCTTGCGTGCAGGAGCATCGTCGCCACGTCGACCTTGCGGTCCCGTAGGTCCGGGTGGGCGCCGTACAGGTAGCCGCCTGTCAGGCCGGGGGCCAGCAGGGTCAGGTCGGCGGCGACCACCGTGTCGTCGAGGCGGAACTCGGTGACCACGGCGGCGCCGGAGCGGACCATCGGGCCGACCGACCGGATCAGGTGCTCGCAGAACCGGGGCCGCAGATGCTCGGTCGTCACCTTCCGGCCCTGCCACTGGAGCCGGTGCAGGTCGAGCAGGGTGCGTACGGCGCCCTCGGCCTCGTCCGCGCCGACCACCCGCCGCCGTACGCCGACCGCGTCGATCTTGCGCATCTTGGCGCGGGCGCGCTGGGCGCGGGGTGTGGGCAGCCGGGCCACCAGGTCGTCCATCGGGAGCGCGGGCAGCTCCAGGCAGAGCGAGTCGGGCAGTGCGCGGCGCGGGCCCGGCCAGCAGGCGTAGACGCGTTCGGCCGCGCCGCCGGGCCGTACCTCGCGCAGGTCGACCAGCGCCGTACGGGCCGCCCCGGCGAGACCGTGGGCGAGGGCACGGGCCGCCGGTTCGGCGCGCTCGTCGTCCAGGAGGACGTCCGTGAAGTCGGAGATCGCGCCGCCCAGCGGGACCAGCGCGGGCAGCGGTGCGCGGACCAGCATCAGCGGCGCCGCGGCGACGAGTTCGCCGTCCGCGTCCCGTACGAGCACCACCCGCAGCCGACCGGGCCTCCCGTACGACATCCACCACGAGTGCAGCCACGCGTGGCTCTGGAACGCCGTCACCGACCGGCACCGCCGGTACAGCCGGTTCCAGTCGGCGCCGAGCGCGGTGAACTCGGCCTCGTCCCGGCACAGTTCGATGCGCAGGGGCTCGGTGGGCCTGCCGCTCACCGCTGGAGGTCCGCCGCCGGGGCCGGGCTCGGCACCGAGGCGGGGAGGTCGTCGCGGACGCGGCGCGGGCGGACCAGCAGGGCGAGACCGCCGATCAGCGCGCCCGCGCAGCCGCCCACCAGCGCCGTGACCGGCGCCGATGTCGAGGTGGGCTCGGCGGGTTTGACGGCGCGGGAGAACTGGAGGAGCTGGACGCGGGTGTCGCGCTCGGTCTGGTTGGCGTTGATGGTCAGGGCGCGGGACACCGCGTTGGCGATGTCGGCGGCCTGCGCGGGGCGCGGTGCGGTGGCCGAGATCGCGACCATCGGGGCGTCCGGCGAGGTCTCCGCGCGCACGCTGTCGCGCAGCGTTCCCACCGGTACGCCCGCCCAGACCTGGGCGTCGCCGAGTACCGCGAGCTGGGTGGCGACGCGGCCGTACGCCTGCGCGAAGCCGAGCGCGGTCGCCGGGTCGGACTTCGCTGTCGGGACGGCGATCACATAGCTCGTGGCGGTGTACTCGGGTGTCTTGGCGACGCCGTACACGCCACCGGCGAGGGCGCCGACGAGTGCGCACGCGGGGAGTACGGACCAGGTGGGGACCCGGTGGGCGCGGGACCGGAGCCGGGCGCCCGGCCGGCCGGGGCGGAGGGGCCGCCGGCTGGGGTTCTCGGTCATCGGGATGTCACTTTCTCGTAGAGCTGGGTGAGGCGGGTGGCGCTGTGGGCGATGTCGTAGTGGTGGACGGCGGGGTGGGGGGTGGTGCGGTCCCGGAGGGACGGGGGGTGCCGTAGGGCGGTGGCGAAGGCCTGGGGGGTGCTCGGGACGCGGGTCGCCTGGGCGGGCGGGCCGTTCGGGAGGTCGTCCAGGGCCGGGCAGTCGGCGTACGCCACGGGGAGGCCGGCGGCCAGCGCTTCGAGGACGGCCAGTCCGAAGGCCTCTTCGGGGGAGGGGGAGGCGAAGACGTCCATGGCGGACAGCAGGTCGGACAGCGGGCCGGGCAGCACGGAGGGGGAGTCCTCGTTCGCCGACGCGGTGGGCTGAGGGCATTCGCCCGTGAAGTGGACCCGGGCCCCCACCCCCGCCTCCCTCGCCACCCGCCGCAGCCCCGCCGCCTCCGGGCCGTCCCCCACCAGCATCACGTGGTGCGTGGACGGGAGTCCGGGGAGGGATCTGATCAGTACGTCGAAGTGCTTGGCCGGGGTCAGGCGGCCCACCGCTCCGATCAGTACCGCCTCCTCCGGCAGCCCCAACCCCGCGCGGACGCGCGTCCGGGCCGCCGGGTCGAAGCGGAAGCGTCCCGCGTCGATGCCGTTGGGGACGACGTGGATGCGCTGGGCCGGTACTCCCCAGCGCCGGAGGCGGTCCGCGACCGTCGGCGACACGGCGACCGTGGCGCGGCCGAGGCGTTCGCCGGCGAGGTAGAGGCCGCGTACGCCCGCCGTGAGAGGCCGGCCCTCCAAGTGCGCCTCGCCCAGCGAGTGTTCCGTCGCCACGACCGCCCGTACCCCCGCGATCCGTGCCGCGATCCGCCCGTACAGGCAGGCCCGGTACAGGTGGGTGTGGACGAGGTCGTAGCGGCCCGCGCGGATCAGGGCCGTGAGGCGGGGCAGGGCGCGCAGGTCGCGGTTGCCCGTCATACCGAGGTGGACCACGCGGACGCCGTCGGCGGTGAGGCCGTCCGCGACCGGGCCCGGGTTGGTCAGCGTGACCACGTCGCAGTGCGCGGGCAAGTGGCGCAGGAGCAGGCGGAGTTGTTGCTCCGCGCCCCCTACGCCCAGCCCCGTGATGACGTGCAGCACTCTCACGGCGACTCCAGCGAGGGCGACTTTTGAGCAGGCAGCGCCTGATCAACCGGCGGCATCGGGCGCCGGAACGGGCTGATCCGCCGTTTGAGTTCCAGCCGCATCCCGGTGTCCTCCTGCCCGATGTGCACCCGGGGCAGCGCGAGGTCCCCGGCGAGCGGACCGGGCGCAATGGCGCACGCGTACCGGTACCCGGCTGCCCGTACCGCCTCGATCGCGCGGGCGTCGACCGTGCCGTACGGGTAGCAGAAGCCCGCGATCTCCTGGCCGGTCAGCTCGCGCAGCCGGGCGCGGCTGTCGGCCGTCTCGG
The DNA here is from genome assembly GCF_044757265.1 of Streptomyces sp. NPDC091292. Taxonomy (NCBI): domain Bacteria; kingdom Bacillati; phylum Actinomycetota; class Actinomycetes; order Kitasatosporales; family Streptomycetaceae; genus Streptomyces; species Streptomyces sp. NPDC091292. Next base: position 341,378 of record NZ_JBIVUQ010000004.1, on the reverse strand, counting down.
CGCGCAGGGTCGCGTCGTCGGCCTGGGTGAGGTCGGTGTGGGTGAGGCCGTGGGAGCCGATCTCGACGCCCTGGGCGGCGGCGTGCCGGATGCCGTCGGCGCAGAGGAGGGGCTTGCGCGGGCCGAGCGGGTCCCAGGCGTTGTCGCCGCCGAGCCTGCCCGGCAGGACGAACAAGGTGGCGCCGCATCCCCGCCTGCGCAGGATCGGCAGGGCGTGCTCGGTGAAGTCGGCGTAGCCGTCGTCGAAGGTGAGCGCGACCAGGTTCCGCGCCGATCCGGCGGCCCGCGCGGCGAGCAGTTCGGTCATGGCGACGGCCCGCAGTCCGCGCCGCCGCAGCCGGTGCAACTGGTCGTCGAGGCGTTCGGGTGTGACGGTGATGCGGTACGGGTCGTCCGGGGTGCGGGAGACCGAGTGGTACATGGCGATCCACTCGGGGGCCCCGGCGGACCGCCGCCCGGCGGGGGCGGCCGGGCCGTCGGATGCGGCGGGGAGCGGGTCAACGGACATGGGCGCGCTTTCTGCCGAGGGAGCGGAGACCGGGAGTCCTGCGGGCGAGAGAGGAGAGAGCGGGCGTACGGGTGCCCGGGACGGGGAGGACCAGGACCAGGGCGAACACGGCCGCCACCGCCGCCGCGCCCGCCACCACGGCGAGCAGCGGGTCCGCGATCCGGACCGTGCACAGCAGGCCCGCGCCGGTCGCGCAGAGCGCCGCCGTGACGGGCCGGACGAGTCCGGCGAGGACGCGGAGGCGGTGCAGGGGCACGGTGCGGGCGCCGGTGCCGGCCAGCAGGAGGACGGCGGCGACGGTGATGCCGAGGGCGTTGGCGGCGGCGATGCCCCGTACGCCCCACGGCCCGACCGCCCACACGCCGACCCCGCCGGTGACGACGATGCCCACGGCCATCGCGGCCGTCGGGTACCAGGTGGGCCGCCCCGCCGAGAAGTACGTACGGGACAGGGCGCCGACCAGGGTGTGGCCGAGCAGCCCGAGCGCGTACACGCGCATGACGCCCGCCGTCGCGGCCGTGTCCGCCGCCGTGAACTCGCCGCGCTGGAAGAGGAGGTGGATGAGTTGCGGGGCGCAGGCGACGACGGCGGCGGTGCCGAGCAGGACGGTGCGGGCGGCGAGCGCGATGTCGCGTTCGACGCGGATCCGGGCGCGTTCGGTGTCGCCGTCGGCGAGGGCCTGTGCGACGACCGGGAAGGTGACCGTGCAGAGCATCAGCGACAGCACCATCGGCATCTGCGCCACCTTCTGGGCGTAGTTGAGATGCGAGATGGCGCCGGCCGGCAGCGAGGAGCCGAGGAACCGTTCGATGAGGACCTGGCACTGGCGGCAGAGCGCGAAGAGCAGCACGGTGGAGATGAGGACCATTCCGGTGATGCGCCGGCCCGTCACCGGGACAGGTTCGGGACGCGCCGATGGCTCCTCGCCCGCCGTGTCCGGAGCGGCGGGGGCCCGGCGCCGCCCCCTCAACTCCCGCCACAGCGAAGGCGCCTGCGCCGCCACCATCAGACAGCCGCCGATCGCGACCCCGATCGCCGCCGACCGTACGCCCCAGCGTCCCCCGAGGACGAACATCGTCGTGATGATGCCGATGTTGTAGGCGACGTAGATCGTGGCGGGTGCGAGGAAGCGGCGGTGGGCGCGGAGGGCGGCGCTGGCGTATCCGGCCAGGCCGAAGGAGAACGCGCAGGTCGCGATGATCCTGGTGCAGTCGACGGCGAGTTCCGGGTCCGGCAGGCCCGGGGCGAGCAGTCGGACGAGGAGCGGCGCCCCGGCGACGAGGAGCACGGTGAGGGCCGCGAGGGCGAGCGCGAGGCGCGGCAGCGAACGGGCCACGAACTCCCTTACGGGATCGGCCAGTTGGCCGCCCTGACCCTGGCCCTCAACCTGCCCCTGCCCCCTTGCGCGCCGCGCGAGCGCCACGCTGAACGCCGGTACGAGGACGAACGCCATCCCGTCCTCGATCAGCAGCGTCGCTGCGAACTCCGGCACCGTCCACGCCACCAGGAACGCGTCCGTGTCGAGCCCCGCGCCGAACAGATGGGCGAGCGTCTGGTCCCGCCCGAGCCCGAGCAGCGCCCCGGCGACGGCGAGCACCCCGGTGACGAGCGCGGCGCGGGCGAGGAAGCGGTTGGTGGCGGCGGGCCCGCCGTCCGCAGGAGGCGCCTCGGCGTGCGGTGCCTCGCCGTGCGGGGTACGCGGCGGTCCGAGCGGTGCCGTCGGGGGACCGTCCGTGACCTGGGGCGCCGGGCCCGTGGGCGGGGTCACCGGGCGACGGCCTTTCCGGGCAACGCGCCGACGCGCGCGAGGGCCGGTGCCGGAGCCCGGTCGGCCAGCGCCCACCAGGCGACGATGCCGAGGACCACGGCGGTCAGCACGGTCGAGGGGCCGCCGATGTCCGCGTACGCGAAGTCCACGAGCTGCCAGATCAGCAGGCCGCAGGCGAGCAGCCCGCAGTCCGCGCCCCGGTCTCCTCCAAGGCCGGCCCGCCGCCGCGCGTTCGCCAGTCTCCGCAGGCCGCACACCAGCAGCGCCGCCCAGCTCCCGGCGAGCGCGGTCAGCCCGATCACGCCCTGTTCGCTGAGGACGAGGAGGTACATGTTGTGCGGGGACAGCAGCGGCTGGCGGCGGAAGGCGGCGCCCGCGCCCGCGGTGTCGCTGCCGGAGGACAGGGCGAGCGAGGCGTGGCTGTCGCGGTACTCGGGGAAGTTCTTCAGGCCGACCCCGGTCACCGGATGCTCGCGCCACATGTCGAACGCCGCCGACCACATCGTGTACCGGTCGACCACGGACTGGTCGGGCTGCGCGGTGACCCGCGTGATGCTGTCCAGGCGCTCCTGGAGCTGCGTGGTGCCGACCCCGACCCCGCCGACCAGGACGACGACCACCGCACCGGCCGCCGCGACGACCGCTACGGCCCGCCGTACTCCGGCGAGCAGGAGTTGCGCGGCGCAGGCGACGGCGGTCGCGATCCAGGCGCCCCGGCTGAACGACAGCGCGAGCGGCACCAGGAGCAGCAGCGCGCAGCCGAGGGCGGCCAGGCGGCGGGTGCGGGTCGCGGGGTCGCGCGGCCCCTCGCGGTCACGGCCCAGCGCGAGCCCCACCGCGCAGACGAGTCCGTACGAGACGACCGTCGACATCCCCATCACGTCCGCCGCCCCGAAGGTGCCGACGGCGCGGATGTCGGAGCCCATGTAGGAGGCGCCGGTGCCGGTGACGTACTGGTGGACGCCGATGCCGCCCTGCCAGAGGGCGAGCGCGGTGAACGCCCAGGCGACCAGGCGCAGATCGGCGCGGTCGCGGACCAGGAGGAGGACGGCGGCGGGGACCAGGACGAAGATCTGCAGGTAGCGGCCGAGCCCGGTGAGCCCGGATGCCGCGTCGGCGGCGCCGGTCGCGGCGACCGCGATCCCGGCGACGGGCAGCGCGAGGACGACGGCGGCGGTCCGGGTCAGCGGGCGCCGGGCCCGCCGCAGCAGCCCGAGCGCGCAGCAGACGACGAGCAGCCCGGACGCGGCGTCGGCGACCGTGCCGCCGCCGGAGTCGCCGGAGCCCCCGCCGCCGGGCGCGGCGGGCAGCCCGAGGAGGGCGACCACGAGGACCACCGGCAGGACGGGCGCGTACCGCCGCCCCCACAGCCGCCCCCGCGCGCACAGCAGGCCGAGCGCGGGAGCGGCCGTCAGGCCCGGTGCCGTCGGCGTCGACTGGGTCACCGGCTCAGCTCCCCGTCGGCCGGACGAGCGCGGCGGCCGTGCGCAGCAGGATGCAGATGTCCTGCCACAGCGACCAGTTGTCGATGTACGCGTTGTCGAAGCGGGCCCGGTCCTCGATCGAGGTGTCCCCGCGCAGCCCGTGGATCTGCGCGAGCCCGGTGATCCCGGTCTCCATCCGGTGCCGGGCCGCGTAACCGGTGTACGTCTGGCTGAACTTGGCGACGAAGTAGGGGCGTTCGGGGCGCGGCCCGACGAGGCTCATGTCGCCCCGGAACACGTTCCACAGCTGAAGCAGTTCGTCGAGCGAGGTGCGGCGCAGGAAGCGGCAGAAGGGGCGCATGCGCTGCTCGTCGGCGACGCTCCACCGGGTCGCGGCCTCGTGCGGGTCGGCCGGGCGGTGCGTACGGAACTTCAGCAGCGTGAACGGCCGTCCGGCCTTGCCGATGCGCTCCTGCCGGAACACCACACCGGGCCCGTCACTGACCCGCAGGACCACCGCGCACAGCAGCAGCACGGGCGCGCTCACCAGCAGCAGCGCCCCCGACACGGTCACATCGAGGACCCGCTTGCCCACCCGCCGCCGCCCCGCCCGCACGAACGCCAGCGGCCGGTACGCGAACCCGGCGATCCGCCCGCCGTGCGACGGCCCGTCGAGCGTGTCGTACGCGGGTGAGTCGGGCTCGATCCGCCACAGCGCGCAGCCCTGGTCGCCGAGGGTGCGCAGGAGCGGGGCGTGGCGGCGGCCCGCGTCGGCGCCGACGACGAGCGCGGCCCGCACCCCGTTCTGGATGAGCGCCCGTTGCACTTCCTCGTCGGACGACAGGACGGGGAGCCCCGGGCCCGCGTCGGAGCGCTTGCCGGACTGCGCGGGTTGGGCGGACGGCGCGGAGACGATGCCGACGGGCCGCACCCCGCAGTTGGGCTGGCGCAGGAAGGCGGCGGCGACGCGCTGCGCGGTGTCGGCGGGCCCGATGACGAGGGCCGCGCGGGGCTGCCGCACCAGCGCGGCGCGCCGTCTGCTGTGCACGACGGCGCGCCCCGCGCAGCTCGACAGCGTCTGGAGCGACCAGGCGACGAGGAGGGTGCCGGGCGACAGCGCGTGGCCGGGCGCGACGGCCGCGACGAGCGCGGCGAGCAGGGCCCAGGCGACGAGGATCCGGCCGCACAGGGCGGGCAGTTCGTCGAGGAGGGCGGGCGGCGCGACGGTGCGGCGCGGCGCGCTGCGCGCGTTCCAGCCGCCGACCCCGGCGATCAGGAGCGCGACCAGCACCGGGTGCCGCTGCGGCGCGCTGAGGGCCAGGGTGCTCAGGAGCGCGGCGGCGCCGTCCACCGCGAGCAGCGGCAGGTGCCGGGTGCGGGGTTCGACGAGCCGCCCCGGCGGCGGGCGGAACCCGCCGTGGGGGGTGCGCGGGTGGAGGACCGCGACGGAGGAGGCGTGCCCCGCCGCGCGTGGCTGCCCCGCGGGAGGGGGAACGGTGCTGTCCGCAGTCACGAGGTGATGGACTCCCTGCACTCGGTGTGCGCCGTGCCGAGCAGGCCGCGGTAGACGGCCGCGACCGCGTCGGCGGCGTGCCGCACATCGTGGGTGGTGAGAACGTGCCGGCGCCCTTGCCGGCCGAGCGCCGCCAGCCGCCCCGGGTCCCGCAGCAGCCCGACGGCGGCCCGCGCGAGCGCGCCGGGCTCCTCGGGCGGTACGAGGCTGTATGGGGCATGGCCGGGCGGCAGGCTCTCGCGGGCGCCGTCGACATCGGTGACGAGGACGGCCCGCGCACAGGCCATCGCTTCGAGCGGCGCCAGCGCCATGCCCTCCCAGCGGGACGGCAGGACGACGAGGTCGGCGGCCCGGTACCAGTCGGCCGCGTCGGCGGCGGCGCCCGCGAAGACGACCCCGGCGGGCGCCGCCGTACGCAGCCGCCGCGCGTCGGGCCCGTCGCCGACGAGGGCGAGCCGCGCGCCGGGCACCTGGGCCGCGACGGTCTCCCACGCGCGCAGGAGGACGTCCTGCCCCTTCTGCCGGCACAGCCGCGCCACGCACACGACGAGCGGCCCGTCACCGGTCCCGTCGAGGGCGGGCAGCGTGGCGCGGGCGGTCGCCGCGTCGCCCGGGGCGAACCTGGCGGTGTCCACACCGTTGGGGACCACCGCCCAGTCCGCCCGGATACCGGCGGCGATCCCGGTGGCCCGCTCCGCCGCGCTGACGCACACCACGCGCGACGCCCAGCGGGCACCGGCGCGCTCCCAGCGCAGGGCGAGCCGCGCGGTGGCCCCGCCGACGGCCTCGAAGGACCAGGCGTGCGGCTGGAACACGGTCGGCCTCCGGCCGCGTACCGCGAGCCGCGCCGCGAGCCCCGCCTTCGCGCTGTGCGCGTGCACCACGTCGGGGCGCACCGCGTCCACCAGCCGTGCCAGCGCCCGGACTTCACCGGCGAGCGAGGGCCCGGGGGAGCGGGTCGCCTCCCACCGGTACCAGTCGGCGCCGAGATCCCGTACCGCCCGGGACAGCGGGCCGTCCTGCGGACAGGCCACGGCGATGCGGTACGGGCCGTCGGCACCGGTGTCCGTGTCCGTGGCCGTCGCGTGGTGGGCCCGGGTCAGATCCGCGACCACGCGCGCGACACCGCCGTCGACGGGCTGCACGACATGCAGCACCCGGGGGCGGGGGGATCGGGGTCGGGGTGGCAGCGGCATGCGCGGCGCTCCGCTCAGGGAAAGGGAGGAGGGCGTAGGAGAAGGGGAAGGAGGTGCGGCGGCCCGCGGGGGGTACGAGGTTGTCTCAGGGCCGGGTGTCGGCGGCGGCGAAGAGAACCCCGGCCCACGCGGCGTCCTGCCGCACCGAGAGCCGTAGTTCGAGCCGTCCGGCACCGGATTTCAGCGCCCGGTCGAGGGGGAACACGTCGGAGTCGTAGCCGAGGGTGTGGGCGTACGCGGGTCTGCGCCCGGCCTGCGGGGTGCCCGGTTCGCCGATGGTCGAGTTGAGGACGTTGCCCGCGGGGTTGCGCGGGTCGGACAGGGCGGTCGCCGCGCCCTTCCCGGTGGACACGGTCAGCGAGTCCCCGGTGGTGCCCCGGTCGCCGTTGTACGCGACCAGGCCCGCCCGCCCGGCCGCGCCGGCCGGGATCCGGACCCCGTCGAGCGCGACGGAGACATCGCGGTGGCCGGGCTCGAACGCGGCGAACCCGTCCCAGACGGCGAGCTGCCGCAGCGGCTCACTCGCCTTCTCGTACGCGGCGACGAGCGTCCAGCCACCCCACCCACCGGCGGCGGACCGGCCCATGGCGACGTTCACCTGAGCAACCGTCCACATCCCCGGACCGCTCGACCGCACCAGCTCGGTGACGTCGGCGGACGCCTGGAACGCGTCCACGCCGCGCGCGACCCGGTGCCCGACGACGGTGTCCGCGAGGACCTCCTTGTAGCGGCCCCCGGGCTCGGCGATCAGCACCCGCCCGTTGTCCCGAGGCGGCTTCTGCTCGCCGACCAGCAGATTGCCGCCCCAGTAGAGCCGCGCGTACGTGACGTCCGCCCCGTCCGGCACCTTCAGCTCGGCCTGGCTGGAGTTGTACGTGTTCGGGTCGTCGTCCACATCGACGTAGAACATGTCGAAATCGTGGTTGGCGGCCCGCGCGCCGCCCCGCTGCCCGGCCCGCGCGTCGGCGCAGGCCGTGGCCGCCTTGGCGGGAGTGTCGACGGTGGCGCGGCAACTGAGGGAGGAGTTGGCGGCGCGCACGAGGTCGCCGTGCTGGACGGCGTGGAAGCGCCGGGTGAAGGGGATGTTCTCGGCTTCGTCGGCGACCCACGCGGTGTCCGGGGCGGCGACCGGCTGAGCGAAGGGTCCGGTGGGTGACGCGGCGACCGGAGCGGGTACGGCGGAAAGTACGGAAAGGGCGGTGAAGGCGCTCACGGTGCCGCGCCGCAGAACAAGACCGAGGGAATTGCGCATGACCGGCTTTGCCCTTTCGGGATGTAAAGAATCTGACCCTGTGCGGAGGGCAGCATGACCATCACATATTGACGCGTGAACTCCCGTGCCCGTACCGGCAGGTGTCAGGAGGGAAGTCACTCTAGCCTTACGCACTATTTCGTTTCAGAATCTCCGCAAGTCAGTGTGTCGGATTAGTTGAGCATCCGCGCTTTCGTTCGGCAGGCTACGCGCGAGGGATGAGCATGACCGCGAGAGATCACCCTTTCGGAGGCGGAACCCGAAGCCGCGTACGGCGTTGAGCATGGGCCGGGCATCCCGCCCCGGTGATTTCACGAATACCGAGGAGCAACTCCCCATGTCGCGTACCGCGAAGGCTTTTGTCCTGTCCACCGTCGCTGCCGCCGCCGTCGCCGGCACCGCGGGCATCGCCGCCGCCGACAGCGGTGCCCAGGGTGCGGCCGTGAAGTCCCCGGGCGTGATCTCGGGCAACGTCATCCAGGCGCCGATCCACATCCCGGTCAACGTCTGCGGCAACACCGTTGACGTCATCGGTGTGCTGAACCCGGCCTTCGGCAACTTCTGCGCCAACGGCTGACGGCGTATCACCGCCTGAGCGACACCTTCTGAGCATCACCTCGCGGCCGGCCGCCCACCCCTTCCCGGGGAGGGCGGCCGGTCGTGTCTCGCCGCTCCGGCGGGCGGGCCCTCGCAGGGGCCCTTTTCCCCCGTCCGCACCAGTCTCCCGGCGGTCCGTGCCCCGAATGGCGGCGGCCGGTTGCGTACCGGTGTCACCGCTTTCACGGTGATCACAACATTGTGTACGCACCACCGAAGGGAACACACATGCGTGCTCTTCCGGCACGACGCCTTGCCACCACCGCACTGTGCGCCGCCCTCCTCGCCGGCGTCGCCGGCCCCGCCTTCGCGGCCGACGGGGCGTCAGCTCCCGCCGCCCAGGCGGCCCAGGGGGTTCCGGTCGCGGGAGCGGACGCGCTCCTCGCCCAGACGAAGACGCTGAAGGACGCGGGTGGTGTGCTGACGCCGGTGACGGACCTGCTGAACACGGTCCTCAAGGCGGACAACGGCCACGTGCCCGCGGCCGACGCGGCGAAGCTGGCCGCCGACGCCAAGGCGGCGATCGACGCGGCGAAGGCCACCGCCCCGGCCCCCGGTGCCCCGCACGCGGACGGGGCGCGCGAGAAGGCGCCGATGGACGTCAAGGCGGACGCGCTCGCCGCGCTCCAGTCCGCGGTCGACGCGCTGGTCAAGGCGGCCACGGCCGGCGATGTCGCGGGGGTCGCGGCCAAGGTTCCCGTCGTCGTCACCGGCCTGGTCAACTTCCTTGCCGCGACGCTGGTCGGCGGCGGACTGCCCGCCGCGAACCTGCCGGGCCTGCCCGCGCTGCCGTCCGCCCCGTCCCTCCCGTCGGCCCCGACCGTCCCCACGCTGCCCTCCTGACCGGAAAGCAGCGGATTTCCGTACGTCGTGCCGGTCCCGGTTCTCACGGGGCCGGCACGACGTGTGTTCGGGCTTCGACCCCTGTTTCTACGGCGTCTCGACATATGTTCGGAATACGCGGCACGCGCACTCGTACACACAGGTATTCATATGAGAATCAGAAACGTTTCCCCTTCGTTCGAGTGGGTTCCCGGCCAATTTCTTGGCCCGTAGTTTCCGTCCCGGCGAGAGATCGTTAGCCACCGCGAAGTGCGTACTCCCGCTGGCGACCTTCCGTCGCCGAAGAAAGGACCACGATGAAGCCCCTGAAGGCTGCCGCCGTCGTTGCCGGGTCGCTCGCGGTGGTCGGTGCCGCCGCACCGGCGTTCGCCGCCGACCTGACGCCCACGAGCCTCAACGGCGCGCTGGAAGCGATCAGCAGCCAGTCGACGCTCGAAGCGCACCCGCTGCACACCGACGCGATCGACACCGAGAAGGAGGGCTCGCTCGTGAACAGCCTTGGAGACACGACCGACCAGCTGAACGCGGGCGGCGCCTCGTCGCCGACGCAGCTCCTCGGCGGCCTGCCCCTCGGCAAGTAGCCGACACGGCACGAAGGAGGGCCGGTTCCACGGAACCGGCCCTCCTTCGTGTGATCGGAGCCCCCGTGTCCCCCGGTCGGGTGACACGGACATCCGGGTCATCCGGATATGTCGCTACGGTGCCCGGGTGACCTCGACTCCCCCCGAAACGCGCCCTTTCCGCCCCGCCGACCTCGGCACCATCGCCGTCGTCGCCTGGAGCGGCGAACACCACGACGGCAAGGGCGACATGCCCTACCTCCTCGCCTACACCCTCGGTGACGGACCCGACGGACCCGAAGCCTCCGTAGCGGCGGCCCGCGCCCTCCTCGCCCAGAACGGCGTACCCGTCGGCGGACCCGTGGTCGACGCCGCCAAGCAGCCCAGCTTCCCGGTCACCCTCCTCGTCGAGGCCGGGCAGGCGATCCTCAACATGCCGCCGCTCAACGCCCAGTGCATGGTCCCGCCGGAGTGGCTCGCGGCCGTCAAGAAGCGCGGCCACGCCTGCTTCCTCTTCTCGACCGTCCCGTGGCCCGAGGGCAAGCCGGGTGTCGAGATGACCGAGGAGACCCTCGCCGCGTACGCCGGTGACGAGGACATGCTCGCCGCCGCCGCGCACTGCCTGCTGCCCGCGCGCAGCCTGCGGTCCTGAACCGGACCGGTGAGGGAACCCATGAGCACCGGTGACACCGCCCGCGTCCGGCCCCCGCGCCGCCCCGCCGACGCCCCGGCACCCGAACCCGTACGCCGCCAAGTCCCGCACAGGGACGGCCAGTTCGGCGAGTACGGCGAGTTCGGTGAGAGTTCGTCCGGTGCGGTCGGTGGGAGCCGGGCGTTCGCGCTGCTTCTGGTGGTCACGGGTGCGGCGGGGCTGCTCGCCTCGTGGGTGATCACGCTCGACAAGTTCAAGCTGCTCGAGGACCCGAACTTCACGCCGGGGTGCAGCCTGAACCCGGTGGTGTCGTGCGGGAACATCATGAAGAGCGAGCAGGCGTCGGCGTTCGGGTTCCCGAACCCGATGCTGGGTCTGGCCGCGTACGCCGTCGTGATCTGCGTCGGCATGAGCCTGCTGGGCCGCGCCCGCTTCCCGCGCTGGTACTGGCTGACGCTCAACGCGGGCACCCTCTTCGGCGTCGGCTTCTGCAGCTGGCTCCAGTATCAGTCGCTCTACCGCATCAGCTCCCTGTGTCTGTGGTGCTCCCTGGCGTGGGTCGCCACGATCGTCATGTTCTGGTACGTGACCTCGTTCAATGTCCGCAAGGGGTTCCTGCCGGCGCCCGGCCGGCTGCGGAGCTTCTTCGGCGAGTTCACCTGGGTCGTGCCCGTGCTGCACGTCGGGATCATCGGGATGCTGGTCCTGACCCGCTGGTGGGACTTCTGGACGAGCTGACAGTCGTCCGATTGGTACGGGCGGGGGAAATTTGCAGTGGAGCGGCCGGGCGACTCGTTACCCGAGTGCCGCCGGGGCACCCACCGGCGCCCACGAACCCGGAAAGGGACCGCCCGAGATGAAGTCGACCGCACGAGGAAGCCTTGCCGCACTGCTGTCGTGTGTGGCCGCCGCAACCGCCGCCGGCCCCGCCGTCGCGGGGGAGCAGGTGCCGGTGTCGGTGCCGATGGAAGGCGTGGAGAACGTGCTCGGCATCCGGGCGCCCCAGATCAGCGGCGGCATTCCGGTGCCGGTGCCCGGTGTGATGGACAGGCCCCGCTATGTGCAGGGCCGGATGCTGCCCGCCAACGCGCTGCCCAAGGTGCCGCTCAGCAGTCCGTTGCCCGAGGCGAATCTCACGGCGCCGCTGCCGCGGTTGTTGGGGGGCGTGTCGGATCAGCTCGGTCTTTCGACCGGGGGTGGTGAGCTGAAGACCGAGACGCCGGGGGCTTCGCTGGATGCCCCGCTCAGTGCTCCGCAGGCTGATCAGTTCGGGTTGCCTCGGTTGACGTTGCCCGTTGCTGCGTTGAGCGCTCCGCTGGTTCAGGCTGCGCCTGGGGCCGAGTTGTTGGTTGATTGAGGGGGGTTTGGGTGTGGGGGGTGTTGGTGGCCGGTTGCGCAGTTCCCCGCGCCCCTTTTTTGGGGGGTGCGGGTTGTTCGTTCGGGTGCGGCGCCGTCGTGGCTTGTTGCGCAGTTCCCCGCGCCCCTTCGAGGGTGCATCCGTAGGAGTTGTCTTGAAGCGTCGGGTTCTGGTTCGGTCTCTCTTTGTCGTGGTGGTGACTGGGGGGGTTGGTGGGGCTCTGGTGCCTGTTGTTGTGGTGCGGCGGGATCGGGTTCCTCGGGATGTCGTGTTCGATGAGGTGTATCGGGGGCGGCGGATTCGGGGGGTGCCTGTGGATGTGGTGGGGGTGGGGCATGGGCATGGGGAGGGGAGTGGGGGTGTGCGGGTCACTGTTGATGGGCGGTCGTTGGAATTGATGCGGCGGGCTGATGGTGGGTACTTGAGCATGGTTGATCACTACGCCTCTTACGCCACTCCCCTGGAGGCGGCCCGTGCCGCCGTTGACGAGTTGGGGACCGCCCGGCTCGCCCGGGAGCGTGTCGCGCCGCCCACCGTCTGACTGCCCCTGGGGAGGGACCCGCCGTGGTGTACACGCGCAAGAACGTGAGCAGCCTGACCGCCGCCGAGAAGAAGCGGTTCGTCGGCGCCGTCCTCGCGGTCAAACGCAGCGGGCGGTACGACGATTTCGTCCGCACCCATGTCGATTACTACGTCTCCGACGGCGACCCCGGACTGCGCGTCGCGCACATGGCGCCGACGTTCCTGCCGTGGCACCGGCAGTTCCTCCTCGACTTCGAGCGGGCCCTCCAGAAGGAGGCGCCGGGCGTCACCGTGCCGTACTGGGACTGGACCGTGGACCGCTCGCCGGTGGCCGGGCCCTGGACCGACGACCTGCTCGGCGGCACCGGACGCGGCCCGGACCGTGAGGTGACCACGGGCCCGTTCACGCGGCGGAGCGGGTGGATCGTCAAGGACGGATTCACCGACGCCGACTTCCTCGTACGGGACCTCGGGCGCCCCGCGACGCCGCTGGAGCTGCCGACCCGGAGTGAACTCGACGGCGCGATGCGGGAGTCCGTGTACGACGTGTCGCCGTGGGACTCCACCTCCTCGTCCGGGTTCCGCAACCGGCTTGAGGGCTGGACGCGGGAGCGGGGCGACGCGCGGTGGCGCAACCACAACCGGGTGCACCGCTGGGTCGGCGGGAACATGCTCGGCGGCGCCTCCGTCAACGACCCCGTGTTCTGGCTGCACCACGCCTTCGTCGACCTGCTCTGGTCCCGCTGGCAGCAGGCGCACCCCGACGCCGCGTACCTGCCCGACCGGCCGCCCGGGATCGGCTCCACGCAGCGCGGCCGGATCGTCGCCCGGGACGAGCCGATGCCGCCGTGGGACGTGACACCGTCCCAGCTCTCCGACCACAGCCGGATCTATCGTTACGTGTGACACGCGAAGGCCCCCGCCGGTTCGAGGAACCGGTGGGGGCCTGCGCTGGTGTCGAGGGGCGATCAGCCGCCGTAGCCGCCGCGGTGGTGGCCGCCGGCGTTGATGCACTTGTTGCCGAACGCCGGGTTCAGCACGCCGATGACGTCGACGGTGTTGCCGCAGACGTTGACCGGGATGTTGATCGGGAGCTGGATCACGTTGCCCGAGACGACGCCCGGCGAGCCGACGGCTTCGCCCGAGGCGCCCGAGTCGGCCATGGCCAGACCGGCACCACTGAGCACCACGGCACCCGTGCCGGCGACGACGGCGGCTGCCTTCGCGATGCGAGACATCACGTTCTCCTTCAGTTGTCGAACCAAGTGCGGGGCGCACGATCGCGTCCGCACTTCCCCTTCAACGCCGGGAGTCTCGTCTCGTTACGGTGCGGCTCAGCCGTACGGGCACCGCGCGCCCCCGCCTCAGCCCTTGGAGACCGAGTACGAGTGGGCTCCCACGCCCGCCAGGGCGCCGCCGTCGACGATCAGATACTCGTCGCGGATCGGCTTGCCGGCCAGCCAGGACTCCAGGATCTCGCGGGTGCCGGCCGCGTACCGGGCCTGCGCGGACAGGGACGAGCCCGAGATGTGCGGGGTCATGCCCTGGTGCGGCATCGTGCGCCACGGGTGGTCGGGCGGCGCGGGCTGCGGGTACCAGACGTCGCCCGCGTACCCCGCCAACTGGCCGCTGCGCAGGGCGCGGTCGACCGCGTCACGGTCGCAGATCAGGGCCCGCGCGGTGTTGATGAGATACGCGCCGCGCTTCATCGTGCCGATCAGCTCGTCGTCGAACAGGCCCTGGGTCTCGGGGTGCAGGGGCGCGTTCACGGTGACGACATCGCAGTGCGGGACCATCGCGGCGGCCGAGTCGTGCCAGACGAGCCCCAGCTCCTCCTCGATCTCGGAGGAGAGGCGGTGGCGGTCCGTGTAGTGCAGCTTCACGTCGAAGGGGGCGAGGCGGCGCAGCACGGCCAGGCCGATCCGGCCCGCCGCGACCGTACCGACGTGCATGCCCTCCAGGTCGTACGAGCGCTCCACGCAGTCCGCGATGTTCCAGCCGCCGTCCAGGACGACCTGGTGGGACGGCAGATAGTTCCGTACCAGCGACAGCGTCATCATCACCACGTGTTCGGCGACGCTGATGCTGTTGCAGTACGTGACCTCCGCGACGGTGACGCCCTTCGCGATGGCCGCGTCCAGGTCGACGTGGTCCGAGCCGATGCCCGCCGTGACGGCCAGCTTCAGGTTCTTCGCGGCGGCGATGCGTTCCGGGGTGAGGTACGCGGGCCAGAACGGCTGCGAGATCACGACGTCCGCGTCCGGGAGTTCCTGGTCGAAGACCGAGCCCTCGCCGTCCTTGTCGGAGGTGACGACCAGGGTGTGTCCCCGGCTCTCCAGGAAGGCGCGGAGGCCGAGTTCGCCGGAGACGCTGCCGAGGAGGTGGCCGGGGGTGAAGTCGGTGGCTTCCGGGGTGGGGGTCGTCTGGCCGCCCGGGTAGTGGTCGATGACGGGGAGGTCGTCTCGGGCGTAGGTGGTGGGGTAGCCGTCGGTGGGGTCGTCGTAGAGCACGCACAGGACTTTGGCCATGGCGGGTCCTCACGGGTGTCTTTTTCGGCGGGTGGGGTGGGGCTCCTTTTACGGTCGGGGGTGGGGTCGGGGTCGGTCAAAGCGAAGGTTTCTATGCGGGGATAGGGGGGTGCTATGAGGGCTGGTCCGGGGTGGAGGGGGTGGGGGTGTGGTGGGGGCTGGGGTTACGGCGGATGGCGCACCCGGCGCCAGCGGGGTGCCGCTGTGCCCACCCGTGCCGCCCCAGCGGCACTGCTGCCCACAGCTACGGGAGCTGCGGCGGCTGTGCGTCGAGGTGTTCCCTCAGTAGTGCGTCCAGGGATTCCCGTACTCCCGCCTCCCTTGCTGTTTCCAACAGGGCTCGGGCCATGGGGGGTTCCGGGTGGTGGGTTGTGGTTACCAGGCCCACTCTGGGGCCGTGGGTCGGGCCTGTGATGCGGAGGACTCTCATGCCGTCCGGGATGCCGAACATGTGGAGCCAGGCGTGGGATATGACGCTGGACCAGCGGCCCGCGGTGAGGTGGGCGTAGAGGCCCGCGACGGTGTCCGACTCGACGGCGGGGGACGCGATCGCGCCGTCGGCGGCGAAGTTCTCGTCCAGGATGCGGCGGTTGCGCATGCGGGGGGAGAGGAGGCAGAGGGGGAGTGCGGCGATCTGGGCCCAGCGGACCTCGGCGTCCGGCGCGTACGGGCCGTCGACGGGTGTCAGCAGCACGTACCGCTCCTCGTAGAGCGGCATTTTCCGTACGTCGCGGAGGTCACTGTCGTCGAGGTACGTGAGGGCTGCGTCGATCGTGAAGTCCGTCAGGCCGCGGGTGATGTCGCGGGACGACAGGGACTCCAGGCTGACCTTGGCGCCGGGGTGGCGTTCGCAGAAGGGGGTCGTGAGGAGGGACGCGGCGGTGAGTGCGGTGGGGATGGCGCCCAGGCGCAGGGTGCCGGTCAGTCCGCCGCGCAGGGACGCGAGTTCCTGGTGGAGTACGTCGCGTTCGCCGAGGATGCGGTGGGCCCAGGCGAGGACGACCTCGCCCTCGGGGGTGAGGCCCTGGAAGCGGACGCCGCGCCGGACGATCGGGACGCCGAGGTCGGCTTCGAGGCGGCGTATCCCGGCGGAGAGGGACGGCTGGGAGACGTAGCAGGCGTCGGCGGCGCGGGCGAAGTGCCGTTCGCGGGCGAGTGCGACGAGGTATTCCAATTGGCGTAGCAACACGGTGACCTCCTCGGCCTTGCGGGCCTCTCCGCCGACGACGTTACGTGGCTACGAGCGTGACCTCGGTGGCCTTGACGCTGGTGAACACCGCGACGCCGTCCCTCAGTCCGAGTTCGGTCGCGGCCTGCGGGGTGATCTCGGCGACGAGGTCGGGCGCCGCGTCGGAGGTGATCAGCACCCGCAGTCTGCTGCCGAGAGCGGTCAACTCCCTTACCGTGCCCGGCCAGACGTTGCGCGGGCTGCCGTCGGGGCGGGTGCGGTGCACGGCGACGGATTCCGGGGCGATGATCGCGAGGGCTTCGGTGCCGGGGGTGAGCGGTTCGGCGGCGACGATCCCCGTACCGTCCGGGAGCCGGAGACCGTCGGCGGTCGCGGTGCCGGGCCAGGCGTTGCGGCCGAGCATGCGGGCCACCCATGGGGAGCGGGGGTGGCGGGTGACCTCGGCGGGCGGGGCGTCCTGGACCATGCGGCCGTCCTCCAGGACGAGGACACGGTCGGCGAGCGCGACCGCCTCGACCGGATCGTGCGTGACCATCAGACACACTCCGCCGAACCCGTCGAGATGGGTGCGCAGGGTGTGCCGGACCTGGGCGCGGGTCGTCTGGTCGAGCGCGGCGAGGGGTTCGTCGAGCAGCAGCAGCCGGGGGCGGGCGGCCAGCGCGCGGGCCAGCGCGACCCGGCCCGCCTGCCCGCCGGACAGTTGGCCGGGGCGGCGGTGCGCGAGGTGGCCCACGCCGAGCCGGTCCAGCCACCGCTTGGCCTCGCGCCGGGCCTCGGCGCGCGGGACACCGTGGGTGCGCAGGCCGTACGCGGTGTTCGCGAGGGCGTTCAGGTGCGGGAACAGGGCGCCGTCCTGGGGGACCCAGGCGACGGCGCGGCGGTGCGGCGGGAGGGCGGTGACGTCGGTGGGGCCGAGGCGGAGGTCGGCGTGGGCGCGGTCGGTGAGGCCGAGCAGGGCGCGCAACAGGGTGGTTTTTCCGGCGCCGTTGGGGCCGACGACCGCGATGGTGGTGCCGGGGCCGGCGTCGAGGGTGAGGTGGGTGAAGCCGGTGACTTCGGCGTGGAGGGGCCAGGGGGTGGGGGGTTCGGGCGGTTGGGGGGCCGTGGGTTCGGAGGCTGCGGGTTCGCGGGCTGCCGGTTCGGGGGTCTTCGGGGTGTCGTCGGTGGGGTGTGGGGCGGTTGCCGTCGGGTCGGTTGCGGTCGCGGTGCCTGTGGCCGCTGCGGTCCAGCGGCCCCGTAGCGCGATCAGTACGGCCATGGCGATGGCGAGCAGCAGCAGCGAGACCGAGGTCGCGGCCTCCGGGTTGTCCTGGAGGAGGAGGTACACCTGGAGGGGGAGGGTCTGGGTGGTGCCGGGGAGGTTGCCCGCGAAGGTGATGGTGGCGCCGAACTCGCCGAGCGCGCGGGCCCAGGTGAGGGCGGCTCCGGCGGCCAGACCGGGGGCGACCATGGGGAGAGTGACGGTGAAGAAGACCCGTACCGGTGAGGCGCCGAGGGAGGCGGCGGTCTCCTCGTAACGGGTGCTCAGCCCTGCGAGGGTGCCTTCGAGGCTGATGATCAGGAACGGCATCGCGACGAAGGTGGACGCCACCACCGCGCCCGACGTGTGGAACGGCAGCGTGATCCCGAACCAGTCCTCCAGCCAGGGCCCGAGCAGCCCGCGCCGTCCGAAGCCGAGGAGCAGTGCCACGCCGCCGACCGTGGGGGGCAGCACCATCGGGAGCAGGACCAGGGTGCGGACGAAGGTTTTGCCGGGGAACGGGATGCGGGCCAGGAGCCAGGCGAGCGGGACGCCGAGGACGAGGGAGAGGCCGAGGGACCAGAAGGAGACGAGGAGGGAGAGCTTGAGGGCGGTGACCGTGGCGGGGCTGGTGAGGTGGCCGCCGAGTTCTGACCAGTTGGTGCGGGCGAGGATGCCGAGGAGGGGGAGCAGGAGGAAGGCCACCGCGAGGAGGGCGGGGAGGGTGAGGGTGAGCGGGGGTTTCGCTCTCATCGGCTGGGGTGCCTTCCGGGTGGCCGGTACCGATCGTTCCGGTACCGGCACCTGTCTCGTCGACTACGGCTGCTGGAAGCCTGCCTGCTGGAGGATCTTCTGGGCCTCCGGGGAGTTCAGCCACTCCACGAACTGGGCTGCCGCCGCCTTGTTCTTGGACTCGTTCAGGGTCGCCGCCGGGTATTCGGCGATCGCGTTCTGCTCGTCCGGGATGGTGATCGCGTCGACCTTGTCGGGCGCGGTCTCGGCGTCGGTCTTGTAGACGATGCCCGCGTCGGCCTCGCCGAGTTCGACCTTGCTGAGCACCGCGCGGACGTTGGGCTCCTCGGAGACCGGCTTGACGGTGATCTTCTGCGCGTCGAGCACCTGGCGGCTGTAGCGGCCGACGGGGACCTCGGGCGCGGCGAGCACCACCTTGAGCTTGGTGTCCGCGAGGTCCTTCAGGTTCTCGATCTTCTTCGGGTTGCCCTCGCCCGTCGCGATGACGAGACGGTTCTTGGCGATGATCTCCGGGGTGCCGGTCTCGGCCTTGAGGCCGTCCATCGTCTTGGTGTCGGCGGTGACCACCGCGTCCGCCGGAGCGCCCTGCTTGATCTGGGCGGCGAGTTCCTGCGAGCCGGCGAAGGAGAAGGTGAGCGTGGTGCCCGGGTACTTCTTCTCGTACGCCGTCTTCGCCGTGGCGAACACGTCGGTGAGCGACGCGGCGGCGAGGACCGTCAGCTTGGCGTCGGGCGCCGAACTGCCCGTACTCCCGGTCTCCTTGCCGCTGCCGGCGTCCTTCGTGTTGTCGTCCGAGCTGCCGCAGGCGGCGAGCGGCATGAGCAGCACGGCGGTCACGAACGCGGTGGCGGCGCGGCGCCGGGTGAGGGCGAGTCTGCGGGACATGGCGTGAGGCTCCTTGGTGAGGCGGGCCGGTGTGGACGGCCCGGTCGGTCGGGACGAGCCGCGCCGGGGACGGCGACGCCGCTGGGTGGTGCGGGTGCGGGTGCGGGTGCGGGTGTGTGCGGGTGTGTGCGTGCGGGTGGCGGGTGCGGGAACCACGCCGGAAACGTGGCTCAGTTGCGGTCGATGTGGACGTTGGTCGACTTCACGCGGGCCGTGGCCTGCATGCCCACCTCCAGGCCCAGTTCCTCGACGGCCTCGCGGGTGAGCAGGGACACCAGCCGGTGCGGGCCCGCCTGGATCTCCACCTGGGCCGCTACATCGCCGAGCTTCACGGCGGTGACGATGCCCGGGAAGGCGTTGCGCGCGGAGGTGTACGAGGGGTCCTCGTCGCCGATACCGCCCTGGCCGACCTCGATGGAGAAGGCCGCCAGGTCCTTGCCGTCGATGAGACGGCGCCCGCCCTCGTCGCGATGGGTGGCGACGCGGCCGGCGTCGGCCCAGCGGCGCGCCGTGTCCGGGCTGACGCCCAGAAGCCGGGCGGCCTGGCCGATCGTGTAGGACTGCATGTGCGCCAAGGTAGGGAGGTTCACCTGTCATTTGCAAGTCTTTGGGCGATGGTCCACAGCAGATGCGAGGGGGGTCGGAGGAAGGTCCAAGGGGAGTCCGAGAGGAGTTCAAGGGGGAGGTCCACGAGGGGGTGGGGAGGGGTCGGTACAGTACGGGCACGGATGTGTACAAATCCGGCATATAGGTCTGCGGTAGAGGCCCGGCATATGCCCGTATCGGAATGAGGCGTTTCCCATGGCCCTGAGCATCCGGAACCAACTCCCCGGCACCGTCGTATCGGTGACGACCGGCGCGGTGATGGCGTCCGTGAAGGTCCGGCTCGACGGCGGCCAGGAACTCACCTCCGCCATCACCCGGGAGGCCGTGGACGATCTGGGGCTGACCGAGGGGATGCCGGTGGTGGCGCTGATCAAGTCGACCGAGGTGGCGTTGGAGGTGGGGTCGTAGGTGCGGGCGGAGGCGGCGTCGGAGGCGGCGTCGGACTTGGGGTGACGGGCCACCGCCCCGGGCACGTCCCCAGCCACACCCGCGTGATCCCGCTGATGTACCGGGCGCCGCAGCGGTCCCACGGGACCACCAACTGCGCTCCCGCGATGTCCAGTTCGCGGCCGTCGAGGCTGGTGGCCAGGAGGACCGGTGCGTTGCCGAAGTCCTCGTCCACCTCCGCCCAGGACAGCACCGTGCCGTGGCCGTCGCCGCCGGTGATCTCCAGCAGGAAACGGGAACGGTCCTTGCGGCGGCGCGGATCGAAGGCCGGGCCCGCCGCCGTGACCACCTCGCGCAGCAGGGGGCCCGCGAAACGGTGTTTCCTCGGGCCGCTCGTCGCGCAGTCGAAGACGACGTCCGCCGTGTGCTGGGGCCAGGACGTGCGGAGTTCGGCGACCGTCAGGCGGACGGGGTGCGCCACCGCGCCCGTCACCGTGAACCGGTTCGCCTCCGCCGATCCCGCCGATCCCGCCGTCCCCGTCGATCCCGCCGCTCCCATGGCAGCCCCTCCCGTCGCGTGACCGCGCCCCCCAAGGATGCCCGGCGGAAGCGGGGCGGAACCGTGGTCGGGGGTTGCTTTTGGGAGGGTGGTGCGAGTGGGCGTCGCGCAGATGCCGGGTAATGGGGGTGGCGGGGGTCACGGTTTGCTGGTGGGGCGGTCCACGTACACATGGGTCGACTTCACCCGGGCCGTGACCCGTACCCCGACCCGTAGCCCCAACTCCTCGACCGCGTCCCTGGTGACCACCGAGACGATGCGGTGCGGTCCCGCCTGCACCTCGACCTGGGCGATCACGTCGTCCGTCGTCACGGCGGTGACGATGCCGGTGAAGGCGTTGCGTACGGACGTCCTGGCGGCGGCCGGGTCGGGTACCCGAGGGGCCGAATCGGCGCGGGACCTCGCGTGGGCGGCCAGGCTGACACCGTCGATCACGCGGGTCCCCGAGGCGTCCCGTTCGACCCGGAGCCGTCCCGCGTCGGCCCAGCGGCGGACGGTCTCCGGGCTGACGTCGAGGAGGCGGGCGGCCTGGCCGATGCTGTACGTGGTCACGTGCGTTGACTTTAGGCGGCGGGTTGGTGCGCCTGAGGCGTGGGCGTTCCCACCCACCCACCCCTCTTTCGCCTGCGGCGGGCTTCGGGCGAGGTGGTCTGGGGTGGGGTGGTGCTCGCCCGCAGGCCCGGAGTCCCCACCCACCCGCCCTTCCTTCGCCTGCGGCGAGGCGCGCACCGGTCGTACGAGGCGGGCGGGGCGGGCGGTGTGCCGGCCTGCGGCGCCGGTGTCCCCACCCACCCGCCCCTCTTTCGCCTGCTGCGAGCACCGAGCGGACCGATGGCCCAAACCGCAGCGCTGGGCCGGTCGCCCGTATGCCGCGCACAGTGGGGGGTGTGTTTGCCTGCGGCGCGCGCTGGGGGGCGGGTGTTGCCTGCGACGCAGGCTGGGGGCGGGTGTGTGCCTGTGGCGCGGCCTGGGGGGCGGGTGTGTGCCTGTGGCGCGGGCTCGGGAACGGGTGTGTGTCTGTGCCGCGGAGGTGAAGCCGATGCGTGCCCACAGGACTGAGCGTGGTGGGTGTGCGTAAGAGGGGCGTCAACTCGCTCTTCCAGGGCGTCAGCGTCTCGTCAGGAGGTGGCCGAGAGGCCGGTCGGACGGGCATAGCTTCAAGCTGTGGTTCCGTTTCGAGGACCCTCCAGGAGGAATCCCATGCAGGACATTCCGTGCGCCGATGACCCCGAACCCTCCGATCGACCCCCGGCCGGACCCCTGTACGTACCGGTCCGGTACGTACCTGTCCGGCCGGGACCCGGTGGAAGCTGCGCGGCGCGGCTGTTCCGTACGCCGCTCGGTGACCGTACGACCGTCGGTTTCACCAGCTCACGGCGGTTGACCGACGCGCTCGGCGACGGGCAGCCGTGGATCCGGCTCGCCGCCCCCGCGCTGCTCGCCCTCACCGCGCCGCTCGGCGTCGACCGGCTCACCGTCGACCCGGCGTTCGTGGCGCCCGCCCCCAAGCCGGCCACCCTGCGGACGGCGAATCCCCGCCGTACCGCCGTCCTCCAGGAGGTGTGAGCGATGACCGCCCCTACCCGTACCCGGGCGGCCGTCGAGGCCGGCCCCGACCTGTCCGTGTGGCCCGCCTCCACCGCCCGGCTCCCGCACGGGGACCTCGCCGTCGGCGGAGTGCCGCTCACCGAGATCGCGGAACGGTTCGGTACGCCCGCGTACGTACTGGACGAGGGTGAGGTACGGGCCCGCTGCCGTGCGTACCGGGACGCCTTCCCCGACGCCGACATCGCGTACGCGGCCAAGGCGTTCCTCTGCCGGGCGATGGCACGGTGGGTGGAGGAGGAAGGGCTCGGGCTCGACGTGTGCTCGGCCGGTGAGCTGGAACTCGCCGTGACCTCCGGGTTCCCCGCCGAACGCATCCTGCTCCACGGCAACGCCAAGAGCCCCCAGGACCTGGAGTCCGCGCTGCGGCTCGGCGTCGGGCGGATCGTGATCGACAGCGCGTCGGAGGTGGCCCGGATCGCCGCCGCCGTCGGGCCCGGGGGGCGGCAGCGCGTGATGGTACGGGTGGTGCCCGGGATCGTCGCCGGGGGCCACGACAAGATCCGTACCGGGGGTGAGGACCAGAAGTTCGGGCTGTCCGTCACGGACGGTTCGGCGCAGCACGCCATCGCCCGCATCCTCGATCAGCCGCAACTGCGGCTCACCGGACTCCACTGCCACCTGGGGTCGCAGATCGTGAGCGTGAAACCGTATCTGGCGGCGGTGCGGAGGGTGGTGGGGCTGATGGCCCGGCTGCACCGGCTCCACGGGCTCGACCTGCCCGAACTGGACCTCGGCGGAGGCCACGGCATCGCGTACCGGCCCGGCGAGGACGCCCTCGACCTCGCGGTGCTGGCCCGCCGGGTACGCGCCGAACTCGCCGCGAGCTGCTGCGCCGCCGGTATCCCGGTACCCCGGCTGACCCTGGAACCCGGCCGCGCCATCGCCGGGCCCGCAGGCGTCGCCCTTTACCGCGTCCTCGCCGTCAAACGCACCGGCACCCATCTGTTCGTGGCGATCGACGGCGGCATGAGCGACAACCCGCGCCCGGCCCTGTACGGGGTCCGGTACGCGCCCGTCCTGGTGGGCCGCCACTCCCTGGCCGCCCCCACGACGGTCACGGTGGTCGGCCGCCACTGCGAGGCGGGCGACGTGGTGGCCCCGGACGTCCCCCTCCCCGCGGACATCCGACCGGGCGACCTGCTGGCCGTCCCGGTGGCAGGCGCGTACCACCTCTCGATGGCGGCCCCCTACAACCTGATAGGCCGCCCACCACTGATCACGGTCCACAACACCACGGCCCGCCTCCTCATCCGCCGGGAATCCTTGACGGACCTGACGACGAGAGAAGTCTCCGACTAGGGGGCCTTCTAGCAGGTGGCTTGCAGTAGGGGCTTGCAGTGGCGGGCTATTGGCTGGGTGGTGTGACGATCGCGAAGTCCGGGTCCGGTGTGTCGAGTACGGACATCAGCGACTCCAGGGCCTCCAGGTCGCCGGTGTGCTCGATCCCGCCGAGGGAGGCGGCGTCCCCGGCCGCGAACAGTTCTCCGAGCCGGGCCTTCGTCAGGGTGAGGACGAGGTGGGCGTCGTCGGCGGGCGCGGTGGTGCGTGTGTGCACGAGGACCCCGTTGCGCAGGGTGGTCCGGTATGTCTCGCCGAGGTCCGTCAGATTCCAGCCGATGTTCAGCGAAAGGTCCCACGCCCGGGGCCCGTTGACCCGGATGGCGAGCGAGTCGAAGAGCTGTCCGACGCTGAGGGCCGACTCCATGCCCCCGGCCAGGAGAACCGTGCGCGTGATCCCGTGCCGCAGTTCGTCGGCGCCCATGAGGTAGCAGTTGCGCCAGGTCGCGTTCTCGGCGCCGTACGCCAGCTTCTCGAAGGTGCCCGCGAGGAGTTCCCGGGCCTCGGCACTGTCCGGCGCCGCGAACACGGCATGCTTCAGAAGCTGTGCCGCGAACCGCAGATCACCCGCGTCGACATACCCGCGCGCCTTCTCCAGCACCGCGTCAGGACCGCCCACGCAGTCCACGTACCGCCGCGCGCTCTCCACCGGCGGATGCTCCCACAGCGACGAGGGGTGGCCGTCGTACCAGCCCATGTAACGCTGGTAGATCGCCTTCACGTTGTGGCTCACCGAGCCGTAATAGCCGCGCGCGTGCCACGACGTGGCGAGCGCGGGCGGCAGCTCGATCAGCTCGGCGATCTCGATGCCGGTACGGCCCTGGTTCGCCAGGCGCAGCGTCTGGTCGTGCAAGTACGCGTACAGGTCGCGCTGTTCGCCGAGGAACGTCCGCAGCTCCGGCCCGCCCCACGTCGGCCAGTGGTGCGAGGCGAAGAGGACGTCGGCGTCGTAGCCGAAGAGGTCGATCGCCTCGCCGAGGTACCGCGCCCAGATCCGGGCGTCACGGACGACCGCGCCGCGCAGGGTCAGGATGTTGTGCAGATTGTGCGTCGCGTTCTCCGCCATGCACAGCGCACGGCGCTCCGGCAGCAGGAAGTTCATCTCCGACGGCGCCTCCGTACCGGGCGTCATTTGGAACCGGAACACCACCCCGTCAAGCGTCTCCTCCTGCCCGGTGTGCCGGACGACGACGGTCGGCGGTACGAGGCCGGGGTGGCCGACCGACGCCGTGAATCCGAGCCCCATCCCGACCAGCCCGGTCGGACCACTGTCGATGTTGGAACCGGCGTAGTACGCGCCCCGCCGCAGCATCGCCGTACCCGCGTACACGTTCTCCGCGACGGAGTTCTCCATGAAGCCTTCGGGCGCCACGACCGGTACGGGGTCGGACGCGCCGTCGTCCGGGAGGACGCCGAGCACCCCGCCGAAGTGGTCGATGTGGGAGTGCGTGAAGAGTACGGCGGTGACGGGCCGCTCCCCCCGCTCCTCCCGGTGCGCCCGGTACAGCGCGAGCGCGGCGGCGGCACACTCCCGCGATACGAGCGGATCGACGACCACGACCCCCTGCTTGCCCTCGACGAGGGTCATGTTCGACAGGTCGTACCCCCGTACCTGGTACACCCCGTCCGCCACCTCGTACAGCCCGGCCTTGGCGCACAACTGCGACTGCCGCCACAGACTCGGATGCACGGTCTCGGGACACTCCCCGTCCAGGAACGCGGTGTCGTCGAAACTCCACACCACCCGCCCGTCCGCGTCGACCACGGTCCGCTCGGCGGGCCCCGCCACAAACCCCCGATCGGCACTCTCGAAGTCCCGCCGATCCCCGAAGTCGGGCCCGCCCCCACCGACACCCCCCGATCCACCGACACCCCCGAAGGACCCCGCCTGACCACTCATGTACCACTCCGTTCCTGGGGGTGGGCGTACGGATCCATCTGAGCACCGGGGGGACGGGGGCGCATGTCAGATGGGGCGTACGGCGCTCCGGTGCGGGTCACGGGGCATCGAGGGGCCGCCGGGCGACGCCCTTCACGAACCCTTCTTCAGTAATCCACCTAGCTCTTCCCGTGCCCCTCTATCTCTGACAGGGACATGGCGGCAATCTGGGTGCGCCCCGTGAGACCCCACGGGGCGTTCAGGCCCCCCACACCCGGAGGTCCCCCCCATGCGTCGCCGTGTCACCCTCCCCCTCGTCGCAGCCGCCCTCTCGGTCCCGCTGGCCCTGCTCCCGGCCGTCTCCGCGTCGGCGGCGCCCGCCGACAAGCCGCAGGTGCTCAGCTCCTGGACCCAGACGAGCGCCGCCAGTTACAACGCCTGGCTCGCCGCCCGCAACAACCAGGGCGCCTGGTCCGCGTACGCCTTCGACTGGTCCACGGACTACTGCAGCTCCTCGCCGGACAACCCCTTCGGCTTCCCGTTCCAGACGTCCTGCGCCCGCCACGACTTCGGCTACCGCAACTACAAGGCGGCCGGCACCTTCTCCGCGAACAAGGCCCGTATCGACTCGGCGTTCTATGAGGACCTGAAGCGCGTCTGCAACAACTACTCGGGCGCCACGAAGGCGTCGTGCAACGCCACGGCGTGGACGTACTACCACGCGGTGGACATCTTCGGCTTCGCCCCGGCCAAGCAGGCCGCGTAACCGCAACCGCGTAACCACTCAGCAGCGGCTCGGACCCCCCGGAACAACGGGACGGTCCGAGCCGCTGCCTCGGTCACGGTCCGGGGCACGGTGTACTCGTACAGCCCCTCCACCCCGCCCTCCGACCCGATGCATGACTGCTTGTGGCCGCCGAAGGTGACGAGGGGGCTGAGGTGCTGGACCTCGTTGATCCAGACGGTGCCTGCCGCGAGGCGGCGGCCGACGGCGAGGGCGGCCCCGGGGTCGGCGGACCAGACGGAGGCGCCGAGTCCGTACGGGCCGGCGTTGGCGCGGGCGACCGCGTCGTCGATGTCGTCGTAGCGAAGGAGCGGGAGGACGGGTCCGAACTGCTCTTCCTGGACGATGCGGGAGTGCTCGGGCGGTTTGTCGATGAAGGTGGGCGGTACGAAGTACCCGGCCCGCTGTTCGTCCTCCTGGTCGCGGGAGTCCTGGATCAGGCCGAGGACCCGCTCGTACTGGAGCCGGTTCTGGAGCGGTGCGAGGCGGACGCGTGCGGCGTGGGTGGCCAGGGCGCGGGTCAGCGGCTCGTACACATCGGTGTGGATGTAGAGGCGTTTGATCGCCAGGCACAAATGTCCGGAGTTGGCGAAGGCGCCCCGGAACAGCCGTTCCGCCAGGACGTCCAGGGCGTCCACGTCGTGCACGTCGATGTCGGGCAGTACGCCCCGCAGGATCTCGCCGGTCCTCAACGTGGTCAGAGGCGTGAAGGGCGACTGCTTCCACACGACCGTGTTGCCCGCGAGCAGGGCGGGAGCGAGCTTGAAGCAGGCATTCCCGATCGGGTAGTTCCAGGGAACGACCGCCCCTACGACCCCCAGCGGCACCCGCCGCGTGACGGACAGCCGCTGAGCGCTGTCCTCGTTGACCACCTCCGGCAACGACAGCGTGGCGGTCTCCCGCAGCCAGTACGCGAACCCGTGGGTCTCCCCGGCGGCATCGGCCGGCGACTTCCCCTGCTCGGCGCTGAGCACCCGGGCCAACTCCTCGACACGCCCTCCACCACATCGGCCACCGCGAGAACCCGCCCACGCCGCTCCTCGTACGGACACGCGGCCCACCCGGGAAAGGCCGAACGGGCGGCGTCGACCGCCTGATCGAGCTGCCCGGCCGAACAGGACTCGTCGGCAGTATTCACGACGTCCCGAAGGACACCGACCCCTTCGACGGACGACCACCGATGGTCATGCTGAATCCGCCGTCAACGGAGAAATTCTCGGTACTCACGGCGTTCACGGCGTTCACCGCATTCGCGGTTCTCAGGACTCTCACGATCGACTCCGTACGAAGTAGGCCCCCCGGCCCCCACCACTTGGCGGCCCGCCACAGAGCGACTCTGCCCCGGCGACCTCGGAGGTTGAAGGCCGGGCCTTCCTGGGAGCAGGACACCCAGGCACCCCGACTTCGTTGGTGCGTCGGTGCGCCCTGCCGCATCGTCGCTGATCGTCTTATGATCGCCACTCTGCGTACGAGGGGGCGTGGGTAATGGCGGCTGGTGGATCGGTTGGTGGGTCGGCTGGTGGGTCGGCGTCGCGGCGGGCGCAGGAGGCGCGGCGGCAGGAGCGGCTGCTGAGGGAGCAGTGGCAGGCTGCCAGGCAGCGGGCGCGCCGCTGGGAAGCGGCGAGCGAGGGCGAACGCAGCGTCGCGGCCCAGCTGTTGGTCCTGACCGCGCGCGGCTGGCGGTTACTGGTGGACCGCAGGTGGCCGGGGACCCGGGCGGCCAATGTGGACATGCTGCTGGTCGGCCCCGGCGGTGTATTCGTCCTCGACGTCAAGAACTGGCGCTCCGCACCGGACGCCTCGGACGGAACGCTCCGCTCCGGTGGCGAGCGCCGCGACGCGCACGTGACCAAGCTCCTCGCCGTGACGAAGGCGGCCGAGTCGGCGGTGGCGTCCCTGGGGATGTCGCCGGTCGCGGTCCAACCCCTCATGGTCTTCGCGGGGCACCGCGTCGACACCGCACTGGGCAGGGTTCGGCTCCTGGGGGAGCGCGAGGCCGGACCGGCACTGCTGTCGGAACGCCACCGGCTGCGCGCCGCATCCGTACGTGCCATCGCCGACCATTTGGAGCGGGTCTTCCCCGAGTACGAGGGTTCCTCCCTCGCGGAGTCGACATCACCCGTACCGCCCGTACCGCCCTCGCCACACCCTCAGCCCCCAGAAGAACTGCCCGACGGCGGGTCCGACGGTCTCTTCGACCTCGACGGCCTACGCGAGGCGGCGCTGGAGGAGGCACTACGGGCCCCCATCGAACAGTGGATGACCTTCCTCCACCCCGATCAGGTGGCGCTGGTACGCCGCAACTGGGCCGGCCCCGCACGCATCAGCGGCCCGGCGGGCACCGGCAAGACGGTCGTCGGCCTGCACCGGGCGGCCCACCTCGCCCAGCGCACCACCGGCCGCATCCTGTACGTCACCTTCGCCAACAACCTCCCCCGCGTGCAGGCCACCTTCCTCAAGGCCATGTCTCCGGCCGTGGCCGACAAGGTCGACTTCCGCAGCCTGCACTCCTGGGCCCAGGAGTTCCTGCACGACCGCGGTGTCCCGGTTCGCCTGCACGGGGCCAAGGCGCAGACCGCGTTCAGCCTCGCGTGGACGCACACGGGCCGCGACAGTTGCCTGACCGAGATCGACCCGGGCCCGCAGTACTGGAAGGACGAGATCGACCACGTCGTCAAAGGGCGCGGCGTCACCTCCTTCGACGAGTACGCGACGGTGCCCCGCCGACGCCGCCGCGCCAGCCTGCGCCGCCCCCACCGACAGGCCGTCTGGGCGCTGTACGAGGCGTACGAAGCACTGCGCACCGAGCGCGGAGTGCACGACTTCAACGACGTCCTGTCCCTGGCCCTGGCAGAGGTGGGCAGCCGCACGGGCCCCCCGCGCTACGCGGCCGTGATCGTGGACGAGGTCCAGGACCTGACCCTCGTCGGCGTACGGCTCCTGCACGCCCTCGTCGGCGACACCCCCAACGGCCTCCTCCTGGTCGGCGACGGCCAACAGGCCGTCTACCCGGGCGGGTTCCGCCTGTCCGACGCCGGAATCGACATCCGGGGCGACCGCGGCCAGGTGCTGCGCACCAACTACCGCAACAGCAAGTCGATCCTCGACGCGGCACTCACCGTCGTCGCCGACGACTCCTTCGAGGACATCGACGGGTTACGTACGCCGGGCCGCCGGGACGTCGACCTCACGTACCACGACGGCCAGGTGATCCGCGTGGCGAAGCCGACCGCGGCGGAACACGACCAAGCCCTGCTGCGAGCCCTGCGGGATCTGCCACCCGGCGCCCACGCCGACACCGCGGTGCTGTGCCCTTCGATGCGCGCCATCGGCCACTACCAACGCCTCCTCGAACGCGCCGGCATCCCGACCTGCCCGCTGGAGCACTACGACGGCAACCCGGTCGACGCCGTCAAACTCGGCAGCTACCGGCGGGCCAAGGGCCTGGAGTTCAAACAGGTCTACCTCCCCGAACACGACACCCTCCTGACACCCCCCGCCGCGGAACCCTCCGAAACGCACCGCGAACGCGACGAACTCTCCCGCAGCCAACTCTTCGTAGCCATGACGAGGGCCAGGGATGTGCTGTGGCTGGGCACCGTGGACGGGTGAGCCGGCCGGCGGTGTCGCTCACCCCGTGCGCGCGGACCTCCGCCTGCCCGACCGCCGGTTACGCCACCAGGTGACCACCCACAGGATGTTCACCCCACCCAGAATCACCAGCACCGCCACCGCGTCGGCGTTGGCCGCGAGGCCGTGGTCGGGGCCCAGCCCCCGGGCCGCGCGGGCCAGCAGCGTGACGTCGGCGGGAATCGTGACAGCAGCCAGGAACGTCAGACAGGCCATGGTGCCGACCACGAGGACGACGCTGTAGAGACGGACGGCCCTGCGCTCGTGCGCGGGCAACCGGGTGCTCGGGTCGACGGCCTTGGCCGTCCCCGCGCGGCGCGCACGGCGCGGCCGTCGGACCACCCGCCGGAGCACGTAACGGGCGTACGCGAGACCGTCGCCGTACAGATCCCGGCAGCCGGTGAGGTCCTGGAGGACGAAGTACAGGTCCGTGCGCGTGAACACCATGCATTGGAAGGGCAGAGGCATCAGGGACAGGAGGAGGGCAGCGGCCAGCATCCGGTGGGCCGTCGTCCCCGTGTCCGTCACGGCGAGGACCAGGACCAGGGACGACGCGACGGCCAGATTGAGGGCGATACCGGCCAGGTAGGCCGTCAACCGGTGGCGGCGGGGCGCGAGTTCGATGCCGCTGATGTCGGTCTGCATGACGAGGAACTGGAGCCGGGTGCCCAGCCGCATGTTCGCCGGCACGCCCGCGGCGCGTGCGGTGACCAGGTGCGCCAGCTCGTGGGCCAGCAACAGCGTCCACCCCGCCGCCGCGCCGCTGACCAGGACCAGGCTGCCGTGCGGGCTCCACAGCAGATCGCGATAGCCCGGGACCAGATCGGGACGCCGGATCAGGGCGGCGACGGCAGCCGCCAACAGCACCGCGACGAGTACGGGGAGTACCGGATGCAGGGCGTACCGGACATGGCGGGGGCGCAGCCGTGGCAGGGTCGCGCGCGGCGGTTCGGTGTCCGGAACCGGGCGGTCCCCGATCCGCGCCACGAACCCCAGCGCGGCCAGATCCCTGACGAAGTCCGAGATGTCGAGTTCCTCGCCGGTCTCGGCACGCAGAATCTCCGCCGTGCGGGCCACGCTGTGCCCCTCGCCCAGGAGTTCCACCGCGCGCGCACCGGCCGCGGGGACGGCGACGAAGGTACGGGTGGACATGCGGCCCACGATCCACTCGTCGCGGTCGGGGCGTATGCCGAGGTCGCGGAGGAGGACGCGGGTCGAGGGTTCGATACGGGGGTGGTCGGCACGGGGGTGGTCCTCGGCGGCGGTGTCCGTCACGGGTGGTCCTGGGGTGGCGGGTCGGCGGACGGTTCCATGGCATCCATCGCCGCTTCCGCTTCCGCTTCCGCTTCCGCGTCCGATTCCGTCCGGCACGCGGGCAGTCGGGGCGTCGCTCCGAGCGTTGCGCGATCGGGTCGCCGGGCACCATGAGGTTGAGGCCGAACCGGTATCCGGGCTCGATCTCCGGGATCCCGCACAGCAGGGTGAGCGCGGCATGGGCCAGCAGACTGCCCGACAGACCCGCGGTCACGGCGTTGACCGGATTCCACGGCATACGGGGTGAGGCGACGTCCTCGTCCCGGCCGGGCGCGAGCCGCAGATCGCGTCGCTCGGACTCGGTGGTGCGCAGACACTCCCAGCACGCGCCACGGCCGGGCGTGAAGACCCCGACGCTGACCAGCGGTCCGCGGTACCCGGCTTCGGCCCACGGCGTGCCGGAAGCGAGGCAGACCTGATTGGCCCATCCGCGGATCACGGGGGGCCGGTCGGCGGCCATCAGGAGTACGTCGTACCGCGATCCGTACCCCGTTCCGTATTCCGTTCCGTATTCCGATCCGTTTGCGGGGGCGCCAGTCAGCAGGTCTTCGAGGTCGGCGGGT
Organism: Streptomyces sp. NPDC091292; assembly: GCF_044757265.1. Taxonomy (NCBI): domain Bacteria; kingdom Bacillati; phylum Actinomycetota; class Actinomycetes; order Kitasatosporales; family Streptomycetaceae; genus Streptomyces; species Streptomyces sp. NPDC091292. The sequence continues at coordinate 309,923 of NZ_JBIVUQ010000004.1, read as the reverse complement.
CCGCGTACGACGCGGCGCTCGCCGGTGACGGTCGTGTCCGAGTTCAGGGCGCGTAACGCGGTGAGCGCCGCGTCGAGTTTGGGCGTACCGAGGTCGCTCTCGCGGAAGAGGGTCTGCCGGTTGAGATTGGACAGCTCGACGACGTCGGGTTCGACGCAGTGCAGCAGCCCCACGCCGGAGGCCACCAGGTCCCGTGCGGCGGCTCCGCCCGTACCGCCGACGCCGACCAGCAGGACCCGGGCACGTCCCAGCCGCAGTTGCGGTTCCCAGGCGCTCTCCCTGGGCCGCAGGTCCATCCAGCGGAGCAGGGTCATGCCTCTGCTGTACCGTTCGCGCTCCCGCTCGGACAGCTCAGGCGGCGGCGCGGCACCGGCGTCCTCCACGTACCCGGCCATGGCCAGATCCGTCATGGCCTGGACGATGTCCGCTTCGGGCAGCGGCAGTTCCGGGTGGCTGCGGGACACCACGGCGACGATGTCCGCGGCGCCGCGCGTACCGTCCATGGCCTCGACCAGCGTCCACACCCAGCCGTCGGGATCTTTCACCTCGGAGCCGATGCCGTGAACGACGCTTCCGATTCTGACGTGACCGTCGACGGTCCGATAGGCCCGGTGTTCCGGCTTGATCCGAGGCAGCCGCATCGCGGGCACCGTCATCTCCCCGCCCATCTGGTCGCCCCAACTCCCCTGTCGGCAACGGACATCGACAAGGGTCACCCGAGAACCAAACCCTGACAAGTGCACCGAGCACAGGCACCACCGTCACCTTCGAGCCATTCTCACCACCTCAACTTCCGTTGGAACAGGGGACATTGACAAACGCCACCGAGAGGCAAACGCTGGCAAGCGCACCGCGGAACCACTTGAACCACCCGAACCGCCCGAACCATTCGAACCACTCGAACCACGGCAACAGCGCAGCACAGGCCGTCAACGGGAGGAGATGACATGGCGAACAAGATCCAGATCCGGCCGCTCGACAAGAAGGAGACCACCGGCGACAGCGGTGGCAACGGCGGCGGTTGATCAATTGCGCATGATGCACCGTTATCCCACGGTCGCGGAAGTCACCGATTCGGCGCGGCGGTTGGTCTCCCGGTTCCCCGGAACCTGCCGCCTGCGCCGGATCGGGACGTCTCGCGGGGGACGCCCGATCCAGATGCTCTCGGTGGGACACGGCCCGCGCCACGTCCTGGTGGTCGCCCGCCCGCACCCCGATGAGCCGGTGGGCGCGGCGACGGCGATGGCCCTGGCAGAGCGAATGGCACGCGGTGAAGGAGGAGCGTCCAGGGCGACCGACCTCACCACGGTCGCGACCAATCTCACCACGGTCACCTGGAACTTCGTCCTGTGCCTGGACCCGGACGGGGCGGCACTGAGCCAGGGAATCGAGGAGGCGACGGCCGGCGCCGACCACACCTTGGAAGGCTATTACCGTGCCGCCTACCGTCCGATGGCGGCGGAACAGCCGGAGTGGGCACCGATCGTCTCGCGGCAACTCCCCGAGAGCCAGGCCCTGTTCGACGTGATCGACGAGCTGCGGCCGTTCCTCCAGTGCTCCCTGCACAGCGTCGAAGCGGGCGGCACCTGGGTCCAGCTCACCCGCGACCTCCCCGAACTCGCCGCGCCTTTCCACACGTCCGCCGCGGACAACGGCATCCCCGTGCAGCACGGCACGTTCGACGCCCTGTACTGGGAGAACCCCGCCCCCGGGATCTTCATCCTGCCTCCCCCGGACCTCACCGACCGCCTGGCGGCCGGTTCCGAGAACATCGCACTGTCCACCTGGTGCGCCCCGCCACGCTACGGCGGCACCACAGCAATCATCGAAGTACCCCTGTGGACAACGGACATGGCCGACGACCCGACCCCCCACCCGGACCCCACCGCTGCCCTGCGCGCCCTGTCCGCGTTGGTACTCGACGGCGGCCGGCAGGTGACCGCGATCCTGGACAAGGCCCGAGCCTTCCTGCCCGAGCCGCAGGACAGCCCGCGCGGACGCGTACTGGAGTGGATGGCCGACGGGCTGTACGACCTGGTGGCCGAATCCTGGCAGCCACTGGCCACCGACGCGTCCCACCCGCTGACGACAGCCCAGATCTGCGCCCTGGACATAGTGGCCCGCCGCCAGCCACTCCGCGCGGCAGGCCTCCTCCACCACCTACTGAACACAACCCCCGCCCCGACACCCCCCACCCTGCACCACGACGTGAACGAACTCCTCACCACATGGAGCACAGACTTCAAAAGCTCCCTACGCCTAAGCCGAGTACCCATACACCACCAGGTGGGACACCAGTCCCGAACGGTACTGACGGCGGCCGGGGCGGCACTGAACGTGGTAACGGCCTAATCACCCAGGAACCCCGGAACTCTCCAAGGCCGCATCCGGCACTGGCATAAGCCGCCTCTGCCCACCAAGCCCCTCAAGCCCCTCATGCACCTCATGCACCTCATGCACCTCATGCACCTTCAGAAGTATGGGCACATGGAGCTGATCCTTCGGGGTCTGCCCCGGCAGGCCTCCGCTGGGACCGTCCGCTCGATGCCCGCTTGGCGATGAGCCCTCGCCACGTGTGCCTTGGAATCCCGCACTAACCACCAGGTCAGGCGGCAGTCGGACGTGCGCTGCCGTGGAAGACCTGGCTGGTGTGCCAGGAGCGGTGGGCTGCCGCGATGGGCGGGATGCCGGGTTGGGGGCCTATGAGCGGACGGCCTGCGAGTGCTGTGACGTGCTCGCGGGCGGCGGGGCTGCGGCCGACGAAGCTCTGCGAGACCAGGATGCGGTGGCCGTCGGCTATGCCGAGCACTCCCTTGTCGAACAGCTTGTGGTGCAGCGAGCACAGGCACAGCCCGTTGTCGACCTCGTCCGGGCCGTTGAACGCCCACCAGCGCACATGGGCGGCCTCCAGTCCGACGGGCGTCGCGCCGATCATGCCGTCGTAGCCGCAGAAGGCGCACTGGTACTCGTACGCGGTCAGCACCATCTCCCGCATCCGCCGGTCCCGCTGCCGCCTCTCGGGCGTTGCCAGCGTGGCTGTCTCCGCCAGCTCCAGTTCCAGGCCCACCGCGTCGCACAGGTCCTGGTGCAGCGACGCCGGGAAGTGCAGATCCAGCAGCACCCTTGCCATGCGGCCCAGCAGCGACGGTTCCCGCTGGAGCGCCACCCGAAGGTCCGGGGCCAGCCGCCCAGTGGCCCGGCTGGCCCGTAGTTCCCGCACTCCGGTGCCTGGGCTGCTGGCGCCGTGCTCGGTCCGCACTTCCCACACCCCGTCGCTGACCAGATGGTGGAAGGGATAGGCGGGCGTGGTCCCGCGCGGCGGGCCGTACTCCACCAGCAGTCGCTTCAGATCCGCCTCCACCGCGCTGTACGGCAACTCGTCCGCGGCATCCGCCTGAAAGCGGCCCAGCGCGTACAGCAGCAGCAACGGCTTGTGCGGCGCCCGTGCCCCGTCCCGGCTCCACTGCCTCAGGTTCGCGGCACGCTCCAGCCAATCCATGACGGTGATCGTAGTGTTGCTTCGCCGCACATCATGCTGTCCGGGCGGCAACTCCTCCTGCGCCGACGACGGGCGTGGCGATCGTCGTACCGCCCGTGGTCACCTCGGCACAAGCCGTGGGGAGGACTCTCCCGGAGCACACACGGCGCACGGCACACTCAAAGGCGGAACGCCTCTCGCCGGGAGCCACCGGGAAGCCGCTCCCCGAAGTCGGCACCCAAATGGCACCCAAAACAGGGCCGCAACGCAGATCAGGCCCGGCACTGATCTCTCAGCACCGGGCCTGACCTGCGTTTTAGCTGTCGGGGTGGCGGGATTTGAACCCACGACCTCTTCGTCCCGAATGAGGGGCGGGTGGTGATCTTGCCTGCGTGGACAGCGTTTTCCCTGTTCAGGGCGTTGGGCTGTCGCGGTCTCGGGTGGCCCCGAAGGGGTTCGGGGAGCGGGTCGGCTCCCAGATGGCTCCCAAGGGGACCACAGCCAACGGTCGCTGGGGCCGCCCGTCCTCCCCCACATCGGCACGCGCTGAATACGTGTGCGCGACACTCGTGCGACGGGGTCAGATCACCGTTGAGGGTGCGTGCTTGCTCAGGTAGCTCTTGAAGGTCTTCCTGATCTCTGCCTGGAGATAGCCTGCCTGCGGTGAGTTGGGTACTACGTCGGGCTCGAAGCCTCTCTTCCGGGCATCGAGGTACCGCACGATGCTCGACGATCTGGTGTTGGCGACGAAGAGTTCGTTCTGGGTGCGGATGTCGGCGCGCAGCCCCTCGAAGTTCCGCGCGAGGCTGATGTCGAGGTTGGAGACGTAGTACTTGCACTCGACGATGAGGATGCTCTGACTGCCTCGTGGTGCGATGCCCTGTGCTCGGCTCAGGGCGGCTTCCTCGGCTGGCAGCACCAGCACGTCGCACTCGTGCAGGACGCCCGACGAGCCGGTCACATAGACGCCGAGGTGGACTTCAAGGGCGGGAGCGCCGTCGAACTCGATCACGGCGTGGGTGAAGGGCTGGCTGTCGCTGTACAGGTGACCGGGCCCCGTCCGGAAGACAAGGTTGCTGGCCTTCAACCCGTAGACGTCTTCGTACGTGACAGTGGCACCATGCCGACTCGCGGTGGTGACGATCAGGGAGAAGATGAAGCCCTCGTAGACGTCGGACGGCTTCGAAGCGGAGTCGTACGACACCGCCCCCGCAGCCAGAAGGCTCTTGATCTCGTTGACTAGGTCATCGACTGTGCTCAACTGACTACCTCCCTCGTCACTTCGGCCAGCAGCTGACTGACGCGTGTACGTCGCTCAGTCGGCACCCGATCTTCCCGGAACTCAGTTCGGCTACGGCGCGATCGAGCGCTTTCGTCCGGCTCGAACACGACCCCCTCAGCCATGCTCCGGCTGCCAGTGTCGCCCTCGGGTTCAGACCGGAGCGTCTTCAGCACCTCCAGTTCCATTTCAGGCAGGTCGACGAGCACGCGCTTTACCGCATCAAGGAGGAGCAGCACACGTTCTTCCTCTGTCATGGCTCGCGTGGCGATGACCAGGGTCCCTCCCTTGCGTGAAGACTCGTACTCTCCGAGGCCAAGCATGCTGCGGTCCACGACCTCGTATCGAGCCGCTGCTGCAGCCGGACTCGTGGCGGGGAGGTCATCGCCGCGGCGCTGCTGGCGCCGGCGGAGGATCTTCTCCTCCGGCACTCCCGCGGCGATTGCCGCGTCGACATCGTCGAGAACCCAACTCAGGGCGGTGTCTTGCAGCGCTTCGCGGAGCTGCCCTTCCACACGGCGTAGTTCGAACTGGTTCATGTCCCCCTCGTATCAGTAGCTTTCGTCTGGCGTAGCCAGTCGGTTCACGGTTCTTCCCCGGGCTGTGTTCGAAGGAACCGCAGTTAGCCGTCGATCAGATTTCGGAGTGCCTCCAGCGACAGGCGGGCTTCCGGAGCGGCAGCTCCACCGGATAATCGGACACCCTCGCCTTCCAGGACGGGTTCGCCGACGTTTCCCTCAGCGCTACCAGAGTTTCGCGAGCGACGGGGCCTCCTCGATCGGGTCGTCTGGTCCAGCTAGTGTCCACACCTCATCGGAGAGGGGAATGCTCGGTGCATCGCCATGTTCGGGGCATCGGCGGGTGACCCGTTGACTGACCCATTCACCGTCGCGCGGCACGGGCAGGCCGAGGCTACGGGCGATCGTCGCCTGTCGATTGGTGCCGCCGAGCACGAGGATGCCATCGCCGCGCAACGCCTCCCGGGCGGTTCGAACTCGCTTCGGGCCATCTGCGGTCATGGCGACGGTGGAGATCGTGGTTCGGTTGAGTAGCCGTCCTTGCGCGAGCCTGAAGAGGTTGTTCACCCGGGCCTGGCTGCCGCGCTGGCTCACTTCGGTGGCGAAAATCTTCTCTCGAAGCGGCGCCGGAAGGTGGAGAAGGGTGTTCTCCGGCAGGTGCGCGTTGTGGAAGAGCCAGGTGACGGCCTGTCGGCCTGCGGCCGAGAGCGTGCGCTTGAAGTCGCGGTTGGCTGCTCGGCTGAGGTGGCCGGGTTCGATCCGGATTAGTCCGAGGCTCCAGCAGGACCGCTCGTCGTTGGCTGACACGAGCAGGCACACCCTCCCGACCTCCCCGGGCGTAATCGTCCATGCCGAGCCCGTGGTGAACTTCAGCACCACCTGCTGACGTCCTATCGGGAGGTCGGTGGTCTCCTGGCCAGGCGGGAATCCCCAGGCCGCCGTGAGCTCGTGAGTGACCTTGGCGCCGAGGTAGACCTTCTCGGATTTCCCGAGCGTAGCCGGGTCGAATCGCCCCGTTCGCCGTCCGTCGAGCACGCTGTCGAATGCGTGGCGCAGGGCGTTCGCCGTTGCTCCCTCGAAGTCCGGTATTCCGCCGAGGGTATCCGCGACGGTTGCGGCGTCGGAGGAGCCAGAGCCAGACCCGTTTTCAGTTCCTGCGGCGGCGAAAGAAGGGTTGCTGGTCGCGGCTGCGATGTCGGAGTCTGCCAAGCGGGTCGCTGCGACACCCTCGTCCGGAAAGGGCGGGATCACGGTGGTCGGTTCATCCCGTGCCGGGTCGACGGACGGAGCCGGAGCTCGGCGCTCGGCGGCGGCCAGCTCGTCGCGCAGTGCTTGGAGGTGCTTCTCCTTGCGCGCCAGGCGGCGCTCGATCCGTTCCACCTTGCTGCGAAGGTCGCGGTTCTCTCGCAGCACGTCCAGGAGTTCCTGATCCGGGCTATCGTGCGTCGGCTCTTGCGATGGTTGTGTACTGCCGGCTGCCAGCGTGGCCCGCGCGTTCACCAGGTGCTGCCTGACCTCCTCGGTCATGGCTTCCTTACGCTCTGGTGGAGCGAGTACCGCGATGATCGCGTAGATCAACGAGGCGTTGTTCTGGAGCCCTCTGCCTCGAAGCCGGTCCGAGAGCACCTGATACGACGGAGGGCGCGGGCCTTCCCGGTGCTGCGCCAGCAGTAGCTGTTGCAGCCCTTTCAGCTGGACTCCGCTGCTGTCGACCAGATCACGCAGCAGCCCCACGATCTCCCGCATGGGCATGCAGAGTTCCGTGTCCACCTCTGACCACTGGCCGCCCCGTCTTCGGCGCGCCACGTCCTCGCCCCCGCCCCTTCGATCTCCTCAAAAGAGTATTCAATCTATCTGATCGGAAGATCGAACTTCCGGGTTTCGTGGCCGTCCGGCACCGTGGTCACCCCAGCCGCAAATCGCTACGTGAGAAAGGACGTCGATGCGTCAGCGCACGGCCGATCTCTGCGCCTTCGCCATCATCGTCGGGACGCCCGCAGCTCTGATCGCCTTGAATCTGCCTTCCGATCAGGTCATCGCGAGCACCTCCGCCGCGGCCGTTCTCTACTCGGCCTGGCGCCAGGGTGGAGGCACGCCGCCGTCACAGGGCTCCGGGGGACGGCATGGCGCTGACTCTGCTGCTGCTTCCGACTCCGGGGCGGTGTCCGAGTTGGAAACCCGCCCAGGCCGGCGGCCTTCGGAACAGGTCGGCTCCCGGGGCCCGGCATAGTGCCGATGTCTCTACGCCTGACGTGACAGGTCGGCCACCAAGAGGTCGAGAGTGGCCTCCTCATGAAGCGCGACGCCGAGGGCGGTCATGGCAGGGGCGAGATCCGCGTCCCAGTCCGCGTCGACCGGCTGGCCGTCGAGTGCCAGTTGAGGGATGCCCTCGGCCTGGCTGCGAGCGGCCAGGTGCTCGTAATCCGCGGTGCCCATGCGCCACGGCAAGGCTTCGTAGCGGCGGATGACCCGGTTGGCCAGAGTGATCCCTGGCCAGTCGAAGTCGCCGTGGTAGGCCAAGCGGCAGCCCGTGGCGGCGAGTGCGTCGAGGAGCGTGAAGACCACGGTGGCGGCGCTGCCGGAGGTGCATACGAGGGGCTGGACGCAGGCCGCGTCCGCCGCGGCTTCCACCACGCGCGGATTCTCACAGATGTGGATGAGCGTTCCGGCGGACAGTTGCAACCGAAGGTCATGCAGGTCGCGTGGTGTGACGTGAACTTCGGCGTGATGGTCGGCTCGCTCCCGCATTGCACGCTCCCGCCAGCCCTCACCCTCGGGCCGCAGCCCGTACGTCAGCACCGTGCTGGAGACCTCGTCCGGCGTGACGGACACCAGCCGCCACAGAGCGCGTCGACCGGCCGCGTCGTCCGGGAACTCGGTGCCATGTGCGAGGGCGACCCCGCGTTGGACAAGGCGTGCGAGCCAGGTGCCGTCGTCCAGGCCGTGCGCGGAGCCGGTCGTCATGGCGGCGAGTTCTCCTCGGCCGTGTGTGCCGTTGCGTTCAGGTCCTTCGGGTCCGAGGAGAGCGGTGAGGACTTGGACCGCCTGCTGGAGTGTCCAGATCGCCATTTCGGGCGACACTCCTCTCGGAACACCGGCACGGCGCAGCAGGTCGTACCACTGCCGGGGCCATTCCTGGTCGGCGATAGGGGAGGCATCCAGTGACGAAGCAAGCGACGACCACACCTGTTCCCGCCGTGCCGCCACGTCCGCGCGGGCGCCACGGCGGTCGGTGAGTGGCGGACCGAGCTCCTCCAGGGTCTGCCTGAGGCCGAGTCCGGCGGCCGAAGCGCGTAGCCGTGCGTCGAGCACGTCGAGCCGTACGGTCACGGCGGCACCGGTGAGGGCTTTGCCCAGGAGGAGCGACAGGTCGTTGCGTTCCTGGGCGCTCATCGCGGTCAGCCGGAGCGAACCCGTGGCCTGTACGCCGTTGCTCTCCAGGCGTTTACGTGCCCCCTGCCAGAGCCGGGTGAGTCCAGGTCCCGTCAGCCAGTCGCGCGTTGCGGAGGGCAGCCCGCTCATATGGACACCAGACGCCGGTGGCGGCCGTTCCAGGTGTAGTGCAGGGTGGCCACCCCGCGTACGTGGGGATCGCGGAGGCACTCGTAGATGTGCAGGGACGGAACCTCGGGCCAGTTGCCCATGAGCCGCTCGCTGGTGAGGACGAAGTCGAGATCGAGGTCGACGAGGATGCGGCCCAGCCGACCATGGGTCGGTTCGTCGACCTTGGCGAAGGCGTCGTCCAGGAGGATCAGGCGTGGCGCGTGCGGTGCCGACTCGGCGAGGCTGGTGAAGTGGGCGGCTGCTGCGGCGAAGAGCACGAGGTAGGAGAGGACCCGTTGTTCGCCCTGGCTGAGCCCGGTCCGGCCGGTCAGTTTCCTACGGCGGCCCGGAGCCGCGTCCTCCACCACGAAGGTGTGGAAGCGGAACCAGTCGCGGTAGTCAAGGGCGGTCCGCAGATGGGCGGCGTAACCGGCTGACGGGTCGGCACGGCGGGCGTCCTCGATCCGGCGTTGCAGCACCTCGCGCAGCTGCTCGGTCTGGTCGCGCGTCCTGAGGCTCGACGGACTGCGCAACAGCTCGACGGCCGCGCGCACATCCGCGTCCACGTCCTCGTCCAGCTTCCACAGCAGCTCGACACCGAGGCCGTGGGAGGTGCGTACGGTCTTCAGGGTGTCGTTGAGAGCCGCGACCAGGTTCGCCGCGGTGATGACCTGCGCCGAGAGGTGGTCGCCGAGCTCACCGGTCAGGAACCGCTGGAACACTTCGCGTTCGCGCTCGGTGAGCCGTCCCCGTGCCTCCGCCGCCTGGACCGCGATCCGCTCGCCCACGGCCGCGACATCATGGGATCCGTGGTCGTCGACCAGTCGGCACACCTTGATCCCGGCGTGCTCCTCCAGCTGCGCGTCGAAACCGCCGGCCAGTTGGTCGCGGAGATCGGTGTGGCGGTTGAGCAGAGTGCTGTCCGACACCTCGCCCGTGGGGCGGCCGAGGGCCTGCTCCACGGCTTCGGCGAGGGCCCGCAGCGCGCGCAGACGGCTGCGGACGTCCGCGCCCGGATCATCCGATACGTACTCGGGCAGCGAGGACCGCTCAAGGCCGGCGCCGAGTACCACCTCCGGTCGGCCAATAGCACCGCGGAGAGCGCTGCCGGTGTCGATGACCACCGCCTCCTGGTCCGCCAGGCCCCCGCGCAGGCTCTTCTCGTCCTCTTCCGCGCGCACGCGCAGGTCGTGGACATCGTCGCGAGCTCGTTGCGCCGCGGGGAGCGCTTGGACGGCGTTCGCGATGCGCTGCTTGGACTCCTGCTCGCGGGAGAGGATCTCCTCCTCGGACGACCCGATGGCCTCCTCGCGGGTGCGTAGGTCCTGCTCAGCAGTGCGCAGTCCGGTGAGGTGGAGCCGGTAACTCTCGCCCGCGGCCAGGCGATCCTCTCGGGCGCGTCCGTACCGGTCGGCATCGGCCTGGTTCGTACCGAGCCGCTCGCCCGTGCCGCCGACGGCCCTGCGCAGATGCCCTACACCGCTGAGCAGGCCGGCCAGTGCGGTGCGCACACGGTCCAGGGCGGCGGGGTCGCCGGGCAGGTCGTGCGCGGTCGCGGTGGCATCCGCCTCGGTCCGCGCCGATACCGCGAGCGCGCGTTTCTCCTCGGCCAGCCGCGCCGCCCGGGTCGCCTTGGCGGTCAGGTCGCGCAGCATCCGCTCGGCTGATTCGGTCCTGCTCCATGCGTCCGCGAGATTTCGTGCCCTGGGGAAATCCCGTTCCGCGAGTGTGAGAGCCCGACGCATGGCATCGGCTACGGCGAGCTCCTCGCGGACGTCGGCCAGCCGCTGTTCCGTATGCGCGATCCGCTCCTCCAACTCGGAGAGGATGCGTCGCCGAGTCTCGGCGCGTACGGCTGCCCCCACGTACTCGGTGTCGCCCTTGTCGTGACGGCCGCTGAGTACGCCCAGACGCCAACTGCCGTCGAAGAAGACCGCGTTGTGCGCGGAGGTCTCCTGTGCCGATGCGAGTGCGATGGTGGCCAGGAGACCCCCCACCTGCTCGGACGTGACGCCGCAACCCGGTTCAGGGGCCGGGCGCAGGGCCGAGGCGAGAGTCGGCCCGTCGGACAGCACGGGACCCGGCTGGAGCAGGGTGTCCCGGGTGCGGGGATCGAGCAGGACGCCGTCCGCACTCACCCACGCGTCCAGGATTCCACTCGCCTCCAGCGCCCCTTCCAGACCGGCTCGGTCGGCCGGAGCCAGGTCGTCCACGAAGTCCACGAGCCGATAGAAAGGGGCTCCACTGCCCAGTGTCCTCGCGGCGACACGATGGTGCGGGGCCGGCGGCTCGGGGTCGGTACGTTGCTCCCAGTCCCGCTTCTGCTCCGCCAGGTGGTCGAGTTCCTCGCCGAGCCGGTTGACGCCGAGTGCCAGGGCGTCCCGGTGTCCGATGAGTTCCTCGCCGTACGGCTCCAACGCGCCCTGAGCTGCCCGCCACGCCTGGCTGTCGATGTCGGGCGGCAGCGTGCGGTCCTCGAACGGCGCGTCGGTAGAGGTCTCGTGGCCGACGGTGGCGTGGACGGCGTCCAGCGACGGGCAGTCGGGGCCCAGCGCATTCCGCGTGCGCGCCGCCCACTCGGCGACCTGACGGGAGTAGGCGCCGCTCTCCTCGGCGACCTTTTGACGGCTGCCGTCGAGATGACCGGCGGCGTCTTCCGCCTCGCCCTCCAGCCGTTCGCGCTCAGTATCGGCCTGAGCCGCCGCGGCCCGGGCCTCGTCCGCCCGTGAGATGAGGCGGGTCACCTCCTGAACCATCCGGGCCCGGTTTCTCACGACCGCCTCGGCGTCCTCCAGCTGGTTCTGCCAGGACCGCAGCCCTTCCTGCGCCGTGACCGTGTCCACACGGGCCACCGACCGGTGCCGTACGGTACGCATCTCCCCGTCCGGCGTCGTCAGTTCGGTCTCGGTGGCCTGGGCGACAACCGTGCGCGGCAGAGCCACCGCCTCGCCGAGATGGCCGGTGGGAAGCCCGGCCTTCTCCGCCTGCGTCAGCAGCTCCCGGTGTTCGGTCCCCAGCTCGGCCAGCCGGCTTCCGAGGTGTTCGACACCTTCGGCCAGCCGCTCCGCCGAACCCTCCTCCGCGTCGTGTGCGTTCCGCAGGGTGGTGAACGCGGCCACGGCGGCGGTGTGCAGCGCCTCCACCGTGCCGCGACGCTCCGACAGTTCGCGCAGGCTGCGGTAGGCGTGACTGGCGTGCAGGGCGGCCAGGTCGGTCCGGGCGGCCTGTTCCTCCTCACGCAAGGTCTCCAGCCGGCCCTCCGACTCCTCCTCCTGCGTCCTCAGGTCGCTCGTCCGCTGTGCCGCGTCTCCGGCCGCCCGGCGCCGCTGAGCGAGGACGCCCAGCTCGTGACTCACGTTCCGGGCGGAGGTGCGCAGGACTCCGGCCAGGTAGCCGCGGTAGCTGGTGAGGAACGTGCGCAAGGCCGCGTCGGTGCGTTCCAGACGGCCGAGTTCGTCCCGTACGGCGTCGAGGTCGTGGAGGTTGCGCGCCACCTTCTCGACCACATCCTCGTCGAGCCCCGGCAGGGTCTCGCTCAGCAGGGAGACCAGGCCCCCGTGCTCGATCCGGTCGCCGACTGTCGGGCGCCGCAGCCGGTGGAGGAGCTGGGTGAGGTTGCGGTAGCGCGTCGCGTCGGTAACGCCGAACAGTTCCCGGGCCACGCGTGAGCGGTGCTCGACCGCACGGTCGGTCGTGTTGTCGGAGCCGACGATCTCCTTGAGCCGGTCGACCGGCAGCGGCTTACCGGCCTCGACCAGATGCAGGTCCTCGCCGATCCGCAGCGGGGTGACGAAGAACGTCGGCAGGGCCTTCTGCGTCGACTTCGAGGCGCGGATGGCGGCACCGAGCGTCAGGTGGCGGTGACCGCCGTCGTCGGCCGTGCCCCGGAACTCCACCCACAGATATCCGAGACGGTTGGTCTGCTCGAACCCGTCCAGCATCAGCCAGGTGAGCGTGGTGCGGGCGGTGCCTGTCGCGTCCAGTGCCCGCGAGTCGCCGTCCAGAAGATACGGGAGCAGCATCTCCAGGGCCTTGGACTTGCCGGCGCCGTTCTTGCCGCGCAGCAGCAGCCGTCCGTCGCCGAAGGAGAACTCCTGCTCGTCGTACTGCCAGACGTTCTGGATGCCCGCCCGGTGCAGCCGGAAGCGGGTGCTGGCGGTCGTCGCAGGGCCGGCGGTTGTCGCGACGCCGGAACGCGGCAGCGGTACGAGGCCACGCGCGTCCGTGGTCATAGCGGCAACTCCTCTTGAACGTCCGTGTTTTTGCCGGCTGCGTTGGCCGGGCGCACCGTGACGTGGGTGGCGTAGCGGGCCGCTGCTGCCAGCAGCACCCAGCCGCCGCCGGGCCGCGCACCCTGGACATCGGTCACCGTGCGTCCTTCCGACGCCTCTTCGACGTACCCCTCCGGCAGTCCTTCGCCCTCGGCGCGCAGCCGGCCCGCGCGGGCCATCAGCCGCATGCGGACCAGCAGGTCCAGTACGGCCTCTTGCAGGGAGGGAAGGTCCTCCAGGTAGCCGCGTTGCCAGTTGCTGCGCTGCCCGTACTCGGCGATCAGCCCGGCCAGTACCTCGTCCACCAGGCCGTCCGGGACGGCCACCCCGATGACGAGCATCCCGCCGGTCGCCGGATGCCCCGGCTCCTGCGGCCGAAGCCGTTCCACGAGCTGTTCCGCCAGCAGCAGTGCGGCCTGTGCGACGGTCCCGGTGCCCGGCAGGTGCAGATCCGTCAGCTCCTCCTCGGGGTCCACCAGCGCCACGCCCTCAGCGCGGATCTCCATCTCCAGGCCCAGGAGTTCGGAGAAAGCCTGGGCTTCGCGGCGCTGCCGGGTGCGCAGCCAGTCGCGCTCGGCGTCGGTCAGCTCGTCGAGGTGGACGACAGGTGTCTCGACGAGCATCCGGCGCACGTAGGTGCGTGGTCCGCCGAAGCCCGGGTCCGCTGCCCGCCGGACCAGGTCGGCGCCGTCCCGTGCCCGGGAGAGCGGGCCGGCGACGACCACGCGTGCCAGCTCCCGATCTATCGTGATCAGGGCTTCTCCGCCCGCCTCCTGCGCAAGCGCGGCCACATGGCCCTCGGTCTCGATGAGCACGCCCCAGTCGACGAGCTGGCGCAGAGCTGCGACCAGGGTTCGTTTCCCGGCCGCCCGGCCCGTTTCCTCCAGCTCGATCCCGGCGTCGGCTGCGGCAGCCCTGATATCGGCGACCAGGTGTGACAGCAGCATCTGCTCGGGCGCGGTCACCAGCACGGACAGGGCCAGCGCGAGGCAAGCGTACGTGTGTGGGGTGAAGGGGGTGCCGGTGGAGCGCTCCAGCCGATGACCCGAACTTGCCCCCAGCCCCGCCTTGAACAGCCGGGCGTAGGAGCTGTCGACCAGCAGGCGGTAGCCGAGCACTTGCTGGAACCGTTTGCCCAGCCAGTCAGCGTGCCTGCGGATCAGTGGGAAGAGGTCGGCGTGAGGGCCGTCCGACGCGATCAGCGGGTGGGCGAGCAGTAACCGGGCGGCGGTGCGGCGCTCGGCGGCCAGGGCTACGTCGTGAGCCGAGGGGAGGGTCATGACATGCTCGCCTCCGCTTCGCTGTCGACCGCGGCGGAGATGCGACCGATATCCAGCTCCAGGTCGTCCAGCAGCAGGTCGCCGTCGGCCGAGTGCAGCACCGTTCGCGTGCCCGCCGTACGGCGCACGGCGAGGCGGATATGCAGTTCGGCGTCTTCACTGCTGGCCGAGTCGAGGTCGAACGCTGCCGTCCTCTCCCCGCCTGTGCTGAGGGGCCTGCTGAGCTGTGCGTTTCCGAGCGCTGTGGCCAGCAGCTCCAGGAGCAGGCCGAGCGCCGCGGACGTGAGGCGTACCTCGGCGAACCGGCCGGACGCGCTGCGCAGTTCGTCGGCCGCTGCTGCTCTGGCCGCTGCCCGCTGACGGGCTGCCTCCCGCAACAGCTGCTTCTGCGCGGAGTGGTCCTCCACCGCTGAGGCCCGGCCCCGCTGGGCTCGGCTGCCTCTTTCGCGCAGGGCAACCGGCACCTCGACCACCGGACCGGTCCACCAGCTCGTGTAGGCGGGCACCACCTTGTCGGTGGCCGGAGGTATGCCCAGATGGCGAGCGCCGTACAGTCCGAAGGCGGCGACGGCGATGTCGTGAGCGTCCTGCGGCGCCGCTTCGTCGAACCAGCGGGCCAGCCGCAGCAGATCCTTGCGCCGGGACATCTCCCCGGTGGCCGACCGAAGCATCCGCTTGGCGTTGGCGAGCAGCGACTGCAACGCGCGCAGGGTGGCGTCGCGTAGCTGGTCGACCTGGCTGCCCTGGCCGTCGGTGTCGCTGAACCAGCCGCGCAGGCCCTCCCAGTCCGCGAGTTCGCGGCCCCGGCTGCGCTGGATCCGGACCTCCGGGCGGTTTGCTCCCTGCGCCTGCGCCTGGTTTTGCGCCTGCGCCGAGGATCCGGTGAGCCCCTGGGCGTGGGAGTCCAGCCGGTCCAGCAGAGCCGGGATGTGCGGCCACAGGGTGTCCAATGCCGCCGAGATCCGGGGCGCGCGGAACGCCACGTCCTCCGTGATCGCCTCGACGTAGTCCAGGAGCAGCTCCTTGAAGCCCTGGTACTCGGCGCTGTCCAGGTCGTAGCGGGACAGCACCTGGCCGAGGTAGGCGTAGAAGTCGCGTATGGAGTCCGCGAACTCGGTGAACTGCACGAACAGCGTGCTGATCCGCTCCAGTCCGTCCTGCGGCTCGACGCCGCCCGGCGCGGTCACGAGGTCGGCCAGCTCCCGTAGTCCGCGCTCGACCAGTGCCAGCAGTTCGTTGCTCACCTCGCGGGCGGCGTCGGCTTCGGACAGGACCCCGTCGGCGTCCCGCTGAATGCGTTCGCCCAGTTTCGACAGCTGGTAGCGCGAGCGGGATCGCTGGTACTCGCTGATGCTGGACGCGTTGACCGTGTGGCTGCTGCGGAGCAGGTTTCCCCACTGGACCAGCTGTTCCAGTCGGACCGTGAGGGTGTCGGCGTCGAGTCCTGCGGCGGAAGCATCGGCCTGGCGCAGTTTCGCCATGATGTCCGGGACGGCGAGATCCGCCAGCAGCGTCCCGCAGAAGACCCGCATGATCGCGACGTGCTCCAGCCGCTCGGGCGCGCTGAGGTACGTGTACGCGGTCAGCCGCCTCCGTGCCTCCTCGTCGGCGTCCTGACCTGCATCGGATGCTGATGCCCCCATGCCCGTGAGGTTACGCGGCGCATACGGGCGCCGCCGGTGGGTGGCCGAAAATGCCACGGACGTGTGCCGGCGTGTGGCGATTCCCGTGGCGGTGGTCTGTGCGACATGGGGGCGTCCGGCGTTCCCGGCTCACCCTGAATGGGCCCCTTCGCTTTCTGTGCTGAGTGGCCTCCAGGAGAATGGGGTACGTTCAGGCCGATATCGATGGGGGCGGAAGACGGAAGGAGGCATGCGGTGTCGTACGAACCCAAACTCGCCGCGGCTCTTTCCGGCGCCACGCTGCGCCAGCTGTCCCACTGGCGCCGGGCCTCCGGGCCCAAGGGCGCCGTGCTCGTCCCCGAGATCTCCAGCGAGAGGCCCATCCTCTACTCGTTCCGCGACGTTGTCGCACTCCGCATCTGTGTGCAGCTGCGCGAAGAGGCTTCGTTGCAGAAGATCCGCCGTGCGCTGAACACGCTTCGAGAAGACCTCGGCGAGTGGGAGCACCTCTCCACGTACAAACTCGTCGCGGGCCCGGACACGATCTATCTGGCCGAGCCCGACCACGCCGTAGACCTGATCAAGGGGGGCAACGTGGTCATCCACCAGATGGTGGATGTTCTCGCGCCCTTCTACAAGGACGGCCGCAGCATTCCCGCTCTGCTCACCCCCCGTGAGCATGTCGCGGTCGACGAGTCGGTCCGCGGCGGAGAACCGGTCATCCAAGGCACCAGGATCCCGGCGTCAGATATCGCCGCCCTCGTAAGAGACGGCATCCCGCCGGACCAGATCGGCGAGTTCTACCCAGGCGTGACGGCCGAGGCCGCCCGCGATGCGGCTGACTTCAGCGAGTACGTCGACAGCTACGGCAGCAGTGAACCCCGGCAGGCCGTCGCTTGAAACTGCTGCTTGATGAGAATGTGCCCCGCCCCATGGCCGAGATCGTGCGCATCCTGCTGAAGGCGCATGAAGTCGTCCACGTCCACGATCTCAAAGGCTGGATGGGCACGAAGGACATCGAGCTGTACGCCAAGGCCAAGGCCGACGGCTTCGAGGTCGTGATCACCAACGACACCAAGCAGCTCAGCCGGCCCCTCGAAGTAGCGGCCATTGCACAGTCGGGCCTGCATCGCATCGAGTACCGCCAGAACAACAAGCACGGTGGCCTGGTGGGCCTGGGCACTGCGATCGCCACTGTCTGCGCGGCCCTTCCTCACGCCCTGTCCGAACTCGAAGCAGTTGACGGCCAGCGTCTCGTCTCTCTGACGTCGATCGACCCGACCCGGCAGAAGCGCCTCCAGATCACGGACCCGGCCATCGCCCCGCCGAAGCACTGGCCGGGGCGCGATTCGGCCGCTGAGTCCTGACGCCTCGATACACGAGGGCTCCCGGCCGACAACCCATTGCAAGTCGGCGTGCCGCTCGCGGAACCTCTGCTTGGCTTTCTCGTATTCGCGCTTCTCCGCCTCGGACAACTTCATGAGGGGTGGCCAGCTCCCCAGCTCATCCGTCATGGGCTGTCCGCAACCGCGGCAGGGCTCACCATCCACGTACTCCGCCCAGCTGAGGTGTGTACCCTCTCGCTCCCACTCCTCCGTGAGCTTGGCCATGGGCTTCACCCTCCGCTCGCCGGGTTCCTGTGCACGACCGCGGAATCCATGCCGGCGTGGCCGCCCCGTATGCCGGCTGCCCGTGTGATGGATGACAATTTGCGACCGGACTCGGATCGCAAGCGGCCTTCAGGCGACTGATGTCGTCTGGTGCGGGCAGTCGGAGGTTGCTGATTTGAGACGCCGTCAGCGAGCCCTCTGCAGAGGCCATGAACAACAGGGCATATGGCGCAAGGGCCAATCTTGCCAGCCCGTCACCTGCCCTGAACGGGGACTTGCGGGATGCCTGTAACTCAAAGTTACGGCTGGTCACGCTTCTAGGTGTAGGCGTCACGGGAAGTGATACACCCGGCTGTTTCAGCACCTGCCTGGTCCGTGAGGCCCTGGCCGAGTCCCGCCCTACCTGGGGATTGTCCGGTCTGATGCCATGGACGAAGTGCAGGTTGGAGCACCATCGTTGGGGGCGATGTGGGGACATCCACGCGATGGAAAGGGCCGAACGGCGATCGGTGGAGCTCCGCTGGGAGGCGGCTGGCGCGCTGGCGCGATGACTCGCGCAAAGCGGATCAGCGGCTGGAGGAGATCGCGGCGGACCACCTGAGCGCCCTGCACGAGACGCTCCGTGCCGATCGATCGGCCTTCGGGTTGTACGACACGGCCTGTGCGGCCGGTGAACGGCTCGCCGGGGCCCTGGGATCTCTGGCCACAGAGGGCGCGGAGTCGGAGGACGCGCTCGTCGCGCGCCTCGTGTCGGAGGTCGGAGGGGACGGCGGCACGCTCGCCGACGCCGCGGTGCGCAGAGGGATGGCCGCGGCGGTCCGCGATGTCCGGAGCAGACATCCCGAGCTGGACGACGCCATGGGCGGAGGCGCTGGCGGTGGCTTCACTTGGGACATCCTGTGCGACCTCTACCAGGTGTTCTTCGCCGAGATGGTGGGGGAGTTCCTCAGGTCCGTTGTCGCCGAGCACGTCAAGCTGGCGGTCCCGGTGCTCATCGTGACCGATCCGGAAAGCAGGATCGCTGACTGGGTCGCGGAGAAAGTGGTGGACCTGGTGCCGAATCCCTGCGAGGAGTCCGCCGAAGCGACGGACCTTGAACAGGCTGTGGATACCGCGCAGTCGGTGGTGGGCGCTGTGCAGGATCCGGCGGCTGCACTGCCCAAGATCGCCGAGTTATTGGTACCGCGGGCGGTCGGAAAGGTGCTTGGCCTGATCACTGAGGAGATCACCGGAGAGGAGGGAGCTGCGGCGTGACCGATTCCGACGACTTTCTGTGGTGGCGCGGGCCCCAGGGCGACCGTCCTCGTGGCGACCGCTGGACGGAGATCGGCGAGGAAGCCTTCCAGGAAAGGGAGCGCCGGATCACTGGCCGGCACCATCTGCCCGGTCCCGTCCCCGACTGGGCCGAGGATCTGTTCCGCGTCGCCAGGGCTGCGTTCATCGCCGACAAGTACGTACGCCGGACCGGAGTACGGGACCGGTGGACCCGTCGTATCAGCCTCGCCGTGCCCGTCACGGAACACGAGCGATGGGGAAGCGCAACAGTCCGTACCCACCTCGCTGCGCTCCTCCAAGTTCTCACCGGGGATCTTTGGAATGTGGATTTCCGGCCTCTCACCGGTTACTACGTCGAAGAGGCGCTGGTCTCTCCGGACGACCCCCGCGCCTCGGAAGTCGCCTTGTTCTCCGGTGGACTGGATTCGCTCAGCTGGGCCGCCACCCGTTCGCGTGCCGACGACTCCCGCCCGCTGCTGCTCGTGATGTTCCGCGAGATCGGCCTGCTGCGTCTCCAGCAGCGGGTGTACAAGGCCGTCGAACGACTGGGCGGAGCACGGCCGGTCCTGCGGTTACCGATGAGCCAGACCCCGGCGGGCGACGGCTCGGGGTCACGGCTGGAGACCTCCTCCCGCACACGTGGCCTGCTGTATGCGGCAGGTGCGATCCGCGCCGCCACCGCGCACGGGGTGAGTACCGTCCACATCCCCGAGAACGGCCAGCTCGCCCTCAATCCTCTCCTGACAGCAGCACGTTCGGCCGCTTGCTCCACCCGCTCCGTGCACCCGCGAACGCTGGGCAATCTGAACGCCTTGGTAACTGCCGTGAGTGATGCGGAGAGCACGGTGCAGGTGGTCAACCCCTTGGTCCAGCTCACGAAAGGCGAGGTGTGCAAGGCCGGACGTGATGCGGGCCTCACCCCGTCCGACCTGGAGTCCACCCTGAGCTGCGGCAAGCCCCCAACCCGCCGAAGCGGCGGCCCTCCCATCGCCAACTGCGGAGTCTGCTTCCCGTGCCTAGTGCGTCGCTCCGGGCTACTCCATGCCAGCGGCACCGACGACACCCGATACGAGGCATCGCCGTGGGCGGACGGCCTACCGTTTGACCGGCGTGCCGACTGGCGCGCACTGCAGCGGTGGCTGCTCGGCCGGTACACCCTTACGGATGTCCTCACCGATACCCCGCTGCCGCCGGACACGGACCCGGTGGCTGCCTTCGGCTTGATCAGGCGCGGGCGGGAGGAGCTTGCTCAGCTGCTTCAGAGAGCGGCGGTGGCTGAGGCTGCTGACGCGGCGTAGGCAGTGCAGCCGAGCTGTCGGTGTGGTCTGGTTGGCGTGGTTGAGGGTGCTGCCCATGCCTGCGAGGCTACGTGGAGCGTTCGGCTGCCTTTGCGGTGTGGCTGCAAGTGCTCCGTGACCAAGCTGAGGTGGCGATCGGCTCTCTCCGATCACCAACGCTTCAGCACTGGGGGAGGCCGGCGAGAGCTATGCTTTTCACTGTGCCTTCGGCGACATCAACCACGCCTCGGCACCGCTCAGGAACTCGCCCATAGCGCCGAGGGACATCGGCGCCGACTCGTACTGAAGCGACAGGTTGACTTCGTACAGCTTGTAGGCTGGCTCGGTCTCCCGTGCGGCAGCGTACGCGGCTGCCAGCACCTGGACCGCCCGCTCGCGGGCGCCGGCTTCCACCGCCTCCACGAGGTCGGGCCAGAGCGTGTCACCGATGTAGTCGACAATTTCCATGACATGAGCCCCGGCCCGGCGGGCCCGGCCCTTGATCGCTTCCCGCTCGGCATCAGCGTGGTCCTCGGCCCGCTGGGAGTCCCGTTCGTCCAGGTCTTCCCAGGAGTGATCGCCCCAGATCTCTTCCCAGCGCTGATCCGCCCGTGCCAGCGCGGCCTTGAACGCGCCGTCCAGGTTCTCCTGCGAGAGCCGAGGATGATCCCAGGAGTCATCTTCGTCGAACGATGACAGGGGCAGGCTGAGATCGGGTACGGGATCGTCGTCGCGCAGGGCGGTGAGGAGCAGCACGGCATCTATTGCGGGCAGGACTGTCTCTATGTCCACCAGTCCTCGTAGAGAGGTGACGGACTGTTCGACGGCCACGTAGTCGTGCTCGGCGATCTGGTTGTCGAGGTCGCCATGGAGTTCGAGGACCTCACTTCCGATGCCCTCGATCTCTTCCATGCGGGCACTGATTTCGGTGTCGAGCCGCTCCACGATCTTTCGCAACTCACGGACGTCCTCGACCTCTTCCTCAAGTTCCGCTACGGCTTTGGCCAGATCGCCCATTTCGTCTCCCCATTCCGGCTGTCATGATCTGTCTTCGCGAGCACACTAATGACGAAGGTCGCGCAGTCCGTCGCCATCCGGTCACGGAGGCCGTTGCCTCGGCACCGCTGCGCCGGCCCCTCCCATGCCGCGACACCTGCGTGGGGCAGGCGACCTTGCTGGTCTGAGCCCGTTTCACCCCGCCCGTGGTCGTGCGGGGTGGATCGTGCAGCCGAGGTAGTCCACTCCATGGCGCGTTGACGATGTTAACACGCTAATGGTTGTTCACGTTGCGATTCTCGTGTACGTTCCTTCTCTGGGTGTTCTCGTCTGACACGATGAGCACGCCCGCCACATGGGGAAAACGCGTGCTCTCTCGGCGGGGCCGCACGGGGAGGCAGCAGCATGAGTGAGGGTTCCGAGACGGTCGCAGGGCGGTTTCGCCTGCTGAGCTACGTCGACTCGGGAAACATGGGTGAGGTTCACCGCGCCGAGGACCTGGACGAGGCCGAGGACTCTCCCGACCGCGTCGTTGCCCTCAAGCTCATCCGCCGCCGCCGCTCGGGGACGCTGGTGGAGACCCGCACCGATCCGAAGGCGGTCGAGCGGTTTGCGCGCGAGGTGCGCATCATGCATCTGCTGAGCCATCCCAACCTGCCCCGCACGATCGACGGTGGGGTGGACGAGACCAATGGCGATCTTCCCTTCCTCGTCATGGAATTCCTGGACGGGCATCCGCTCGCCGACCTCGTAGCGGAGGAGGGGCAGCTTCCGGTGCCCTGGGTCGCCGCCATCGGGGCACAGATGGCCGACGCCCTGGCCGCCGCTCATGCTGCCGAAGTGGTTCACCGAGACCTCAAGCCCCGCAACGTGATGATCACCCGCGGTGGCGTGGTCAAGGTCCTCGACTTCGGTATCGGCCGGATCGTCGACGACCCCGACGGCACCAAGCTGACCAGCACTGGAGTGACTGTCGGCACGGCCCGCTACATGGCGCCGGAACAGTTCGAGGGCAGCCTCGTCACCCAGGCCGCCGATCTGTACGCCCTCGGATGCCTGCTGCACGAGATGCTTCTGGGCAACCCGCCCTTCATGGGCAACACCGCCTTCGATTTCCGCGACAAGCACGTCAATCAGGAGCCGACGCCTGTGCGTCTGCTCCGTTCGGATGTGCCGGAGGCGCTGGCCCGCCTTGTAGACCGCCTCCTTGCGAAGAACCCCGCCGACCGCCCGACTGACGCGGTGGCCGTCCGGGATGCGCTGCTTCCTTTTGTGGCGGAGGGCAGCGCTCTTCCTGTCTGGCAGGACTTCGACCCGGTGAAGTGGCTGCTACGGCCGGCCAACGAGGCCGCCTCGGTCACCGGGCCGCAGTCTTCCGAGCCGGCGGCACCGGGACCCGCGAAGCGTTCCTTGTCTGGCTCCGGCATGGACGTATTCGGTGTGCACGAGCAGCTCATCAAGGACTACCGCTCGTTCACCGAGGGCGGCACCGTGATCCGCGACGAGCGCATCAAAGACTTCGTGAAGAAGGACCTTGATGACAAATCGCAGTGGCCCAACCCCTGGCTGTCGCTCAACCCCTTCTTCGCTTCCGCCGGAACGGTCGCGGAACTCGCCGCGCAGAAGGTCCTGCACGACGAATGCGCGAAGATCTTCCAGGCGGGGAAGTCCGAGGACTCCACCGTGTGCGACGGCCGCTCGCTCACCCTGCACCGTCACCAACGTGCGGCGATCGACGCGGCCGCGGCCGGCGTCTCCTACGTCCTGACCACCGGCACCGGTTCCGGCAAGTCCCTCGCTTACATGGTCCCGATCGTCGACCGGGTTCTCAACGAGCGGCAGCAGGTCGGGCCCGACGCGCCCAAGCGGGTGCGGGCCATCATCGTCTACCCGATGAACGCCCTCGCCAACAGCCAGCTCAAGGAGCTGGAGAAGTACCTGCGCAATGGTTACGGCGTCGGTAACGAGCCGGTCACCTTCGCCCGCTACACGGGCCAGGAGGACGACGAGACCCGCAGGCAGATCCGCAAGAACCCGCCGGACATCCTGCTCACCAACTACGTGATGCTGGAGCTGATGCTCACCCGGCCCGACGACCGCGACAGCCTCGTAGCCATGGCCGAGGGGCTGCGGTTCCTCGTCTTCGACGAACTGCACACCTACCGGGGGCGGCAGGGCGCGGACGTCGCCCTGCTGATCCGCCGGGTGCGCGACGCCTGCCGCGCCGACGACGTGCAGTGCATCGGGACCTCCGCGACGATGTCGACCGAAGGCAGTCTGGAGGAGCAGAAGAACGTGGTGGCCGACATGGCGACCAAGCTCTTCGGCACTAAGGTCAGCCCCCAGCACGTCATCGGCGAGACGCTGGTTCGCGCCACCGGCGAGACCCCGACCGCCGTCCCCGTCGAGCGCCTTACGAAGACCTCCGCCCCGCGTGCCTACGCCGACCTCGTGACCGATCCTCTCGCGCGATGGATCGAGACGTACTTCGGCCTGGGTACCGACGACGCCACGGGGCAGCTCGTGCGCCAGAGCCCCCGCAAGATCGAGGAGGCCGCCGCCGAACTCGCGGGGCAGAGCGGGGTGCCGGAGAAGCAGTGCGCGGACGCCCTTCGGGCCACGCTGGAAGCGGGCTCGCAGGCGTACCACCCCGTCACCGAACGCCCCTTGTTCGCTTTCCGGCTTCACCAGTTCCTGTCCAAGGGCGACACCGTCTACGTCACCCTGGAGAACAAGGCTGACCGCCACCCCACCCGTGACTACCAGCGGGTCCGACCCGGCACCGACGGACACGTCCTGATGCCCCTCGCCTTCTGCCGCGAGTGCGGTCAGGAGTACCTCACCGTGTGGCGCACGGAGAAGGAGGGCGAGGTCCGCTACGAGCCGCGCCGGGACACCGCTGCCACCGGGGGCCGCGCCGGTGACGGCTACCTCTACCTCGACACGGACCGCTATCAGCACACCACTCCTTGGCCCCACACCTCGGAAGAGGCCATCGCCGACCGGCGGCTGCCCGAGTCCTGGCTGGAGGTTGATGACAGGGGCCAGGAGGTCGTCAAGAAGTCCTACCGGGACCGGCTACCGCGGGCGATCACCGTCGACCCGTACGGAAACGAGTCCAAAGGCGAACTGCACGCGGCGTTCATCCCCGCCCCGTTCCTGTTCTGCCTGCACTGCTCGGTCTCCTACGAGCAGACCCGCGGGAAGGACTTCGCCAAGCTCGCCACCCTGGACCAGGAAGGCCGCTCCTCGGCGACCTCGCTGATCTCCGCATCCGTCGTGCGTTCGCTGAACAGCGTGCCGAAGGCGGCGCTCCCCGAAGAAGCACGCAAGCTCCTCACGTTCGTCGACAACCGGCAGGACGCCTCCCTCCAGGCCGGTCACTTCAACGACTTCGTCCAGGTCACCGAATTGCGCGGGGCGCTGTACCGAGCCGCCGTCGATGCGGGCCCGGACGGTATCCCGCATGAGGAGCTGACCTCCCGGGTCTCCAACGCCCTCGCCCTGGAGCCGGTCGTGTACACGGGCGCGTCCGACCTGCCCCCGCGGCTGGCCGCCGCCGCGGCCAGGACCCTGCGGGATGTGATCGCCTTCCGGCTCTACCTCGACCTGGAGCGTGGCTGGCGCGTCACCATGCCGAACCTGGAGCAGACAGGACTCCTGGAGATCGACTACGCCGACCTCCAGTGGGTCGCCGAGCGCCAGGAGCGCTGGGAGCAGGCGCACCCCTCCCTGCGTGAGGCCGACGCCTCCCTGCGCGGCGAGATCATGAAGGCGCTGCTCGACGAGATGCGCCGGTCGCTCGCCATCGACGTGCAGTACTTCCGTGACGACTTCGATTCACTCCAGAGCGCCAGTGAGGAGAGGCTGGTCGACCCGTGGGTGCTCTCCAAGAGCGACACCCCCAAGGTCGCCACCGCCTATCCTCAGCCCTCGAAGCCGGGGATGGACCGCGCTGGGGTGTTCCTGTCCGCGCGCGGCAAGTACGGCAAGTACCTGCGCCGCACGCATCGCGGGTTCGACAAGAATATGGACTCCGCCGACCTTCAGACGGTCATCGAGGATCTGCTGAAGGTCCTCAAGAACGCCGCGCTCGTGACCGAGGTGTCCGTGGCCCCGCAGAGGGCCGGGCGCTTCCGCAGGCCGACGACGACCGCCACCGGCTACCGGGTGTCGGCCGCCTCCATCATCTGGCGGGCCGGCACGGGCGAGACCGGCGCCCATGATCCCCTCACCCGTACGTATGCCAGTGGCGACGGCCCGCGCGTCAACGCCTTCTTCCGCCAGCTCTACCGCGAAACGGCCGACGGGCTG
This sequence comes from Streptomyces sp. NPDC091292, assembly GCF_044757265.1. Classification (NCBI taxonomy): domain Bacteria; kingdom Bacillati; phylum Actinomycetota; class Actinomycetes; order Kitasatosporales; family Streptomycetaceae; genus Streptomyces; species Streptomyces sp. NPDC091292. Next base: position 284,460 of record NZ_JBIVUQ010000004.1, on the reverse strand, counting down.
TCCGGGCTGTTCGCGCGGGAGCACACCGCGCAGGTCGACCCCGAGGACCGGCAGAAGCGGGAGGAAGCCTTCAGCAAGGCCGAACTCAAGCTGCTCTACTGCTCCCCGACGATGGAGCTGGGCGTCGACATCTCCTCGCTCAACGCTGTCATGATGCGCAACGTCCCTCCCACCCCGGCCAACTACGCCCAGCGCAGTGGCCGTGCCGGGCGCAGCGGCCAGCCCGCCCTCGTCACCACCTACTGCGCCACCGGCAACAGCCACGACCAGTACTACTTCCGCGACTCGGCCCGCATGGTGGCCGGCGCCGTGGCCCCGCCGCGCCTGGACCTGGCCAACGAGGACCTGGTCCGCTCGCACCTCCAGGGCATCTGGCTCGCCGAGGCCGACCTCACGCTGGGGCGGGCGATCCCGCAGATCCTCGACATCGCCCACGACGAGACCTCCGGCAGCCCGGATCCCGGCCTCGTTCTTCTTGACGGCATCCGGGACGCCTCCCACGACCCCGGCGCGCAGGACCGCACCGTGGCCGCCGCCCGGCGCATCCTCGGCCCGCTGCTGCCCCAGTTCGGTGAGACCACATGGTGGGACGAACGGTGGATCGAGGACGCCGTGCGCGAGGCGTCGAGCAATTTCGACCGGGCCTTCGACCGCTGGCGCGACTTGTACCGGGCGGCCCTCGTGGACCAGTACGTCCAGAACAAGCGGGTCCTCGACCACACCCTGACCGAAGGCGACCGGCGGCAGGCGTTCCGGCGCCGCACGCAGGCCGAGACCCAGCTCAACCTGCTCAAGAACGAGAGCCCGGACAACCGCTCCGTCCTGTCCGACTTCAACCCCTACCGCTACCTCGCGTCCGAGGGCTTCCTGCCCGGCTACTCCTTCCCCCGGCTGCCGCTGGCCGCCTTCATCCCCACGCGGGGCGGCCGTCAGGGCGACGGGAACTATCTCCAGAGGCCCCGCTTCCTCGCGATCCGCGAGTTTGGCCCCGGCGCGCTCATCTACCACGAGGGCGCCCGCTACCAGGTCACCCGCATCCAGCTGCCGCCCGACTCCTCCGGTGACATCTCCACCAGTGAGGCTCGCCGATGCGCCCACTGCGGCTACCTCGACGAACCCGAGCAGCGCCGGGACAAGTGCGAGATGTGTGACGAGCCGCTGGGTGCGCCGACCTACAATCTGCTGCACCTGCACACCGTCTACACCCAGCGCCGGGAGCGCATCTCCTCCGACGAGGAAGAGCGCCGCCGGGCTGGATTCCGGCTGGAGACGTCGTACCGCTTCCGGCGGCACGGCACGCGCAAGGGACGGCAGGACGCTCAGGTCGCCGACTTCGCCGGTCCGCTCGCCAAGCTCACCTACGGTGACTCCGCCACCGTCCGCATCACCAACGTCGGCAGGCTGCGCGCCAAGGACAACGAGCCGCCCGGCTACTGGCTCGACCCGGCCGACGGGCGTTGGATGAACGAGCGGGACGCCTCCGACGCCTCCGGTGACTCCAGCGAGATGCCCGTCATCGACGAGGACGGCAAGGAGAAGCGCCGCAAGAAGCGGGTCATCCCGTTCGTCGAGGACCGCCGTAACATCCTCGTCGTCACCCTTGACGAGCCGCTGCCGGAACCGGTCGCCCTGACGTTGATGTACGCCTTGGAGCGCGGCATCGAGACCGCCTTCGAGTTGGAGGACTCCGAGCTGACCAGCGAGCTGCTGCCGCCGGCCGACGGCCCGCGCGACCGGCTGCTGTTCACCGAGGCCGCAGAGGGAGGCGCGGGCGTCCTCCGGCGGCTCCAGGCCGAACCGCGGGCTCTGGCCAAGGCGGCCCAACAGGCTCTCGCCATCTGTCACTTCGATGAGGACGGTGAGGACGCACAGGGCCCGCACCCCGACCGGCCCTGTGCGCGAGGCTGCTACGAGTGCCTGCTGACCTACGGCAACCAGCTCCACCACGGCGTGATCAACCGCCACTCGGTCACTGCCCTGCTGCTTCGGCTTGCCTCTGCCGAAGCGACTAGCGAGAGGCGCGGTGAAACGACCACCGATCAGCACCGCAGGCTGGTGGCGGCGTCCGCCTCCACCCCCGGTCAGGCCGCCCGGCTCACCTCGGTGGAGGCGGAGTTCCTGACCTGGCTCAGGGAGCGCGGCCTCCGGCTGCCCGACGAGGCGGGGATCACGGTCCCCGAGGCCGACGCCCGACCCGACTTCGTCTACCGCATGCCCGGGGTCAACCTCGCCGTCTTCCTCGGCGACGTGGACGCCGAGGACGACGCGGCGCGGGACGAGGATGCCGAGGAGCGGCTGTACCTCGCCCGGTGGGACGTCATCCGCTTCCCGGAAGGCAGCGACTGGGACGCCATCGCCACCGAACACGCCCGCTACTTCGGTCTCGGCCCGTCCTCGTGACGGCACGCCCGCACTTCCCGCCCCGCCCGGCCGTGGAACCGGCTGACATCTCCGCGAGGATGCCCCGATGACGCACACCTACACCCCCGGCTCCCTGGTCACCGCCCGTGGCCGCGAGTGGGTCGTCCTTCCGAAAAGCGAGCCGGACCTGCTCGTGCTGCGTCCTCTGGGCGGCTCCGACGACGACATCTCCGCCGTCTTCCCCGCGTTCGAGCGGGTACGGGACGCGCAGTTCGCGCACCCATCCCCGGCCGACCTCGGCGACCAGCGGGCGGCCGGGCTGCTGCGCTCCGCCCTGCGGATCGGTTTCCGCTCCGGCGCCGGGCCGTTCCGCTCCCTCGCCGGCATCGCCGTGGAGCCCCGCGCCTACCAACTCGTGCCCCTCTTGATGGCTCTGCGGCAGCAGACCGTACGGATGCTGATCTCCGACGACGTCGGTATCGGCAAGACCGTCGAGGCGGGCCTGATCGCGAAGGAACTCCTGGCCCAGGGCGAGGCCAGGGGCCTGGCCGTGCTCTGTTCGCCCGCCTTGGCCGAGCAGTGGCAGGAGGAGCTGCGGACCAAGTTCGGCATCGACGCCGAACTCGTCCTCGCCTCCACGGTCTCCCGTCTGGAACGCGGCCTGGACCTCGGCCAGTCCCTGTTCGACCGGTACCCGCACGTCATCGTCTCGACGGACTACATCAAGTCCACCCGGCACCGAGACGACTTCGTACGGCACTGCCCCGACCTCGTCATCGTCGATGAGGCCCACACTTGTGTAGCCGCCGACGACACCGTCTCCACCCAGAATCAGCTCCGCTACGAGCTGCTGCGGCGCATCGCGGCGAACACCGATCGGCACCTCCTGCTGGTCACCGCGACCCCGCACAGCGGTAAGGAGTCCGGCTTCCGCAACCTCCTCGGCCTGGTCCGTCCGGAACTGGCCGACGTGGACCTGGAGACGGACCGTGGTCGACGGCTCCTTGCCCAGCACTTCGTGCAGCGCAAGCGTGGCGACGTACGCCAGTACCTCACCAGGGAGAGCGGGCTCGCAGACGACAGCCTGGCCGAGAAGACCGTGTTTCCCTCCGACCGCAAGTCCAAGGACGAGAAGTACAAGCTGTCCCCGGCGTACCGGGCGCTGCTCGACGACGCCATCGCCTACGCGAGCGAGCGCGTCCAGGCGGCGGATGAGCAGGGGCGGCGCGAGGCGCGGATCGCCTGGTGGTCGGCGATCGCCCTGCTGCGCTCCCTGGTCTCCTCGCCCCGGGCCGCCTCCCAGACCCTCACGACCCGCTCGGCCGCAGCCGTCGCTGCCAGCGCCGAGGAGGCCGACCGGCTCGCCGCCCCGCTGACCCGGGACTCCGCCGACAGCGACGCCCTGGAGGGCCTGGACGTGGCTCCCGGCGCGGAGACCGAGGGAGCCGGGGCACGGCTGGCCGACCTTGCCGAGCGGGCCGCCGCCCTGGAGGGCCCGGAAAGCGACCTCAAGCTCGCTGCCCTCGTCCGGCACCTCAAGGCACTCCTGAAGGACGGCTACCACCCGATCGTCTTCTGCCGGTACATCCCGACCGCCGAGTACGTCGCCGAGCACCTGGAGAAGAAGCTCGGCTCCAAGACGGTCGTCAAGGCCGTCACCGGCACCCTCTCCCCGCAGCAGCGACTCACCCGCATCGAGGAGCTGGCGACACTCGCCGGGGACGACCCCGCCGCCCGCCGCGTCCTCGTCGCCACCGACTGCCTCTCCGAAGGTGTCAACCTCCAGCACCACTTTGACGCCGTCGTCCACTACGACCTGGCGTGGAACCCCACCCGCCACGACCAGCGCGAAGGCCGGGTGGACCGGTACGGGCAGAAGCGCGACGAGGTCCGCGTCATCACCCTGTACGGCATCGACAACGGCATCGACGGCAAGGTCCTCGAAGTCCTCATCGCCAAGCACCGCCAGATTCGCAAGGACCTCGGTATCTCGGTCTCCGTCCCCGACGAGGCGTCCTCCGGCGTGACCGACGCCATCGTCGAATGGCTCCTGATGCGCGGCCACCAGCCCCAGCAGGAAGGGCTGTTCGACGTCGAGGCGCTGGAGACCCTGGATACGAGGGCTGCCGCGCTGGAGAGCGAGTGGAACTCCGCCGCGCAGCGTGAAACGGCCTCCCGCTCCCGCTTTGCCCAGCGCGCCATCCACCCGGAGGAGGTCGCCCGAGAGGTCGCCGCCATCCGCGACACTCTGGGCCGTGCGGACGAGGTAAGCGGCTTCGTCCGCCACGCACTGGCCGCCCTCGAAGCCCACGTGGTCGAAGCCGACGACGCATCGGGCGACTTCACCGCCGAGGTCAGCGGCGTTCCCGCCGGACTGCGCGATGCCCTCGCCCCCGTCGCGGGCGCCGACGTGGTCGAGTCCGGGCGGCCCATCCCGTTCCGCACCACTGCGGCCGTGGCCCGGGGCGAAGCCGCCCTCGTCCGCACCGACCCGGTCGTCGGAGCGGTCGCGGCCCACGTCCTCAACGCCGCCCTTGACACCGAGGCCGTCGGCCGTCGCCCCGCCCGGCGCTGCGGGGTGGTCTCCACGGACGCGGTGACTGTCCCCACGACTCTGCTCCTGCTCCGCTACCGATTCCACCTCACCCTGCCCTCCCGTCAGGGCAAACAGAGGATCGTCGCCGAGGACGCCCGCCTCCTCGCCTTCCAGGGCTCGGCGAAGAACCCGGTCTGGCTCCCCGAGGACCAGGCCCTGGACCTGCTGACCGCCGAGGCCGCGGAGAACACGGACGACTACTTCCAGGAACGGACGATGCGCCGCACCCTCGGACAACTGGACGCGGTACAGGACCATATGGCGGCCTACGGTGACGAACTCGCCGCTCAGCTGCACGAGTCACACCGACGGGTCAGGCGCGCATCCGACGAAATCGTCCAGGGCCTGAGGGTGACCGCCCAGCAGCCCGCCGACATCCTCGGCGTCTACGTCTACCTGCCCCCGATCACCGCAGACGGAGAGGCCGCCTGATGTCCGCCACCACCCGCAATCAGGTCTTCTCCGCCGTCCACACCGTCGGCGGCCTGCTCCCCGCCGACATGCTCGTCCGCATCTCGGAGAGCAAGGAAGGCAAGGACGTCCCCGGTTCCGGCCCCGCCGACTATCACGTGATCGGCCCCCGGCGGTCCGTCCGCGACGAGGCCGAGCGCCACTGGGACTACCTCAAGGCCGTCTGGCGCGAGCTCCGAGAGAAACTGCCGGTCAGCGCCGAGGCCGAGCTGCCCGCCGACCCGACCGGCCTCGCCGTCGACCAGTGGCTCGAACCCCTCTTCAACGAACTGGGCTTCGGCCGGCTCACCACGGTCGCAGCCGGCGAGTACCGCGCCGACGGCGACCCGGACCGCGCCTTCCCCATCAGCCACCACTGGCACCATGTGCCCGTCCACATGGCTGCCTGGAACGCCCTCCTCGACAAACGGCCCGGCGGCGTGGGCACCGTACCCCCGCACTCCCTCCTCCAGGAGTGCCTGAACCGGCGGGAAGCCCACCTGTGGGGCATCCTCACCAACGGCAGGCAGCTGCGCCTGCTGCGCGACTCCAACGCCCTGGCCACGGCCTCGTACGTCGAGTTCGACCTCGAAGCCATCTTCGACGGCGAACTGTTCAGCGAGTTCGTCCTGCTCTACCGGCTGCTGCACGTCTCCCGCTTCGAGACCGGCGAAGCGGGGCTGCCGTCCGCGTGCTGGCTGGAGCAGTGGCGTACGGAGGCCATCGCCTCGGGCACCCGGGCGCTCGACCACCACCGCGACGGCGTCCAGCGGGCCATCACCACCCTCGGCACGGGCTTCCTGCGCCACCCGGCCAACACGGACCTGCGCGACAACTTGGACGCGGACGGCTTGCACAAAGCCCTGCTGCGCCTCGCCTACCGGATGATCTTCCTCTTCGTCGCCGAGGACCGCGACGCCCTCCACGACCCCGACGCGAGTGACGACGCCCGCAAGCGGTACGCCGAGTACTTCAGCTCCGCCCGCCTGCGCCGCCACGCCCTGCGTCGCCAGGGCACCGCGCACGCCGACCAGTACGCCACCCTGCGGATCGTCCTGGACGCGCTGGGCCGTGAGGACGGCCGCCCCGAGCTGGGCCTGCCCGGCCTCGGCGGCCTCTTCGACGACATCGACGCCGACGCCCCCCTGCGGGACTGCTCCCTGTCGAACGCCTCCCTGCTGGAGGCGGTGCGCCACCTCTCCCGCGTACGCGACGAGAAGACCGCGCGCTGGCGGCCGGTGGACTACCGCAACATGGGCTCGGAGGAGCTCGGCTCCATCTACGAGTCCCTGCTGGAGCTGGTCCCCAAGCACAGCGCCACCGAGCGCTCCTTCGAACTGGTAAACCGGCTCGGCAACGACCGCAAGAAGACCGGCTCCTACTACACTCCCGCCTCCCTCATCGAGACGCTGCTCGACTCCACCCTCGACCCGGTGATTGACGATGCCCAGAAGCGCGGTGAACTGGCCGCCACGGCGGCGGGCGAGCCGGACCCGTCGGAGACGATCGTCCGCGAGCTGCTGTCCCTGACGGTCTGTGACCCGGCGTGCGGATCGGGCCACTTCCTCGTCGCGGCGGCGCGCCGCATCGCCAAGCGGGTGGCGGCCGTACGTGAGAGCAACCCGGAGCCGACCCCCGTCGCCGTACGCACCGCCCTGCACGAGGTCGTCGCCCGCTGCGTCTACGGCGTGGACCTCAACCCGATGGCGGTCGAGCTGGCCAAGGTCTCGCTGTGGCTGGAGGCCCTGGAGCCCGGGAAGGCGCTGGGCTTCCTGGACGCGCACATCAAGCACGGGAACGGCCTGGTGGGCACAACCCCCACGCTGATGCTCGACGGCATCCCGAACAAGGCGTTCAAGGCGGTCGAGGGCGACGACGAGAAGTACGCCAGGTTCCTGGAGAAGCAGAACGACCAGGAACGCAAGGGCCAGAGCGGACTCTTCGAGGTGGTCGTGGAGACGAAGGTCTCCAACACCGCCTTCGCCTCGGACCTCCGCCGGATTATCGCGGCCCCGTCCGGCAACCTGCGGCAGGTGCACGCCCAGCAGGCGGCGTACGAGGACTGGCGGGAGAAGAAGGAGTACGTCCACGCGCGGCACATCGCCGATGCCTGGTGCGCCGCGTTCATGTGGCGCAAGACCCAGGACGCCCCGGCCCCCGTCACTCACGAGGTGTTCCAGGATCTACGGGACCCCGAGGGCCGGTCGGCTTCGAAGGCGACCCACGACGAGATCGACGAACTGCGCGACCTCTACCACTTCTTCCACTGGCACCTGGAGTTCCCGGAGGTCTTCATGGTCCCGGAGCGGGCCGACGCGGGAGACGCCGTCGACCCGGCGACCGGGTGGGCGGGTGGCTTCTCGTGCGTGGTAGGCAACCCGCCGTGGGACAAGGTCGACTTCGAGGACAAGAAGTACTTCAGCGTGGTCGAGCCGTCGATCGCCGCCATCGCGGGCACGGCACGGCGTACGCGGATCGCGGAGTGGGAGGCCGAGAACGAGGAGGCCGGGAATCCCGAGGCGGGAAGGCGCTACCGGACGGCGCGGCGGATGGTGAAGTCCACGTTCCTGTTCGCGGGGGGCTCGGGGGCGTTTCCGTTGTGCGCGAAGGGGCTGACGGCCAAGGGGGTCAACTCCCTCCAGACCGACCAGCTGTTCGCGGAGCGCTTCGCGACGATCGCCGCCCCCAGGAGCCGCTTCGGCTGCATTCTTCCGACGGCCATCGCGACCGGCGCGGGAGCGCAGTACCTGTTCAGCGACTTCACCCGACGGGGAGCGGTGGCGGCGCTGTACGACTTCGAGAACCGCAAGCCGCTGTTCGTGGGGGTGGACTCCCGTTACAAGTTCTGCCTGCTCTCGCTGGTCGGCAGAGACCTCCGGGAGCCCGCGGCCCGTTTCGCGTTCTTCCTGGAGGACCCGGCGGATCTGGATGACGCGGACCGGGTGTTCGCGCTCAGCCCCGAGGAGATCGCCCTCATCAATCCCAACACCGGAACGCTGCCGATCTTCCGGACGCGGCGGGATGCGGATCTTACGGCGGCGATCTACAGGCGTATTCCGGTGCTGTGGAACGAGACGGAGAAGGGTGGGAACCCGTGGGGGGTTGCCTTCAAGCGGCTCTTTGACATGACCGACGACTCCGATCTTTTCCGTACCCGCGAGGAGCTGGACGGGGAGGGCTGGGAGCTGAGCGGGAATGTGTTTATGCGGGACGGGAAGAGGATGCTGCCCTTGTACGAAGGCAAGATGGCTCACCACTTCGACCACCGCTGGAACAGCTACTACGGCACGGGCAACGAAGACCGTCGGCGCCTCAGTCTTGTTGAGAAGCAGGACGCCGTAGGGGTAGCCATGCCCCGGTACTGGATCGCAGATGAAGGACTCATTCGAACTGTCCGGAAGGACAAAGAGGCTGAGGTCTCTGGTGTCGATCTGCGGCTGAAGGAGCTTGGATGGGAGCGTAAGTGGCTCTTCGGGTGGCGAGATGTGTGCCGCGCAACTGATGAACGCACTTTTATTGCTGCCCTGTTGCCGATCGGCGCAGTCGGGCATACCTATCCTCTGATGTTGCCAACCACGTCTCCCGAGCTTGTGACCTCTCTGGTGGCTGCGCAGAGTTCCCTCGTATTCGACTTTGTGAGCCGACAGAAGATCGGTGGTCTCCATATGGCGCTCATGACGTGGAAGCAACTTCCGGTGCCAGGCCCGAGCGAGATGGAGCCACACACGGCGTTCCTCGCCGCGCGTACCCGGGAGCTCGTCTTCACGACCGAGGATATGTCTCCGTTTGCCCGTGATCTTGGCGACATGGAACTCCCCTTCCGCTGGGACGAGGCCCGTCGCGCTCGGATCCGCGCCGAACTGGACGCGTACTTCTTCCACCTCTACGGAATCAACCGTGACGACACGGACTACATCCTGGAGTCCTTCCAGTCGGAGACCGGCGGCCTGAAGAACAACGACATCGCCAAGTACGGCCACTACCGCACCAAGGATCTCGTGCTCGCCGAGTACGACCGCATGGCCGCCATCGGTGTAAGCCTCACCACACGCCTCGTCGACGGCGAGAACTACACGTCCACGCTCACCCCGCCGCCCGGCCACGGCCCGCGTCATCCGGCCGAGCCTGAGGTCGCTTGACGAGCGCGGTCCAGGGTGGCAGGTCTACCGCTGCCCGCTGGCGGAGGCATCACGGGGAGGTGGGTTTCGCCGCCGCGGAGCCACTCGCTGCCGGTGTGTAGACCTGGGCCACGCTCGTACGTGTCCTGCAGACTCCCTCGGCCTCGGACGCTGCCCCCCGAGCGGGCCTGACTCCAGAGCTGTTCCGTCGGCGCCGTCCTCGACGTTGTGGTGCCCGGGGCGCCTCCGCGCACCGGTCGGCCGAATGTGGCGGCCGACGGGATCGGCTGACGTCCCGCCGTTCGTCGGCACAGGCGAGCCACAGCGCATAGGCGTGCCGCAGCTCGGCGAGGGCGTCCTCGTTCCATGCCCGGTCGGAGACCGAGACGCTGGCCAGGCGCCCAGGATGCGCAGCACGACCTGCCGTTCAGCCTCGGAAACGGCCACCCTGGCCGCCAAGGCGTCGAGTTCGTCGAGGAGGCGGGCGCGGCAGCGGAGTCTTCCTCGGCGAGACGGCCTTCGAGTTCCCGTGCAAGGGCGTGGCCGCGCTCCGAGGCTGTGTCGAGCAGCGTGCTGCATGCGTCGATCTCGGCGAAGGCGCGCTGCGCCGTCCGTAAGTCCATGTCGAGGACATCGCCGGGCTCGCCCGTCAATACGCGGGCGTGGTGGAGCAGAGCGCTTACGTGTGTACGCGCCGTCTCCAGCGGATCGTGCTCCAGCTCCGCCTGCACCCCCTGCCATCCAGCGTCCGTGAGTTCTTCCGTCCCGTTGGGTCGGGTGGGCTGTACTTGTCGACCCCTTCTCGTACTTCGGTTCAGACGGCTTGCATTCGCGGGTTCCGGGTGAGCGGACCGCCGGTGTGACCACCCCAGGGCCCATCGTACACATTTTCGACTTTGCGCACCTTCCAAAGTCTGTTGACATCGCCAACACACATCCTGGAGGATCGAACCGTGAACAGCGCGGCGGTCCCGTCGCGCTCTCCACCTGATTGGGCAAGGAGCACCGCCATGACCGAAGACATCCCTCTGCGTCAGCTGCTCGACGACCGCCTCACCGCGTCCCTCGCCGCGTCCGAACTGGCCCCGGCGGCGGCCGACCTGCTGCGCGGGATGCTTCCCGAACCGCCCCCGGAGAAGACCGGACGGGCCGGGCCTGTGTACCTGCGCTCCATCACGGCTGCGGGCTGGCGGGGGGTCGGTCCTGAGACCACGCTCGACCTTCCGCCCGGCCCCGGTCTGACCGTCGTCGAGGGCAGCAACGGAACGGGCAAGTCGAGCTTCGCGGAGGCCGCCGAGATGGCGCTGACGGGCCTCAACACCCGCTGGGACGGGAGCAACGGCAAGGCGCGTACGGCGGTGTGGAGGGAAGGGTGGCGCAACCTGCACGACTGCACGGTCCCGGCCGTCTCCGTGCGGCTCACCCTGGATGACACCGGCGACCCGGTCACCGTGCGCCGCACGTGGTACGGGGCGAAGGTGGACGAGGCGCGCACGACGGTGGAGCGTGCGGACGGCACGGAGCAGAAGCTTGAGGAGAGCATCGACGCCTCGACGCTCGCCCTCTACCGCCCGTTCCTGCCGTACAGCGAGCTGGGCTCGATGGTCGACGGGACGCTCAGCGCCCTGCACAACACCCTGGCCCGGTTCATCGGGCTCGGCCAGCTCGGCGACATCGACGACCGGCTCGCGGCCCGTATCAAGGCGTGCAAGGACATCGAAGGTCGGCCCCGCGCCTTGAAGACCTCGGCGATCGAGGCCCTGACCGGGCTCGATGACCAGCGTGCCGTCGAGGCGGCTCGGGCGCTCGGCGGACGCACAGCCGATGTGGACGCCGTACGCGCCTTGCTCGACCGGGACGCGGTCACCGACGGTGGCGTGGACGTTCGCCTCCGGGCACTCGCCACCCTGACCGGCCCCGACGAGCAGGAGGTCGCCGGCGCGCTGGCGCGGCTGCGGGAGGCGGTTGCCGCGGCCGAGGACGCACGGCACTCCGACGCCGAGGACGCGCGGCGTCTCGCCGGGCTGCTGGAGAGCGCCCTGGAACACCGTCACCGCTCCCAGAGCGCCGACTGCCCCGTCTGCGGCACCGCGGACCGTCTGGACCGGTCCTGGGCGGAAAACACGCGGGCGGAGATCGAGCGGCTCCAGTCGGAGGCGGCCGGGGCGGAAGCGGCACATCGGACGCTCAGCGCCGCGCGGCGTGCAGTCCACGACCTGGTGCAGCCGGTGCCTGACCTGCTGCGGTCCGAGGAGTCGGTACTGGCGGGCCTCTGGCGCGAATGGTCCCTGTGCCGGAGCCTGACCGACCCCGCCGAGCTGGCGAACAGCGTCGAACGCATCGCCCCGACGCTCGGCGCGGCATGCTGGCAGGTGAGCGAGAAGGCCGCTCGCAGGCTCACCGACCGCAACACCGCCTGGCGGCCCGCGGCCGTTCGGCTTGCCGAGTGGCTCGGCGCGGAGGAGAAGGCCAAGGAGGCGAAGGACGAGCGCGGGGAGATCGAAAAGGCCCGCTCCTGGCTCAGGAAGCTGACGGACGAGCTGAGGGACGAGCGGATGGCGAAGTTCGTCAAGCAGTCGCAGGCCGTGTGGAAGAAGCTCTGCGAAAGCAGCAGCGTGTCGCTCGGGAACATCACGCTGAAGGGCACCGCCCGGCAGGGGAGCGTAAAGCTCGGCGTCTCCGTGGACGACCAGGAGGCGCCCGCGTACAGCGTGATGAGCCAGGGCGAACTGCACTCGCTCGCCCTGTCGCTGTTCATTCCCCGCGCGACGCACGACGACAGCCCGTTCGGCTTCGTCGTCATCGACGACCCGGTGCAGTCGATGGACACGCAGAAGGTGGAAGGGCTGGCCGCCGTCCTGAACGACTGCGCCCGCCACCGTCAGGTGGTCGTGTTCACCCACGACACTCGCCTGGAGCAGGCCATCTCCCACCTCGGCATCGAGGCGACGATCCTCCGCATCTCCCGCGAGAGCGACTCGGTCGTCACCGTCGAGAAGAGGAGCGATCCCGTCAAGCAGGCGTTCGGGGAGGCCCGTGCCCTCTCCTACGATCAGCATCTTCCCCAGCGCGTCGCCGACCGGGTGATTCCGGCGATGTGCCGGAACGCCCTCGAAATCGCCTGTATGGAGACCGCGCGCCGAACGCTGCGGGACGACCACGGCCTTGGCCTCGCGGAGATCGAGGAGCGTATCGCCAAGGTGGAGCGGACCAAGGAGTACCTGGCCCTTGCCCTGCTCGGAGATTCCTCCGGGGAACCGCAGACGGTGGTCCAGAGCCTGTACACCGGGGGATGGACGCTGATCAACGAGCTCAACGCGGACTCCCACCCGGGGCTGCCGACCACGGGCGACCGCAAGCAGCTCGTGACGCGTACGGAGAGGCTGGCCGAAGCGATCCAGCGTGGCCGGGGAACGGTCGGACCGCAGGGCGGTGCCCGATGAAGAACAACGCCCGCGAACTCGTCTCCGCCGCAGAGGCCCTCCTGCGGCCTCCGGCAGGCACGGCGGGAGCGCTCAGCCCCGGCGTACGGGCCCGCGCCGCCGCCGTGCTCCTGCGCCTCGCTCTCGACCAGCGGCTGGACGACTTCTGGCACGGTATCGCCCCCGGCATGACGCGCGTCGCCAAGCACCGCATGCTGTGCCTGGAGGCGTACACGGACCGCCGGACCGCCCGGCGCTGGCGCCTCACCTGGTCCGCGCTCAGCGGCGTCTGTCACCACCGCGTGCCCGAACTGCCTCCCATGCCCGCCGAGATCCAGGCGCGTCTGCTGGAGGTGAACGCCCTGCTGGACGCACTCGACGCGGCGCCGCCTGCCGTCACAGCCGTCACCCGCGTCCCGGTCCAGGGTCTCCTGGCCGACCCGACCACGGCACCGGCGGCGGCCCCCGCCACGACCCCTGCGCGAGAACCGCGGGCAGGCCACCCCGTCCCGAAGCCCGGTCCGCCGCCGGGGCGCGGAGTCGTACCTCGGGTGGTCGGCACCTTGTGACCGGTGCCGAAAGGCGTCGACACCCTCGGCGGCTACGACCGCACGACATCCGGCAGCCAGCCGATGTGGCGCAGCGTCGGCGCGACCCGGCTGAGCAGGAAGAACACGACGGGCGATTCGTCGTCGTCCTGCGGGAAGAAGAGAGCGTGCTGAACGGAATCCGTGTCCTGCGGCTCGTCCAGGTCGATGAGCAGCGGGTCCGGCCCCTCGAAGGCCACGTCAAGCACCACCCCGGGACGAGCGGTCAGCTCACGCAGATCGTCGAGACCACACACGTCGGCGAAGTCGGCCGTGGTGAAAGTCTTCTTGAAGCTCGGGCGGACACCGGGGACGGCGACCCATCCCATGATGCGCAGCTCCCCTCCCCGGAGTCCGGACTCCTGGATACCGGCACGCCGCCGGTTGTGCAGGTTGGACAACGGAGCGGGCATCTCCGGCACGACGGCGGGCTGGTACAGGACGAGATCGCGCTCCCCGTTCTCCCACCGCGTGTCATGGATCGTCAGACCGGGGCGGCCGGCCAGCTGAACTCGCCATACATCCGCCACGCCCCTGGACTGCGCACCGGAACATGTGGCGGCGTAGTCCTTCGGCGTCGTGCCGTCCTGTCGCAGTGTGAGCTGATCCATGATGGTCATGGCGACTGTGTCCCCCCACCTGTGGGGCCCACTTCCCGTGCTCCCCTGGCGGGAGCCTATTCGCCTAACTGCGTTGATGAGTAGGGTTGTTGAGAAAGGTGGCAATGCCAGTGCTGTCCGGAATGCGGGAGCGGACGTGACCGAGGCCGACGAAGTACCCCCCGGCCTCCAGGAGTCACCGCGGTTCCTGCTGCGACTGCCCGGGGCGAGCGGGGTCGACCGGGCACGAGGGGTACTGCTGGACGAGGTAGGGACCAACGGAAGCCGAAAGTTCCGCATTCTGGCGGGCTCGCCCGCCCGGGATCGTGAGATGCCGTCCTTCTCCAAGCACTTCTCCGCCACGGCCAGAGTGCGGGAGATGATGAAACAGACAGCCGTGCTGCGCCCGTCCACTCGCTGGCCGGGGTGGCTGGAACTGGCCCAGGACGTCGACTGCGGGTCCCCGTCCTTCGCCGCGGGCGTGCTGGTCGGGGCGCCGCGCAACGGCTGGGTCGACTGGAAGACGGAAGCGGGGGCGCCGCTGTCGGACTTCATGGAGGGGGTCTGGTCGGGCCCCGCCAGGGCCTGGCTCGTCCGGGGCTCCAATGTGTCCGGTGCCGACCTCGTCCAGAAGCTGTGGCTTGCCGAGGAGCGGGTCTCTCTCGCCGCTCCCCGCCTGCGCCAGGGGATCGGCCAGGGAACCAGCAAGGAGCGCCTGCGCACGGTTGTCGAGGAGGACTGGGGCACCACGGCCACGTACAACCAGAAGCTGGAACTCGTCGAGGAACTCCACGCGTTCCTGTCCCGGATGAAGCCCGGCGACACCGTGTGCACCCTGTCCGGCGGACGGTTCTACGTCGGTGAGATCACCGGACCCGCCGAGCAGACCGTCTCCGACAATGGCAGGTCCAATCTGCGGCGGCCCGTCGAGTGGCAGAGCACAGGCCACCCGTACGACGTGCTGCCCGAGGAGATCCAGCAGCGGCTTTCCGTCCAGCACGACGTCGTGGACCTCACCGCGGTCCAGCCGCTCATCGAGGGGCTCGGCCTGACCGACGAGGAACTGGCAGACGAGGCGGAGGCGATAGAGCGCGACCCCAGCGGAACGACACCCGCCCTCACCGCCCGACGTGAGCTGGAACTCCCCGTGCCGCAACAGCACCTCGCCGACGAACTGCTGGTGCACGACGTGGCCTGGCTGCGGGACATCCGCGACCTGCTGTGGGACGAACGGCAGCTGATCCTGTATGGCCCGCCCGGGACGGGTAAGACGTACACGGCCCTCAAACTCGCCGAATACCTCGGCGGCGGGCCCGAACAGGTGAAGCTCGTGCAGTTCCACCCCTCTTACGCCTACGAGGACTTCTTCGAGGGGTTCCGCCCGCGCGAGGACCCGGAGACAAGGGAAGTCGCCTTCCGCCTCACCGCCGGCCCTCTGCGCGAGCTCGCCGACCTGGCGTCCCGCGAGGGCAACCGGCACATCCCGCACTTTCTGATCATCGACGAGATCAACCGGGCGAACCTGGCCAAGGTCTTCGGCGAGCTGTACTTCCTCCTGGAGTACCGAAACAAGTCGGTACGGCTCACGTACTCAGGCGACGACTTCGCACTCCCGCCGAACCTCTTCGTCATCGGCACGATGAACACCGCCGATCGGTCGATCGCCCTGGTGGACGCGGCGATGCGACGGCGCTTCGCCTTCGTCGAACTGTCACCCCGCACCGAGCCCACCAGCGGCCTGCTACGGCGCTGGCTCGACCGGGAGGGGCTCGAAACCCGGGCCGCGGACCTGCTGGACGCGCTCAACTCCCTCATCGATGAAGCCGACTTCCGTATCGGCCCCTCCTACCTGATGAAGAAGGGGGTGCACCGGGAGGGCGGACTGGAGCGCACCTGGCGGACCAAGATCCTGCCACTGCTGGAGGAGCATCACTACGGGGAGTCCTTCGACATCGAGAAGCGCTACGGCCTGAACGCCCTGGCCCGGTCCATCAGCGACAGCGATGGCGAATCGTACGAGCAGCCCTCGCCGTGACGACCGTCGAGTTGACCGAGTACGGCCCGCCCGTCATCGTGCCTCTCCCGGACGGTGTCGGGCGCTCGCTCGCCGCCTCCCGGATCGTCGAGGCCGCCCCCGATGCCTACCGGCCGGGCTGCTGGCGACTGCGCGCCGGCGGCAAGGTCGGCGCTGTGGCCCTCAGGTCACCGGGGCGCGGTCCCGTCACTCTCCGCATCGCCCCCAAGGTGCCGGTCGCGCGGCTGTTCTTCCTCATCGGCTACGCATCCGACCCTCACATCCACCGGGACGGCGAGGTGAGCGTCGCCGAGCAGGACGAGCTGCTTCCCGCACTGGCGCAGGGATTCGAGAGAACTCTCGAACGTGCCCTGCGGCAGGGAGTGCTCCAGGGATACCGGCACATGGAAGAGGCCGCGCCGTTCGTCCGAGGCCGTGTCAGGGAAGCGGATCAGGTCCGGCGGCACCACGGGCGGGCGTTCCCGGTCGAGGTCGCCTACGACGACTACGGGACAGACATCGCGGAGAACCGGCTGCTGCGCGCTGCCACGGAGCGGCTGTTGACCCTGCCCAGGGTGCCCGACAGCGTACGTCGTCGACTGCGCCACCACCGGGGCCGGTTGCTGGACGCACAGCCGCTGATCCGCGGCAGCCGTGATCTGCCGCGGTGGAGGTCGAGCCGACTCAACCTCCGCTACCAGCCCGCGCTACGGCTGGCCGAGACGGTGCTGCGCGGCTTGTCCGTCGAGCATGTGAGCGGCCGTATCACCATCGACGGATACCTCTTCGACACCCACAAGATCTTCGAGGACTTCGTCTGCACCGCATTGCGCGAGGCGCTGACGCAATACGGGGGGCGCAGTGCACTTCAGGCGCAGGGCGTGTACCTCGATGAGGCCGAAACTGTTCGGACGCGCCCGGACCTGGTCTGGTACGGCAACCATGGCATCCCACGAGCTGTAGCGGACGCCAAATACAAGGCCGAGAAGCCCGAAGGATTTCCGGACGCCGACCTCTATCAGATGCTTGCCTACTGCACGGCGCTCGGACTCTCTGACGGTCATCTCGTCTATGCGAAGGGCTACGAGCCGAGCGCGACGCATCGCGTGCGGCACGCGGGGATCGGCATCCACCAGCACGCCTTGGCCCTGGAACAGTCGCCCGACGAGCTACTGGCCGCGATCACGTTCATCGCCCGTTTGATGGTCGAAGGGTCGGTCGCGACGCGACCTCCACAGGAATCCGTCAGGCATCGTCCTCGGGAGGCAGAAGCGCCCCGTTGGTGAGGCCGTCACGGGCGAGAGCGCTGAGCTGTCCTGCCAGCCGGGTCACTTCGCCGATGTGCTCCTCGAATTCTTGGAGCGCGCGGAAGGCGGCGCCGTAACGGCGTTGTTCCTCGACGGCCATCTGCGGGATCCGCGCCCCCTTGACGTCGAGGCGGTAGGAGCCGCTGCTGCTCGTCGAACGGCGGTTGTTGGAAGCGCTGCGCAGGAATCCCCGTAGATACCCGGTGTCCAACTGCTCGCTGGTAGAGGTTGGTTCAGCATGAGCGAGATTGACGAGCCCGGCACGGAAGAGGTCGGCCAGGCTGATCGTCGCGCTGTCCAGCGTCCCCGGCCCGTCGCCTGCTGTGAGGGTCGGCAGCAATGCTGTCAACCGATTGAGCCGCTCCTCGATACCCCGTTGCAAGGCGCGGTACTCGGCTGGGAAGTCCTGTCGGGAAGCGTCCACGTGCGCGCTCGGTGTGAGGTCGACAGAGTCGTTCAGGAGGTCGATCAGCGGTACGTCGACGACTTGCTCGGCTGTCGGCTCCATGGGGCCGTCGGGCGCATTGGCGGTGAGGTCCACCATCCGCACTGAAGTCGCGCTGTGAGAGGGGCCGCCCGGGCGGTGCAGCGTCCACAGGTGCACTGGTTGAGCGTGTGATGCCACCATGCCGGGCGGCAGTGCGACGATCTCTGTAAGGAGGCCGCGGCGGACGATTTCGGCCCGGATGCGCCTGCCCGCCTTGCGGTAGGCCACGGAAGCGGGCATGACGACCAGGGCCCGACCGCCTGGAGCGGTATGGGCGTAGCAGTGCTGGAGCCAGGCCAGATCCCCCTCGGCTTTGGAAGGCGTGCCCAGTTCCCAGCGGGCATCGAGGAGCAGCTCCTCCCGGCCCCAGTCCGGGCCGGCGGCCGGCGGGTCACACAGGACGAGGTCTGCCCGCAGATCAGGCCAGCGGTCCTCGCGGAGGGAGTCCCCGGTCTCGATGGCGGTGTCCTGCGATCCTGCGAGCTCGGCTCGCGCCTGGGCCAGTTCCCCGGCCGCTGGATCGATCTCCTGGCCCCGTCGGACCGGTCCTTCGGCCGGTCCGACGGAGAGGAGGAGCGTCCCGATACCGCAAGCCGGATCGAAGATGACGGAGTCGTCGGGCACTGGCCCCGTGAAGTGACTCACGGCCTTTACTAGCCGCAACGACGTGACTTGGTCGGAGCCGGCACGTCGCGAAGAGTCCAGGAAACGCTCGACCAACTGGTTGATGGCGTGGGCTGCTGATTCCTTCGCCACCAGCCTCGCAGCCAGCTCAGTCAGGTTGTCGTCCAGCGTGGAAGTGTCATCGTGGGCGAGAAAGCGGGCAACGCCCGCGATGCCTGCGACTATGTCGTCGCCAAAGGCGCCCCGTAGAGCCTGCCACAGGCGGACATCGTCCGAGAGGTCGCTGCCTTTCTGTTGCTTGGACAGCCATGAACGGACTTCGGCTGGCGAAAAGAGGGGCGTGCTTGCTCCGCCGTCGGCGGGTGCTGGGAAGTCGCTGTACCGCCGCCTCCAGTTGGAGACAGCGGCTCGTGTCACCCCCGCCAGCCTGGCAATCTCTGCACCAGTGATCAGTGGTTCGGAAGCCGGGGGAGTCGATTCCTTCATAGTTCCACCGTACACGCAATCGGGATAGAATCCGATAGTCTATGCGTTGGCGATGTCAACAAGGCTATGGGGTGGACGAGTGGTGAGCGCGGCTCCCTGGTGCTACTTGCGGCCCGCGTTACCCCCCTTCGCGGTTCCACGGGGTCTCTCCGGTTATCCGCCGTTGAACGGCCTGCCCTCCACCTGGTGACCGGGATTGCCGGTCGTCCGACCACGTCGAGTGCTGCTGTGCCCTTCGAGGTCGAAACACAGCCATCCTGATCAGACCGACGAGCCGAGTCGGCTTCGAGGCGAGCATGTCGCGCGCGTTGAGGCCAGACGGGCCCTGGTCAAGCCCCTGTTTCTGGCGACACCCCTTGTTCCAGGTACGCGGTCAGGCCGGCTTCGCGGGCCAGGATCCCGGCGGTGATCCGGCGTGCGAGGCGTGGAATGGTGAGCTCTGGTAGTTTCTCGGCGTCGTGGAAGTCGTAGCCGCGGAGCTCGTCGGCCTGCAAGGTGATCTGCTGGCGCTGTTCCGCACCGAGACGGCCACCGTCGAAGAGATAGAGGACCTTGTCTCCCTCTCCCGGATTCGGTGCCCAGTCCACGACGAGCAGGCGGCTGATCCGGGGCTTGATGCCCAGCTCCTCGTGGACTTCGCGCACGCAGGCTTGCCGGGGAGACTCCCCACGCTCGACGTATCCGCCGGGGATGTCGCGGTAGTCCTTGTACGAGGGTTCGACGAGCAGGACGCGGTCGGCGTCGTCGAAGAAGAGGGCGCCGGCTGCCATGCGTGGATGGGCCATCTTCGCTTCGTGCTCGTGCTCGTTCTCGCTCACCGGACGGACTCTAACCACCGATGACGCCGAGTCGGCGGGCCAGGTCTGCCACGGATTGGGATGGCTGGCCTCGGGTGCCGCGGATCCAGCCGACAGTCAGTTCCCGGCTCAGGTAGTGGTGCCGCACTTGTTCGGGGGCGTCTCGTTCGGCCTCCAGTAGCGTGGCCAGCGCTTCATCGGTCCGGTTCCAGGCGCTGAGCGCTCGGGCGACTTCCAGGCTGTGTCTCACTCGCCGTTCTACGGGCAAGCCGCTTGTGTCGATGCGTTGCCCGAGGCCCGCCGCGATCTGGATGCCCCCGAGCTCGCCAGCGGTGGCGACACAGTGGATGGCAACGTTGGTCGGGCCGAAGGCCGTCCACAGATGGTTGGCGTCGGCGCCCAGCCGCCGCGCGGCTTCGTCGGCTTCTCGGAGGAAGGTCTGCGTCGTCGTCCGGTCCTCTGCTCGGGCGGCTGCCATGGCGCCGGCGAGGAAGAGCGTGCCGTAGACCGAGAGGTATTCCTTGTTTGCGCTGCCCAGGCCGGGTTGCATGACGGTCGCCGCATCGTTAACGAGTTGGATCGCCGCGGTGAAGCGGTCGGTGGCCATCAGACAGTGAGTGACCGCCCGGAAGAGGGAGCCCGTCACCGTGCTCTGGCCGCATTGCTGCGCGGCTGCGAGGCCACGGTCGGCTGCGATCCATGCCAGTTCCGATTCCCCGACCTTGCCCAGTACCAGTGCCGCGCCGTGGTAGGCCAAGGCGAGCTGGGCATGCCGCAAGGTCATGGAGATCTCGGACCAGACTCCCAAGGTGGTCATCACCACCCCGCTCATCGAGGGCACCGACGGCACGGGCACCAAGATGAGCAAGAGCAAAGGCAACTATGTGGGCCTGTCGACGTCGCCCGACGACGTCTAAGGCCGGCTGATGTCTATCCCCGACCACCTCACTGGGTCGTACCTGCGGCTGCTCACCGAGTGGACGGACGACGAGATCCACGTGATCACCAAGCGCCTGGACGAGGGAACCGCCCACCCGATGGCGGTCAAGCGGATCCTCGCCAGCGAAGTCGTGGCTGCCCTTCACGGCCTCGACGCGGCTGCCACCGCCCGCGCGGAGTTCACGGCTCGCTTCTCCAAGCGCTCCTTCGGCGAAACGCTGAACCTTCCCGTCATCGCCCTGAATGACCATGCCGAGGACACGCTCGGGACGCTGATCAGCCGCACACTGGACTTCGCTCCCAGCATCTCCGCCGTGCGCCGGGTAGCCCTGCAGAACGACCTTCGCCTGATCCGCGAGTCAGACGGAGACCAGCAGACCACACAGCTCACGGAGGTATCCGTGCAGCAGACCCTTGGCGCGGTCGTGAGCGAGGCCGGGGCGCTTGACGGGGCCGGGCTGTACCTCAAGGTGGGCCGCAAGGTCGCCCGTATCGACGTTTGAGGCCAGACGCGGTGCCGATGCACCCACATAGTGAGGGTGAATCGGCACCACGCTGTTCGCGTCCACAGGATGGCCTCGTCCGGGCGCCGACATCCTCCGCTACGCCGAGCTCACCGAAGGATGTGGGCCCTGGTGGCTGTTCCTGCTGCTCAGGACGCTGTGGCTCCGCGCTTGTAGCCCTCCCACAACCGCCGGCCCGCCTGATCCAGTACCTCCTCCACGACATCGGTGAGCGGCTCGACCCGATCTTCCAGTTCCTCATGGAGGGCGTGGTGCAGACGGGTTCCCAGACCTGGTGCTGTGGAATCGAGGCGGCGTGCCAGCCACTTCCCGCCTCCGTTCCACGATCCGCCGACGGCCAGGGCCAGTTCGCCGGTTCGGCGGGCGAGTTCGATGGCGATGAACAGTCGCTCGCCTCGGTCGGCGGTCGCCGAGAGGTCGTCTAGAAGGTCGGTGATCGTGTAGCGCCGGTCGTCGAGTTCCTCGGCCGACAGCGCGGGCGGCCCCGCGGCGGCCCGTCTGCGGGCTTCGTCGGTGAGACTCGCACCGACTCGTCGACGTCGAAGAGCAGCTTCCCGGCCGCGCACATCCACAACAGTGGTGACCGGTGTCTGCTCACTTCCCGCTCGACGAAGGCGTGCCACGTCTCGTCGGTGTGTACGAACAACTCGACCGGCCAGTCACCGTGCCGGAAGCTCGCCCGATAGGGCGCCGGGTCTCCGTGCAGGACAACCACAATGTTGAGGTCCGAGATGGCCGTACGGCTCGTCCTCGATCACCTCCGCGAGGACGAAGAGGCCCGGTTCACGATCCTCGGGGACGACGACTGGCAAGTGCGCATGGACCGCACGGCCGCCTTCCGTACGGCGCCGATCGAGGAGGTCGTCACCTGGCCGTTCCGGCTGGTGCACTTCAACCTCAGCCGCTTCTACGACGACCTCCTGCACGGCTTCCAGGACGAGGTCATGATCCCCTGGCGCACCCATCTGTCCGCCCGGGGATTCACCTGGCAGCGGCTGGCGCCGATCTTGTTCCTGTCCACCGAGGGTGCCGCCTCGACCTACCACAACGACAACTCGCACGGTCTGGTCTGGCAGGTCCATGGCACCAAGACCTTCCACAGCTACCTCGACCCCGACCAGCACCTCTCGGCCGAGGCGGCGGTCATCGGCGAGACCACCGGCGAGCATCCGCCCGCCCATGACCCGGCCGACCGGCAGTCCGTCACCATGCAGCCCGGCGACCAGCTCTGGAGCCATGCGCTGACGCCCCACTGGGTCACCACCGGGTCGGCGCTCGCCATGAGCGTCACCCTCTCCCACGGGGGCCTATGCCACCAAGGCCGCTTCTCCGAGCGGGAGTTGGCCCTGCGGTCCTATTGGGACAAGAACCCGGGTGAGGCGTGGACGCATGACCTGCGCAATGTCCGCTTCTGAGACCGCGGCCCACGGCACGAGGCGTTCGCCCGTGCCGTGGGCCGCAAACCCCCACTGGTTATGGCGTGAGCCGGTTCGGGCCGCGGAAGAGGAACGTGGCCTCGCGGATCGAGTCCAGCCCGAGCATCACCATCAGCACCCGGCCGAGCCCCATGCCGAGCCCACCGTGCGGCGGGCACCCGTAGCGGAACGCGTTCATGTAGTCCTGCAGCGGCTCGGTGCTCATGCCCTTCTCGACGGCCTGCTTCAGCAGCACGTCGTAACGGTGCTCACGCTGGGCGCCGGTGGTCACCTCCAGTCCCCTCCACAGCAGGTCGAAGCTCAAGGTCACGCTCGGGTCGTCAGCCGGCCGCATGTGGTAGAAGGGCCGGATGCCGACCGGGTAGTGCGTGATGAACACGAACTCGTGCCCGGTGGCCTGCTTGATGTGAGCCGAGATACTCCGCTCACCCTCCGGGTCCAGGTCCTCCTTGACCCCTTGCGGGTCCCAGCCGCCCTTGCGCAGGATTTCGTGCGCCTCGGCCATGGTGATGCGCGGGAAGGGGGTGGTGGGCACGGTGACCTCGACGCCGCCGAAGTGCTCGGCGATCGCCTCACCGTACGCGTCGGCGACCTTGCCGATGGCGTGGGCGAGCATCTGTTCCTCGAACGCCATCACGTCCTCGACGCCGTCGATCCAGGCCAGCTCCACGTCGACGCCGGTGAACTCGGTGGCGTGCCGGGAGGTGAACGACGGCTCGGCGCGGAAGACCGGGCCGATCTCGAAGACCTTGTCGATGCCGGCCGAGATCGCCATCTGCTTGTAGAACTGCGGGGACTGCGCCAGGTAGGCGGAGCGGTCGAAGTAGCCGAGCTTGAAGACCTCGGCGCCGGACTCCGAGGCGGTGCCCATGAGTTTGGGCGTGTGCATCTCGGTGGCGCCCTGAGCGTAGGCGTACTCGCGCATCCCCTGCTCCAGGGTGGTCTGCACGGCGAACATCAGCTGGGTGCCGGGCCGGCGCCGTACGTCCAGGAAACGCCAGTCGAGACGCTGTTCCAGGCCAGTGTGCTCGTCGATCGGCAACGGCGTCGCGGCCTGGTTGAGGACCTCCACCTGCTCGGGGACGATCTCCAAGCCGCCGAGTTTGACCTGGGCGGCGTCCACGACACGGCCGGTGATCCGTACGGCGGACTCGGGAGTGAGGGCTTCGAGCTGGGCCTCCAGCGGCCCCTCGTCGCGCTTGTGGGTCACCTGCACCATGCCAGTGCTGTCTCGCACGATGACGAACTGCATCTTGCGCTGCAGGCGGAGGGTGTTCACCCATCCGCAGACGGTGACGGTACGGCCGACGTGTTCTCGCAGGTCGGAGACGTGTACGCGGCTTTGGATCATTGCGGTCCTCCGAAGGACATCGTCATGATCCCTTGGGAGTGCGGGCGAGAAGGGAACTCGCGGTACCACCGCACTTTCGCCGCCACCAGGTGGCGGCCTCATTCGGGCCCGGTGACGGGGGCCGGCCGGCGGGGCATGGGACCACGACGTGGTCGTTCCTCCCCGCGCTCAGGAGGGTCTTCGCCTCGGGACGCGAGGCCGCCTTCCCAGCTTCCGGCGGCTCTCTCTGCTCGCGTGATCCGTGGCTACTCGTCTCCGTCATCGCGTTGCCGAGCAGGATACGGACCTCACGAGCGTCGCCGCAATCAAGAACGTACGTGTCAACGGGAGGGCTTTCAGTGAGCGCGCTTGTACGACGGGCGACGGTCGCCGACGCTAGGGAGCTGGTCCGAATGCGTCAGCTGGCGCTGACCTGCCCGGAGGTGCCATGGAGCAGGCCGAGAGATGTGCCGGACGGACCGTGGATGGAGGAGTGCCGGAAGGCATTCGCCTCCATGCTCCGTGACCAGGACCCGGAAACGTTTGCCGCGTTCGTGGTGGATGCCGCTCCAGGCCGCGTGGCGGCTTGTGCGATGGGGTTTCTCCTGCCCAGGCTTCCAGGCCCCGGCAGCGACAAGCCCTTCAACGGCGACATCAGCACTGTTGCCACCGACCCGGAGTTCCGCAGACGCGGCTACGCGCGAGCGGTGGTGACAGCGCTCAGGGACTGGATGGACCTACGCGGCTGCAAGCGCGTCACCCTCGCGTCCAGTTCGGAGGGCGAGCCGCTGTACGTGTCCCTTGGGTTCGTGATCGACAACCCGCGGATGTCCTGGCGGCCCGAGTGAGGGCACGAACCGGCCACGGCCGCAGTGCCTCACTCGACTGGCACCCGGCTCGCGACGACGTGGCGTTGCGGCCGGTAGTGGAGGACGCGGCGATGGGCAGGTGGGAGGGGGCCCGGGATCTGCTGATCGCGACGGGCACCGACTGGGACCGCCGGATCTTCCGCCTGCAGGTTCTCGCCGAGGCCGGGGCACGGCTCCGGTTCGCCGACACCTGGGCGAGAGCTGAGCCCCGCTCCCCGCACGCGCTCGCCCTCCTGGCGAACGTGCAGGCCCTACGGGCGATGATCGCCGGGGCGGTGAGCGGCCGGGCTCTGATGGAAGAAGCCTGGGGCACCAGCCGCACCGCCCTGAAGACATGGCCGGAGGACGTGGCGCCCCTGGTGGTGATGCTCGCGCTGCTGCGGACCCATGCCCCCGACCGGAACACGCTCGATCGTGTGTGGAAGGAGATCAAGCAGCGCGACCCGTGGAACCGCGAGGCGCACCACGAGGTTGTCACCTACCTCTTCCCACGCCATCACGGCAGGCCAGGCGAGGCGGTGTGGTGGGCGGACGAGCAGGCATCCGTCGCTCCCCAAGGCTTGCCGATCGCCGTGTTGCCCCTGGTCGTCCTGGCGGAGGCGCACCGTTCTCGCCAGGAGCAGGACTAGAGGACGTACGGCCTGACGATCCAGATCGCCCTGGCCTTGGGGCTGCGGCAGGGGGAGGTCCTTGGCATGCGGTGGGACGACATCGACTTTGAGCTCGGCGTCATCCGCGTCGTCGTGGTCGGCTGCGGCCCCGTTACAAGCACGGCGCGGCGACCGGTGCGGCCGCGAACCCGCCTTCTACCCCCAGAAGATCAACACCCGGCGCGAGAACGGCAGGTCAAGTGGGAACAGGGCCCGGAGCGTGCTCGCCCGCGACCTGTGGACAGATGCGGGGACGTGTTCGCGTCGCCCACCGGCGAGCCCCTGAATCCGAACACGATGGAGCGAAGACTGGCCTGACCACACCGCCGAGGTCGAGGTATGGGACCGCTGGCGCTGGGAATACCAAAGTCCCGGCGGCGCGAGCGCCATCCGCGACCGCATGCCGGAGCGATTGGTGATCTTCCATGCCCGAGTCCTCTTCCTCCCCGGCGGCGAGTGTGCGGAGGCTGGCGTCCCCGAACTCTGTACGGCTGAGACTGTGCCGGGCGGCACCTGGGCACGTACCAACCCATGAACGGAGTAATGGTGAAGTGGGCGGGCGCAGTGGCCGAGGCGGAGTTGAGTGAGCCGCTTCCTCGTCGATGGGCGCACTCGCAAGGGGTCGCACGGCGCGCGGCCGAAGTGGCTGGGATCTTGGGCGACGACGGGGAACTGTTGGCCTCCGCGGCTGTGTTGCACGATGTGGGCTACGCGCCGCGGCTGGCCGTCACCGGATTTCATCCGCTGGATGGCGCCCGGTTCCTCCGGGATGAGCACAAGGCCGACGAACGGTTGGTTCGGCTGGTGGCGAACCATTCGCTGGCGTTGCTGGAGGCTGATGAGCGCGGTTTGCGGAAGGTGCTGGAGGCCGAGTTCCCGCTGCTCGGCGACCAGCGGCTTGTGGACGCGCTCATTTACTGCGATATGACGACCACACCCGACGGCGAAGTCACCTCTGTCGAGGCTCGGCTGGCCGAGATCACCGCCCGTTATGGCGCGGACAGCCTGGTGGGGCGATTCATCCGCCGGGCGGCGCCGGAGATCCTTGCCGCTGTTGGGCGGGTGGAATCGGCGTTGGCGGCTCAGCCCAGGTAGGGGTAGGTGCCGGCGAGGTAGTCGCCGATCTGCTGGCGCATGCTGGGGTGGATGTCGTACTGGTCCAAGTCGGATGGCTGGATGTAACGGACGCCGTCGGCTTCGTCGTTGATGGTGGGCTCGCCGCCTACCGGGCGGCCGATGTACGTGTTCTCGTACTGCTGGCGGATCTCACCGTCGGAGTAGGCGACGATGTGGTTGGGGTTCGTGTAGACACCGAGGAAGCCGGTGATTTCGGCGGTGATGCCGGTTTCTTCGAGGCATTCGCGAACCGCGCACTGTGCCGCCGTCTCACCGATGTCCTGGGCGCCCCCAGGCAGGGCCCACTGCCCTGTGTCGCGACGACGCTGGAGCAGGATGGCGCCGCTGTCGTCGACGACGAGCAGGTTGTTGGCCGGGATAAGCGTGTTCGCCTGGGGGGCGTCGGGGTCGTTGTAGTACTCAGTCCTGCCCATGTGATGAGGGCCCCTCCTGGTGTGGCGTCCAGGGCCGCGCGGTGGCCCAGACAGATTCGAAACTTCCAGCGTAGTTGTCGAACCACCCTGCAGCGTCAACTCGCTTGAGATGGAACAGAGGGTTGGCGCTGGCCGGTTGACCCCAGACATGCGGGTTCACGAGTAGGTCGTCGTCGTAGCGGAAGAGGGAGCTGTAGAGCGTGGTGTCGTGCAGCCTGACCTCACAGCCCGCCTCGGACAATAAGGGCCGGTAGTAGGTCAGGGAGGCGCGGATCTTGGCGGCGAGAGTGTCGCCGATGCCCTCTTCGAGGCCGCGGACGGCCACAGCTCGGCCGCTCGATTCGCCGAAGCAGAGCCGTACTCGTACTCCGTTCGCCGCCCGCTCGGCAAGCATCCTGGCGACGTGGGGGTTGGACTGGGCGAAGAACGTGCCGGAGAAGACGAGGACACTGATCTGCTTCTGGGATTCCTTCAGCAGTGAGAGCCACATGTCCCGCGGAACACTGGCCCGGTTCTGGTAGGTCCCGACCAGCTCCAAGCCCGACCCCGGCGTGGGCTGTCCGGCACTCGGCACCGGGGCCGGCCACAGGAACAGCTCCTCAACCCGGAAGTGCTGGGCGGCGCGGAATCGGTGACGCGGATGAGGAACGCGTCCACCGAGCCAGCGACCGACGGTCTTGGGGTCCACCTCGCACACTTCAGCGAGTGACTCTGGCGAGACGCCACGCTGGGCAAGCACGGAGTGCAGTCGCTCGTTCACAGCAGCCATACAAGCTGAGGCCGACACGAACGGGCAAGGACGTTAGGGGACGTTCCTTCGAAGCCGAAGCGTCGAACAGGGTATTTACGCTGGTGGTATGGAGCTCATCGTCCTGTGGGACATCGACCACACACTCATCGAGAACGCCGGGGTCAGCAAGGAGATCTACGCGGCTGCCTTCACAGCGCTGGCGGGAACCGGTCCGGCCGAACCGGCGCGGACCGAGGGCCGCACGGATCGTCTGATCATGCGCGACATGTTCCAGCGGAACGGTCTGGCCGAGCCGGACTGGGCCGCAGTCGAGGCCGCTCTCGCCGACGCGGGAGAGGAGCGCCTCCACGAGCTCAGCCGTCGCGGGACCGCCCTCTCCGGTGTGCGTGACGTCCTGAAGGAAGCATCGGCAC
The DNA here is from genome assembly GCF_044757265.1 of Streptomyces sp. NPDC091292. NCBI lineage: Bacteria > Bacillati > Actinomycetota > Actinomycetes > Kitasatosporales > Streptomycetaceae > Streptomyces > Streptomyces sp. NPDC091292. Next base: position 256,150 of record NZ_JBIVUQ010000004.1, on the reverse strand, counting down.
GTGATGGCTGGGTGTCCTCGGTTCTCACGGGGAATATCGCGGCCAACGCTCGCGTGAAGGTGTCGGCCTTCGGCCTTGATTCCCTACTGGATCTGTCGGTTGGCGCTTATGGGGCTGACGCTGTCCAACGGCCGGACTTGGTGGCTATCGCTCGGGAGCGGGCCCAACGCCTCCAGGGCGTCCGGGCGGACGTGCCTGTCGTGCTTGTAGGGGATACCCCGAGGGATGTTGAGGCCGCGCTCGCCACGAACTCCGGGATCATTGCGGTCGCCTCTGGCGTCTACGGTGCTGAGGAGCTGGCCGCCGCCGGCGCTCAGGTCGTACTGCCGGACCTGACGGACACCGCGTGTGTTCTCGGGATCCTGGAGACTTTCTCGGCGCACTGAAAACGTCCCAGGACGTCCCCGTAGCGTCCGGATACGCGGTGATGCGGTCCTCCCTCATTCCGCGAGCATCAGGTCTCCCACCAGGAAAATGCTCCAAGGAGACCCACGTGATCGGGGAAGTCACCGGGATCCGCAGGATCCGGATGTTGTACCTGCAGCTGTTGTACCGCTGCAACTTCGAGTGTCTGCACTGCTTCCATGGCAAGAGGCTCCAGCACGCCGACGGCTTCACTATGGAAGAGGCGATCAACCTCCTCACACTCATGCGTGAGCAATACGGCACTGAGGCTGTCACTCTGCTGGGCGGCGAGCCCTTCGTCTACAGGGACCTCGCGCGGGTCGTCCGGTACGCCAAGCGGGAACCGGGCATGCGGGTCGACATCTGCACCAACGGCTACCGGATCGAGCGGCGGCTCACCGAGATCGCCCCCGATCTGGACCTGCTGCGCGTATCGCTGGAAGGCATCGGCTCGACCAATGATCACGTTCGCAAGTTCGGGAGCTACCAGAGTGCGCTGGGTGCGCTTGACATCGCCCGGGGGCTCGGTGTCCGCACCGGTGCGACCCTGACGGTCACCGCTCGCAACATCGACGAGGTGCTGCCTCTGGCACGCATCCTGCAGCATTATGGGGTCGAGCAGTTGAAACTTCACAGCCTGCGGCCGGTCGGCAACGCGGCAGATCACCCCGAGCTCTTCGTCGCCGATGCCGCCGCCTACCGCCGCTTTCGCGAACAACTTAAGACCGCCGACCTGACCATCGAAGTGATCGTCGACGAGGACTTGTCGGAGCAGGGCGCCCCGGGGATCTCTGCTTCTTCGGTCGACCCGACGCGGATTGAGCGGATCGAGGCCGATCCGCGCGGCGCCCTCACCATGTCGTGCAAAGCGGTTGGCCGGGACTCACACGCCTTCTGGTACGACAAGTTCGCGGATTGCATCACCTACCGACCGTCCGCCATCGACGAACTGGCTCTCGCGGTACCGGATGTGGTGTATGCCCGTGTCTGACCAGGTACCGTTCGAGAGCCTCGAAGGACTCCGTGGCACTGGTAAGTCGACCCTGGCGCCCATGCTCGCGGCAGCCCGCGGTGCTGTGCTGGTCCCCACAGTGCCGCCGGTCTATCAAGCGCTGCGGCACGAGGTGGACCTCAAGGGGAATGTCGACGCCCGGATGTCCTTCTATCTCTCGGCGTTGTTCAGTGCGGCTGACCATATTCAGCGATACCTGTCCGCCGGCACCCCGGTCGTCGTGGAGAGCTACTTCCCCCGCTGCCTGGCCAACCACCGGGCATTCGGGACTGGCCTCGGGGTGACCCTGCCGTCCGATCTACCGCTCCCCATCAGTTATCAGCTGGTTTGCGCGGAGGATGAGCGCCAGCGCCGCCTCGCCCTGCGGGAGAAGCCCGTATCCCGCTGGGACGTACTCGCCGAGATCGCCGCCGGTCACATCGCCGCCGTCTACGCCTCGTTCCCAATGCACCGAGTGAACACCACGGGACTCAAGCCCGGCGAGGTGATCGAGGCAGTCCTCGCCATCAACGCCCAAGGGGGAGCAGCGCAGTGCGGACCATGAGCATGTGGCAGCACACCCTCACCTTCTTCCCTCAATTCCTCGCCGTGCTGAAGGAGAATGCAGAGCCTGACTCCACCGTTACGGTCATCGGCGCGAGCGACGGCAGGCTCGTCCTGCCGCTGGCCTCCGCCGGCTATCGCGTCGTCGCCATCGAACGCGATCCGATCCCCCTTCACGGCGGCGAGGTCCAACTTCCGGGTGACGAAACCGGCCATAGGACGGGGCTGATCGAGCGACTGAAGCTCGAAGGACTCCATGACCGGGTGCGGATCGTAGAGGAGGACTTCCTCGCATCCGAGCCCTTGGGCACAACCAGTGACGCGGTCTGGACGAGCTGCTCATGGCATTACAGTGCCAACCACCACCGTCCGCTTGGTGAGTTCATCGACCGCATGCAGCGCATGGTCCGGCCTGGTGGCCTGTTCGGCGCGGAGTTCATGATGCCCATCGAGCAGCGCCATCACACGCTTGAGCACTACACGTCACCTGAGAAGCTCCGGCGCTACTTCATCGACGACTGGAACGTCCTGCTCACCCTGCGGACCAACGAGTTCACTGAGCGGGCCCACGTCGGGCAGCCGCAGGACCACACCCATCGCATGGGCCTTCTCCTTGCCGCCCGTGCGTCCACCCCATCCCAGAGAAACACAGGGAAGAAGGACTCATGAAGCACGAGTACGAGGCGAAGTTCCTCGCCGTCGACGTGGACGACCTCCAGGCCAGACTGACCGCCCTCGGCGCGATGCGCGCTTTCCCGCGCACCCTCCTCACCCGCAAGATCTTCGAGAACGACGCTCTTGAAGGTGGTGCCTGGGTTCGGCTCAGGGATGAGGCCACTCGCTCCACGCTCACGTTGAAGCAGGTCACCGACCCCACCACCATCGACGGCACCACCGAGATCGAGACCGAGGTCTCTGACCTGCTGGCCATGGCCGAGATCCTCCGCAAACTCGGCCTGCGCGAGGTCCGCTACCAGGAGAACTACCGCGAGGAATGGCGCCTTGGCGAGGCCGTTTTCGACTTCGACACCTGGCCGGATCTCCCCACCTTCGTGGAGATCGAGGGGCCGGACGAGGCGTCGGTCCGGCAGGCGGCGGCTCTACTCGACCTCGACTACGCGGAAGCCCGGTTCGGCAGCGTCGACGAGATCTACAAGAGCGAATCCGGCCGCGACATCCTGGCGGAGCCCACCCTCCTTTTTGCCGACGCCCACGAGAAGGAGCAGGCCCGGGTAGCCGTCCACGGCGAGTGACCTTGAGAGCCGAGCTGTGCATATTGAACTGGCCATGACGCCCCGGTTGATACCGGGGATCGCGGAATTCGCCCGAGGCGGCCTGCCCGCACCGGCCGACACCGACGACGGCAACAGATGGGTTGACGGGTACTGCTGGCTCTACTGCGGTCAGGAGTGGACCCGTGTTCTGTGGATCGGTCCTGTGCGCGTGGCCGGTGCCCAGGCGCCTATGTACGCCTGTGGCCCCTGCATCCGCGAACTGCAGGACCAAGTCTGGCAATCCATCCTTCTCCACGATGAACCGGCTCGGTCCGTGAAACCCGGTGTCCCCTCCGAAACAGAGTCGTCCGCTGGACGGCGTGGAGGCAAGCACCGGGCGCCGGGCGGCTTCCTGCGCCGTCGCTGAGCGCGCCTCCGGTAGACGAGCCGGGCCTTCAATCCCGCCCCGTGCGTACCCCCTGCGGCCACGGGGGCGGCCCCCAACCGCAATGACAGCACCTCCGCACGCCACAGACTCCCCGCCGCACCGGCGGGAGATCGGTAGAGGAAGGAGCACGAAGTGGGAGACAAGACACCCTCCGTTGAGGAGGGCCTGGTGGTCGCCGTGGAAGTCCTCGCGAGCGTCCACGACCGCCACGACAGCAACGCCTCCGACCCGGGACAGGGCGGCTCGGGCGACGGACCCTGGCCCGGCGGTGACGGGCTGAACCACGCGGCGTAGGCGCCAGTCCGCTGGCGGAGGGGCCGCGCACGCGGCCCCTCCGCCTCCCAAGTCCCATCTGGCACAAGGAAGGGAACAGCTCATGGAGCACCGATTGGTTCATGCCGTCGAAGAGGCACTCGGATGGGATGGCCCAGGCCCCCTCGGTAAGGAGTTCGCGAGGGGAAGCATCAAGGACCCCGACGTCCTGGCACGGCTGCTCACGCCTCCGCGTGTGCTCGACATGGTCATGCGCCGGAGCCTCGCCAACCCCCAGTTCCGCCTCTTCAAAGGTGGTGAGGAGCTACACCCTGACGCGTACCTCGACCGTCAGGTCACACCCCGGGGGCAGGCGATACCGATGGCGGACATGCGCCGCTTGGGCAGCCTGCTGCGCGAGGGTGCGACGCTCGTCCTGGACCAGTCCAACGTCTTCGATCCCACGATGGAAGCGGCCTGCCGGGCCATGCAGTGGTGGTCGCGGGAGCACGTCCAAGCGAACGTCTACCTGACCACGAACGACGCCTCAGGCTTCGACCTGCACTGGGACGACCACGACGTCCTCATCGTGCAGCTGGCCGGTCAGAAGCAGTGGGAAGTACGCGGCGCCTCCCGGCCTGTGCCCATGTTCCGCGACGCCGAAAGGAACAACACCCCCAGCGAAGAGATCGTGTGGACCGGCACCATGAGGGCCGGCGACGTGATGCACATCCCCCGCGGCTACTGGCACGCGGCCACCCGCGTGGGCCGGGGCGGTGGCCACAGCACCCATGTGACCTTCGGGTTCGCCAAACGAACCGCGGTGAGCTGGCTGACCTGGCTCGCCGACTGGTCCCGCCAGGAGGAGGTGTTCCGCCACGACCTCGACCGATGGGGCGGCCCCGAAGAACAACAGGCCCAGCACTCTTTGCTGGCCACCGCAGCCTCCCGCCTCATCGACGCGGGGGATCCGGCGGAGTTCCTCGGGCGACGAGAGCAGGAAGCTCCTCCCGGTAGGCATGTTCCCTTCCTGGACATCTTCGGCCCTTTGGAGGCCGTGGTGTGCGTCAGCGAGTTCCCACCCCTGATCAGCGAGGTCGGGGAGAACGTTGTCGTGGTGGCTGCGGGCAAGAGGCTCACGTTCACGGCCAGGGCGCTGCCGGGGCTCCGCTTGCTTCTGAGCGGCCACCCTGTGCGGCTGGACGTGGCCGCCCGCACGGTGGGCGCCGAGGTGGAGGCACTGGCGACGATCCTGGTGGAGGAGGAGCTGTGCGCGAGCCTGACCCCCGAATTGTCCTCGGGCTACACCGATCTCGTTACGAGCGCCGGATCCTGACGAGCGCGCTGGAACTCGGGATCGACGCGATAGACACCAGCTTCAACTACCGGGGTTTCTCAGCCCACTCCGCCTTGGCGGAGATCGGAAGAGATCTCCTTCCCCGCTTCACACTCTCCACCAAAGTCGGCTTCTTCCCCGCCGCCGGACCGGCCGAGCACTCCCTCGACCCCGGCCGTCTCAGGGAAGCCATGCAACAGTCGAACCGCGAGCTGGGACGCGCTCCGGACCTGGTGTTCCTGCACAATCCCGAGCGGTCTCTCACCGGCCCGCCGGACGCCGCGCGCGATGTTCTGGGCACGGCGTGCGCGGCCCTGGAGGCGGGGGCGGCGGCGGGGCTGTGCGGAGCCTGGGGCATCTCCTCCTGGGACCCCCGCCGGTTGCCGGAACTCACCGCCGGCACCATGCCCAGGCCCGACGTGCTCATGGTCCGCGCGGGCCTCCTCGCCGGGATCGACGTCCTGGAAGCCTCGGAAACCCTCGCGGCCCGGTGGGACCTCGGCACGGACCAGTTCTGGGGTATGAGCCCGTTCGGCGGCAGGGCCACGGACCCCCTGTGGGGCAAGCTCGACCCACAGGTGTTCATCCAGGACCCTGATGACGGCCTCTCAGCACTGCAGGCCGCGTTCCGCACCACGTATTGGCTGCCGCGAGTGGGAAGGGTCGCCGTCGGCACGGATAACCCCTCTCACCTGCGGGAACTGTTCAGCGCCCTGCGATACGAAGCCGACGAAAGGAGCCTTGGAACGTACCGGCGGCTTCTCCGCGAGCGAGCGAGCCGTCAGCCGCTCTGAAGGTCGTCCGCGACTCGTGCCGCCATGTCGCGCGCCGGTTCGAGGCGAGGATCCTCGGGGTGGGCGTCCGGGGCCAGGATCTTCGCGCAGACGAACAAGGTGATCAGCTTACCGTCCCGGCTCTCCAGGTCGTGGCGTCGTTCGCGGCGGACTCGCTCGGCCAGCGCCGGGACGGCGAGGGAGTTCCCCCACAATGACGCCGCGTCCAGACCTTGAGGGGCCATGCCCCAGTCCTCCCAGTCGAACAGGCAGAACCGTGGTCCGGTCATGTTCGCCCAGTTGAGGTCGGCATGCGCCGGCCGCCACTGCTTCAAAGCCGTGTCGATCCCGACGGGAAGGAACCGTTTGATCGCCTCAGTTACACCGCGCTGGGTGATGGTGACGGTGTCCGGGGTGGCCACGCGCCTCGTGTGCTGGACTGCCAGCGCGTCCAGCGATGCGTTCAGCGCTTGCCACCAGTCGTGCGACAGGTGAGGATCGTCGGCCAGCACACTGCTGCCGATCGGCGCTCCTGGCAGCAGGTCCGTCTCGTCGGCCCGCCACATCACGGCGCCATCGGGCTCGCGCCAAGCCGCACCCCGGTGCCATTGGGGTACGGCAACCCCTTCCAGCAGGGCAGCGCATTCGGTTCCGTTCCAGCCCTGGCCACCGATCTTGTCGAACCGGCGCCGCTCGATCCGCACCCACGTTCCACGGTCCGTACGCGCACCGAGAGAGCGTCGTTTACGTACCAGAGTCCCCGGGTCCAACGAAGTCTGGAAGGAACGCTCAACCTCGTTGAGCACGTCGTCGACGGACTTGACTCGTAGATCGACTTGGGGTGTAGCGGTATGAGAAGACGGCACTGGACCTCCATGGCGACGCAACGACGCTAGCAAGAAATGCGGCAGGTGAGTCCCCAGAGTGAGCGGAAGTGACGCAGCCGAGCTGATGAGCGGCCAGGCGTCACCCGGCCATCGTCCGCGATCGAGCAAGGCCACCTGACCGACACAGGTATGCCCTCACGAAACGGCTGAAGCCCATCGGTCGAGTCACGAAATGCGCAGCTCGCCTACGTGCGGATGCCTTGGCGCCGCAGTTGGGCTGACCGAAAGGCTATTACTTCCAGTGATCGCACACCTACCTGGTGTCAGCGGTTCGTGCTCTCATACAACCTGCTGGCCATACGTCAACGACACAGAAGAAAAGGGGAGTTACTTAATGGGGGCACGGGTGAAGGTGCGCGTTCGGGGCGGCAGCGCTGCTCCTGTTCCCGCTCCGCGGGGCGGGGCCCGATGAGCCGCCGCCCGGTACGGCGCAGATACCGGCGTCGCCCGGTCCGCCGTCCCAGGAAGCAGGACGAGCAGGTGGCCCTGCTGGTGGCCGCAGTCGTGGCGGTCGGCCTGGTCGCCGCCGTCGTGCAATGGCTCCTCGCGCACTGGTGGGTCCTCATCCTCGCCGGCTTGATCGCCGCCGGCGCGGCCGGCCTTTGGTTCCAGCAGGTGCGGCAGCGCGCCGAGTGGGAACGAGTTCGCGCCCGAGCCCTGCGGCTGCGTATCGCCGAGATCGACGCCCTGGATCACCGTGCGTTCGAGTTCGCCATACGGAACCTGATGCGCCGGGATGGCTGCGAGGCCGAGCGGCTCGGCGGCGCCGGCGACAACGCCTGCGACGTACGGGCCATCGACCCAGTCGGCCGGATCTGGGCCATCCAGTGCAAGCACCGCCGGGACGGGGACAACGGCTCGGCAGTAGGTGTCGGTGTGCTGCAGCAGGTCAATGGCACCGCACGGCAGATCCACGGGGCGGACATCGCCGTCGTGCTCACCAACGGCCGCTTCTCGTCGAAGGCCATCCCGTGGGGCAGAGAGCACCGTATCCACCTCGTCGACCGCCGCGTACTTGGCGAATGGGCCGCAGGATCACGGCCGCTGTGGGATCTGCTGGACCGCATCCCGCCGCCACGCCGCCCCACGGCCCTGTCGTGACCCGCTTGAGAGAAGAACGGGTGCGACGAGGTACCCGCGGGTCCTGTGTTCGGACGCCGAGGAGACAAAGCAACCCGAGGACAAGTGCCCTGCCGTCAGCCACTGGTAACTGCACCACTGGCTCGCCCAGTTCGGGAGAGACCGGAAGACGGGGGCGTTCTTGCCTGATGGGAGGACTGACCGGGTGATTCTGACGATCAACGTGGCTGTTCTGCTGGCCGCAGTCATCCTTCTGCGACTGCGTCGGCGTACACAGTCCCGAAGCCGGAGGGACGAGAAGCTGACCGTGCTCATTGTGTTGGTGTTCGGCGTGCTGATCGCCCCGACGAGCTTCGGCCAGGGCATCTTGAACGTAGTAGGCCAACTCGCGGACAGCGTCACGCAGTCCGGCAGTCCGTAAGTTCCTCCCCTACGCTGAATGTCTCACCAATCCTCCGGCCGGGACTCACTGACATCACGGCGTTACTTGGGACCAGGACGCCAGGGGAGGTGCCCTACCGGGAAGAGGCGTGCCGTCCAGATGATGTTGTGCCCGATCTCGCTGATGGTTGAGAGGCGTGCCGAGGTCCGGCGCGTAGTGCGTCGTTGAACGCGGCCAGTTCGTGCTTAGCCTGGGCCGGAGGCGTCTGAGCCCGCTGCCCGGGGGCTACCGCGTGCCTTCGGCGCACGTGGCGACTGCTTTCTGCAGGCCGGCGAAGTCGGTCTTCAGTGGGCTGAGGCGCTTGAGGCTGGATAGTCTGATGGTCTTCTGGCTCGGACACCGCTCGTCGAGGACCCCGGTGGGGAGGACGTAGAAGGTCCACTGGTCCAGGTCCAGAGGATCGAGTGTCTGCTTGTCCTGGTGGTGCAGGAGGCAGAAGGCGTAAACGTCGGAGCGTCGCCGTACTTCGGCCGTGGTGGTGCCGGTCTGGGCGTCCCAGCCGGAGGCCGGTGCGATGGAGAACGAGATCTCCGACGGCTGGGACTGTGCCCACGACTGCAGGTACGCCGCCGATTTCACCTCGACGTGCCATTTCTCGGGTGTACGGATGTCAACGGTGTCCCATTCGGTGCGGGTACCGGTGGCCGCGCCCAGAGCCGTAGCCACGAGGTATTCAGCCAGGACACCGCGCATGGTGTTGTTGGCCAGGTCGGAGCATGCCCAGCCCCAGAAGTCGCCGAGCCTGCCCACGGTTTCACCGTTGGCCCGTATCGGCTCACCGCCGGTGCGACGCGTGATGACCAGCGGGCCCAGATCGGCACTCATGCTGTCCTCCAGACGACGATGTGTGGCGATGCTCAGCCTGACAGCAGGCACTGACATCAACGGAGCTATCGGGTATCTCAACGGATTGGGTGTCTTCCCCGTGATCAGCGGCGCGGTGCGTGTGGTGTCGACAGCGTTGGCAGTTGATGAGCGACGGTCAGCTGATCGTTGGGGCGGTGTACCCAGGTGGTTTCCGGAGCCAGGGCGTAGGCGGGAAGGTTCGCGGTGCGGCGTAGGCGCCAGACGAGGATGTCGCTGATGGATTCGGCGGTGTCCAGTTCTCGGCGGGCAGCGGCCTCGGCGAGCAGGGCGCGGGGGCTGTGGCCGGCGCGTTCGGTATCGGCGAGGGTGGCGGCCAGGGCGTCCCAGCCGGGTTCGGCCAGGACGCTGTCGGCGAGTTCGGGCAGGGCGGCGCGCAGGGTGCTCGCGTGATGGCGGCGCAGGGACGGGGCGATGCGACGACCCCGCTCGCGCAGCGCCGCCAGTGGTTCGGCGGCGGCCTGCTGGTAGGCGGCCCGCAGGTGCGCGGCGGCCCGGCTGGCGGCCTCGGCCTGCTGGGCGTGCTGTCGTTGGGCGTGCCAGTGGGCGGCGGCAATGGCGAAGAAGACCAGTATGTCCAAGACCATCGCAGTACCGGCCCCGTCCTCGCCCCGGCCGAGTGCGGGCCCGCTGTAAACCAGGTCGCGCGCAGCCCTGCGCAAGTCCTGCGCGTGGCGGAACTCGGCTCGGGTGTGGGAGCGGGATGCCCGCTCGAACTCCCGGGCTGCCTGGTGTAGTTCGCTGCGGGTATGGAGTGCCGCGGTCCTGGCGAGGGCGTCGAGGATCTCGCAAGTGGCGGCGATCTGGGCTGCCGCCGCGCCGTCGTCGCCGCTGTGGTCGAGGACGAGCAGCGCTGCCCAGGCAGCGTGGGCGGCGGTGCGTCGTGCCGCAGCGGGTGCCGAGGGCGCGGTGGGGCGTTCCGGCCGCTCGCTGCGAGCGGTCTCTGGTGGGGTGGAGCCGGTGGCGAAGCGTTCCTGGATTCGGGGCAAGGACAGGTCGGGGGCGAGGGTGGATCCGGCGTAGTAGATGGGTTCCTTGTCCTTGTTGCGGTCGTTGGGTAGGGCGACCTTGTAGCCCTTCACATCGCCGGAGGGCAGGACCTTGGTACGCACGAGTAGTCCGGCGTCCCTGAGGCGGTCGAGGAACTCGTCGGTGGATGCGGCGCCTGCGACCGCGCGGCGGACGGTCTCGCGGAGTTCCTCGCGTGCGGCGCGGCCCCGGCCTTGGCGTTCGGCCTTGTGCCGCTCGGCGCTGGTGGTGCGCTTGGCGGCGGTACCGTCGCCGGGTGTGACGCGGTGGAGGCCGTAGTCGGCTTCGATGAGGCGGGCTTCGGCTTGGGCGCGTTTGCCGGAGCGGTGATGGTCAGGGCGGCGGCCGTCTTCGCGTATGAGGGTGGCGATGATGTGGATGTGGTCGTCCGCGTGGCGGATGGCGGCCCAGCGGCAGCCCGCGCCGTCGCCGGGGTCGATGCCGGTGGCCGCGACGATGCGGCGGGAGATGTCGGCCCATTGTTCGTCCGTCAGGATCGGGTCGTCGGGGGCGGCGCGCACCGAACAGTGCCACACATGCTTCTCGGGTCGCTGGTCTACGTCGAGCAGATGGAGGGGCTGGTCGAGGAGCTGCTGGAGGTCCTTCTTCGTAGCAGAGGGGTCGCGGCCCGGGTCGGGGGCCATGTGGTCGAAGGAGGCGACCAGATGCGGGTCGACGTGCTCCTCGTGCGTGCCCCTGCCGTAGAGGTAGTGGAGTAGGCCGAGGGTGCTGCTGCCCTGCTTGTGAATGCTGGGGATCAAGGCGTATCACCCTCTTGCTCTTGGTGGTTGGTGACCCGGTCGGCGGCCTTCGTCACGGCGTTGGCCGCGCGGTGAATGTCGGCGAGCACCTCCATGAGGTGGTGCACATCGCCACCGGAGTTGAGCGCTTTGGCCACCTGGTTGAGGTTGCTGCCGGCCCAGCCGAGCTGGCGGCGCACGGCGAATAGTTCGGTGAGCACGTCGCGTTCGGTGGCGATGGAGGCGGCGGTGCGGGACTGGTCGCGGGCGGCGGCCAGCGCGGAGTGGGCGAGGAAACCGGCCAGACTCATGCCGACGGCGTAGGCGCCCTTCTGAATGATGGCGTGCTCTTGATCGCTGAGGCGGACGCTCTGGGCGGGGCGCCGCTTCTTGTCGCGCGGACGCGCCTTCCCCTTGAATTTGGTCCGGCGCTTGCGGCCGGCCTTTCCTGGTTGCGATCCGCCCTCGGTCGCAGCCTTCCCCTCCGGCGCCCCCTGGCGCCGGAGGGGCCCCGCCGCCCCCGGTGCGGGGTCGGGTTCGGGCGCTCCCCCTGCGGGGGAGTGTCCGAACCTCCAACTTGCTCCCGTCGAGGTGGGCGCGGTGATCTCCTTTTGGATGTCGTGTAGTTCGTGGTGCGAGTCGTGCATTGAGCGGCTTTCCTTGGACGTTGGGGGAGTGGTCGGTTTCAGTGCGGGCGGCCGTTGAGCGCGGTCGGTAGCTTGGCCTTGACGGTGCGAACCACCTCTCCGGCGGTGTCGCTGGCCACGCTGTAGCCGTCCTTGCGCACGGCTTCCTCCAGCAGGTCACGGGAGAGCCGTCCGTGCTCGCGATAGAGGTCCTGGGCGTATCTATCGAGGAGGGCCCGTGTCGCGCGCGGTTTGGAGCCCGGGGCGATTCGACTCCGCCCGCGAGGCCGTGCCTGGAGCGTCGCCCGGTGGCCCCTCGCCCGGGTCTGGTTCCGGGCTGACGGTGGTGCGGGCGGGCTGTTGCGGGCGGGTTTCGGGCTGCGGGCGGGCTGCCCGGTCGGCGGTGTCATCGCCCGCGACCTTGGTGGGCGGGCGGTCCGGAGTCTCAGCCCGTTCTTCTGCCGTGGCCCGCGGGCGGGCCGTCGCGGAGCCGCCGCTTGTGAGCGCGGCGGTATCGGGCCAGCGCGCGGGCAGTTGCTTGGAGGCTAAGGCAGTGGCCTGCTGGCGGGTGGCGAGCTTGCGCAGCAGCAGCTCGTCTTGGCGTGCGTCGCGGTCGACGTCGGCCTGCTCCAGGGCTTGGTGCAGGCGGCGGGTGAGGCGTCGGCCTCGCCACTTGGTGCGTTTCGAGGGCGTCATGGTCTCTGCACGGAGAATCAGGGTGACGGCCTGGTCGAGGGCGCGCTCGCGGATGATCCGGGCGGCGTCCGCGTCCCGGTCTGCGATCGAGAGCCGGGCGAGGAGCCGTTCGCGTGCCTGTCGGGCGAGGACGGCGGCCAGGCTGCGGGAGTCGGCGTGCGGGCTGCGGTGGCGCAGCTCGATGCCCATGGCCAGGTGCCAGAGCATGGCCGCCATGACCGGGCCGACGAAGCCCCGCACAGTTCCGCCCACCGGCCCGGATTCGGCGTAGGCGGGCAGGATCTGCACGGCGGTGATCACCCAGGTGAGGGTGCCGGGCAGGCCGGGTGCCTGCTTCGGGCCGTTGAGGTTCTGCCGGGCCAGCAGGGCGGTGGCGAACAGGGCGAGCTCGGCGGCAGCGAACATCGCGGCGCGCTCGATGGTGCTGCCCATGTCGAGGTAGTCGGCGGCGAACCGCCAGCTGGTGTCGGCGCTGTAGGCGGTGCAGCCGATCGCGGCGACGGCGGCGATTGGGATCGCGCCGGTGTTACGGCGCCGTCCGGCATCCTGCTTTCGTCGGCGCCGGCGCAGGAGCCGTGCGGCAGACAGGGCGGCGACGAGTAGCAGCACCGCGATGGCCGCAGGAGCGGTGATCCAGTGCGGCAGGACGGACGTGCCGGTGCCGTTGGCGTTGATGAGCGTGGTGGTTCCAGGTGTCATGCAGAGGCTCTCCAAGAGGTTGCCGCGCGTTCGGGGGCAGGCGGAAGCCCGCGCGGGTGAGGTGGTGGGACGGGGAGTGACCGCGGGCCGTTCAGACAGGGGGCGCGGTGCGGCGTCGGTCGGGGCCGGTGAGGATGACGCGGTCGGTCATCTCGGCGAGGCGGGAGGCGACGCGGTCGCCGAGCGCGGTGCGCAGTTCGGCGGTGGGGAGGTTGGTGGTGATGAGGGTGGGGAGCATGTGCTCGTACCGGTGGTTGATGAGCCGGTAGGTGAGCTCCTCGGTCCACTCGCTGGTCTTGGCCGCGCCGAGGTCGTCCAGGAGCAGCAGCGGGCAGCGGGCGAGCGTCTGGAGATCCCGTTCGGCGTCGTGGCCTGCGCGGGGGCGGAGCCGTGCGTGGAGGTCTGCGGAGGTGGTGGCCTCCCAGCGAAGACGGACGCCTCGGCTCAGGAGGGCCCGGACAGCGCCGTACGCCTGGTAGGTCTTGCCCGTACCTGTGGGGCCGGCGATCAGCAGCGACGGGCCCTCGGCGATACCCGGTCCGCCAGGGCCAGGGCGTCCTGTCCCGGCGATCTGGTCGGCCCAGGCGGTGATCTGGGAGTGGTCGGCCAGGGCACGGCGGTAGCGGGCCGGGATACGGGCATCCGCCAGCTCCAGGGCGGTGACCGGTTCGCGCTCTTGCTCCTCGGCGGCAGCGGCGGGGTCGATTCCGCGGTTGGTCAGGATGCCGTTGAGCCGGTCGGTGAGCGGGCCGACTCGGTGGGGTTCGCGGGTGAGGGTGGCGGTCAGAGCTCATCTCCGTATGCGGCGACGACGTCGGTGGGGTTCGTCCACGTCCGGTGCGCGGCGGGGGAGGAGGCGTTCATGACCTCGTGGACGAGGCTGGGCAGGACGCCCGGGGACAGGCCCTTGGCCCGGTGGCGTTCGAGGGCGGCCCGGAGGTGGGCGGGAGCGATGCCCTCGTCGAGCAGCTTGCGCACCTGTTTGCCGAGATGGCTCAGGAAGGCATCTGGCGGGCGGTGGTTGCACGCGGCGATGTACTCGCCGAGGAGCTGCTTGGCCGAGACGGTGTCAGGCGCGTGGGCGCTTGCGCCCCCCGAAGGGATATCTCCTAGATCCACGGTCCTAGGTCCTAGATCCGGACCGTGAGACGTCACTGCTGCCTCACGGACCGCTCTTTGATCCCTCGCGGAGGACTCCGGGGAGCCCTCCTGACCTGCGACTTCGCATCCAAGCCCCGGATTCAGTGCGGACTCCGGGACCTTGCCGGAGCCCTCAGTGAGGACTGCGTGAGGCGGCGGCGAGTACTCCGTGACACCGGCGCTCACGGCAGGAGCGGTAGCGACCGAAGCCTCGTGAACCGGGCAGCCCGGGAGGCGGCTCTTGCTCGGCCGGTTGATCTTCTGGTGCTGATGCCAGGTCACGACGTGCAAGTACCGCTTGTGATCCGGCGCCTTGTAGCGGCAGATCAGTCCGGCGTCGGCGAGCTGGGCGAGGTCCGTCTCCACATCGGACGGGGTGTGCTCCGGGCGCAGTACCCACAACTGCCCGGCGATGATCGCGGCGTGGTCGCGGTGGCGGCCCTGGTCGTCGGCCTGGGTGAGCAGGCCGAGGAAGGTGCGCTCGGCGGTCAGGGAGACGGCGGCCAGGGACTCGGAGACGAAGGCTTCGGGCTTGATGGTGCGGATTCGTGCCAAGAGCGGGGCGGTCCTCACTCGGTGACCTGTGCGTGGACATCACGGCACACCGTCGGTCGGGGCGGGATTCGAGGGGGTGTTGGCGCGGACGCGCGCCGGGAAGCGATTGCGTTTCCGGGGGTGTCGTCAACATAGCCACACCCCAGTCGCGCAAGTCCAGCCCTATCCGGAGCAATCTCTGACGGCAGAAAGGCTGTGAGAAATGGGGCTCGGTGGTGGGCGGGAGGAAAACCGTAAGGCACGATCGGCCGTTGACCAAATAGTTGCCCGGACCGCAGAGCCAGAAGTATCACATCGGCAAGTCGTTGACGGGCCGCCGACGGGGAAGCTACAACACAACACCGCACGTCAGAGTCATGATCGGCATGCTGTCCCGTGCCTATTCCCGACTCCCTGGAACCGCATCTCGGCGAACGACGCGAGCGCAACATAGACCACGATCGCCGGTTACCCAAACCGGCTAATGGACCTTTCAATTGGAGCCATGCCCCCACGCCCTCTGGAAGTCGGACCCGCAGGAATGCAGGCGGCTCGCACCATCGAAATGCTCCGAACCGAACGCGGCCTGTCACAACGCCAGTTGGCCGGCTGCGTGACCGCCCTCGGCCACCCGATGTCCAACACCATGCTGTCCCGTATCGAACGCGCCCAACGGCGATGCGATGCCGACGACCTCGTCGCGATCGCCGAAGCCCTCCTGGTCTCGCCTCTCGTGCTGCTGCAGGGGCCGACCGCCATGTGACGAGGGCCGCTCAGCACTGCTAGACCGAGCACGCCCCCACCCAGTAAGGACCCGCCCTTCTTGCACCACTCCGACATACCCCCTGCCCTCGGACGCCTTCCCGGCGCCGAGGGCGGAGCACCCTTGCCCCGTCTCTACCGCCCCGAAGAAATCGCCGAAGCCCTCGGCTGTTCCGCCTGGTGGGTCAAGGACCGGGCCCGGCGCGGACTCATCCCGCACACCCGCGTCGGTCGCGCCTACCGCTTCACCGCCGCGCACCTCGCCGAGATCGTCCGCCTCCACGAAGAGCGCCCGAAGCGATCCGTCAGCAGCGCGCTGGCGAGTCGGGCAGCGACAAGTCCTCCCGCAGCACGAACTCGTGCCGCGCGGTCTCCTGAGCCGACTACGGCCTCGATGTCAGGGCGTCTGCGGGCTCGACCGCCGCGCCGTACCCAGTACGAGACCGTCGTGTAGCGCGCCCGCACCCAGTCACAAGCCGAGAGCAGGGGAGGGACACGGAAGTTGGGTTTCGCGGAGAAGCGCGGAAACTACTGGCGCGGCCGGTACAAGACCGCGCCCGGCAAGCACCTCACGGTGGTCGACGAGAACGGCAAAGCGATCCGGTTCGCCACCAAGGGCGAGGCCCAGCGCGCCGCGAGCGAGGCCGAGAACAAGTACCGGCGCGGCGACTGGCGCGACCCGGCACTCGGCCAGGAGACCTTCGGCGAGTACGCGAACCGCTGGTACGAGGCCCAGGACCTGGCCGCCTCGACCATGCAGAACTACAAGCGCCACATCGAGGAACACCTGCTCCCCGACTTCGAGGACAAGGCGCTCGCCGGCATCCTGCGCACGGACGTCGACCTGTGGGAGAAGAAGGAGAAGGCCGTCTACGCGGCCTCCAGCGTGAAAACCTGGCGCTCAACGCTTCACCTGATCTTCGAGGACGCGATCGACGAGGGGTTGATCACGTCCAACCCGGCCGCGCGACGGCGTGGGCGCGGCAAGCGGGCCGGCCGTTCTCGTGACCGCGGCCCGGAGAAGGCCATAACTGCCCCGCTCGGCATTCTGCTGACCGCTGAACGGGCCGCCCTGCTCTCCGGCCGCGACGACGAGTTCGTGGCCGTCGTCCTCAAGGGGTACACCGGCATGCGCTGGGGTGAAATCGTGGGCTTGGAGGCGGATTTCGCCCGCCCAGACTCCGTCCGCGTCGAGTGGCAGCTGTACGAGCTCGACACCGGCGAGTTCGTTCGCTGCCCGCCCAAGGATGACAGTTACCGCAAGATCGATGCGATGGACTGGCTGTCGGCCCTGGTCGCCAACCACGTCGCCCGCACGAAGCCGAAGCCTTGCCCTTGTCACGGTAAGACTTACGTCTTCCGTGGCCAGGGCACGGCTCGCACCGGCGGGCGCCAGGGCGCGAAGCTTGTCGACGTCGCACGCCGCGCCGAAGTTTCAACGGGCACGGTGTCCAACGTCCTCAACCACCCCGACCGCGTAACCGAGGCCAAGCGGGTGAGGGTCGAGCAGGCCATCGTGGACCTGGGGTTCGTGCGGGGCGGCGTGGTGTCGCAGCACGCAGCCCACTGGCGCAGAAACGGCTTTGCGACTTGGCTGTTCACTCCGGCGGTCTCCGGCTGGTACCCGAGGAAGGCACCGCAGGAAGCCCGCCCCGTACCGCTGCTCGGCGAGCCCTGGCCAGGCGTCCCGGCCCGAGGACGTGGCGCCAGTGACCGGGCCGACGCCTGCTGGCTTCCCATTGCCAAGGGCCTCACTCCCCACGGCCTTCGCCACACCCACCGGACCGTGATGGAGGACCTCGGCACCGAGAAGGTCCTCATGGACCAACGCATGGGCCATATCGACGGCTCGGTCTCGGCGCGCTACGCCCACGTCACCCCTGGCATGCGCAAGCGCCTCATGCTCGGACTGACCGAGCAGTGGGAGGCAGCGCTCGATGCCCGCTTGGCAATGAGCCCTCGCTCGCCGGTGAGTGGCCTCGACGCGCTATTGCGAGTGCGCCGTGAAGCGGTGACATAGCGGGGTGTTGCCCGAGGCGACGGAGCGGGGGATACATGCGAGCGCTGAGAGCAGCATGAGGAGCGATCAGCGATGCTTGGTGCGCCCAGTCCCCAGTCCCTTGGTATCCGGCATTGGACACTGGGTCAGGCGGCGGTCGGGCGTGGGCTGCCGTGGAAGACCTGGCTGGTGTGCCAGGAGCGGTGGGCTGCCGCGATGGGCGGGGTGCCGGGTTGGGGGCCTATGAGCGGACGGCCTGCGAGTGCTGTGACGTGCTCGCGGGCGGCGGGGCTGCGGCCGACGAAGCTCTGCGAGACCAGGATGCGGTGGCCGTCGGCTATGCCGAGCACGCCCTTGTCGAACAGCTTGTGGTGCAGCGAGCACAGGCACAGTCCGTTGTCGACCTCGTCCGGGCCGTTGAACGCCCACCAGCGCACATGGGCGGCCTCCAGTCCGACGGGCGTCGCGCCGATCATGCCGTCGTAGCCGCAGAAGGCGCACTGGTACTCGTACGCAGTCAGCACCATCTCCCGCATCCGCCGGTCCCGCTGCCGCCTGTCGGGCGTTGCCAGCGTGGCTGTCTCCGCCAGATCCAGTTCCAGGCCCACCGTTTCGCACAGGTCTTGGTGCAACGACGGCGGGAAGTGCAGGTCCAGCAGCACCCTTGCCATACGGCCCAGCAGCGGCGGTTCCCGCCGCAGCGCCAGTCGCAGGTCCGGGGCCAGCCGCCCCGTGGCCCCACTGGCCCGCAGGTCCCGTACTCCCGTGCCGGGGCTGCCGACGCCGCGATCGGTCCGTACCTCCCACACCTCGTCGCTGACCAGATGGTGGAAGGGATAGGCGGGCGTGGTGCCACGCGTCGGGCCGTACTCCGCCAGAAGTTGCTTCAGATCGGCCTCCACCGCGGTGTATCGCAGCTCGTCCTCGGCATCATCCTGAAACCGGCCCAGCGCGTACAGCAGCAGCAACGGCTTGTGCGGCGCCCGCACTCCGTCCCGACTCCACTGCCTCAGGTTCGCGGCACGCTCCAGCCAGTTCATGACCGTGATCGTAGTGTTGCTTGGCCGCACGTCACCCTGTCCGGGTGGCAACTCCTGCGCCTGCGGCGGGCGCACCGGCTTCGCCGCCCGTGCGCATGCCGGCCCGCCATTCCAGCGCCTGGGATTCCTCGGTGAACTCGATCAGATGCTGTCCGGCGAACCGTTGCGAACCGTTGCAGTGCGTCGCGTACCTCCGCCGGGTGGCGTAGAAGAACTCCTTGCGGCTGTTCATCTGCTTGACCCGCTTCGACGCGAACTGGCGGTGGAGTTCCGTGCCCTGGCTGTGTCGGTTTCTGCGGGAGTCGTTTCGAGGTGACTGTCCGTTGACATCGAACCCGGTCGTTTTGCCATCGGACCGAGTCCTGCCGAATCCGGCATGCCCCCACCCGGAAAAAGCTAGCGGTCTATAGACCGCTACGTCGTTGCTCTGGACAACTCAGACCCCAGTCCGCAACGCTGCCTATAGCAATCGATAGAGGCCCCATAGAGTGCTGCGGAAGGTTCTTGTGCGGATCACCATTGAAGGCGCGAGCGAGGAGTTCGAGCGCAAACTGCTCGACCTGCTAGCCGAGCGTCGAGACGAACTGGCCGTCTCCGTCGACACCGTATGGGACGTCGACAGGGCGATGGTCTTCCTGAACACACTCAATGAGGACGCCCGCCAGTTCGTGCGCCTGGTCGTCGAGTCCGACGGCCATCTGGAGGCCGCCGTGCTGCGCGAGGCATTCCCGCGCGGACTGCGCGGCCCCACAGTGGCCCTGACCTACGCCCTCAAGCGCGGCGTCAAACACGATTGGTGGCCCGAAGGCACCGAGGCGCCGGTCACCGTGGTCTACGGCGGCGGCCCGCAGGACGGATGGCGGCAGGCATCGGCCTACGAGATGTCCGGTGAGGATCTACTCGCCTTCCGCGCGGCCCTCGCCCGCTACGACGCAACCACGTCCCGGCCTTCCTGGGACGAGGATGCACCGTCCGCGTTCGCCGTAAATCCCGGCTGGGGAGCCGACGACGACGTACCGAGGGCGCTGCACGACGATCCGCCGACCGCACCCAACTTCCCGGACAGAGCAACCAGATGAACGGAGTTGCGCGGCTAACCCCAGCCTGTCGCATCCTCGGCGCGGCCCGTCGCAGCGGCGGGCTCCACCCGCCTCGCAGGAGTGATTCCGCCGTGTCCGCGCTCTTCGACAAGTTCCTGATCCCGATTGCAGTCGGCGTGGCCGTCGCCGGTCTCGCCGGTCTCGCCGCCGCAGTCGGCCGGTTCTACCGGCGTCGCCGAACCACCCCGACACCTCCCCGCGTGTTGCGCCGCTTCAGTCTGCTTGGAACCGCCGGCGCCGACGGCACTCCTCTGTACTACGACACCACCCGGGCCCCCGGCAGCGTCGTCACCCGCCGGGTCGGCAGCCTGTCCCAACGCTTCGAGCTGACCGATGCCCCGCTCGGCGACGGCACGTACGCCGCCGAACCCCTCGACCATCTGTAGGGCGACCAGAGCATGGAGTGTGTGACCGCGAGCGCCCTCCGGCAGGGCTGCCCACCAGCACTTTCACCGCACGCGATTGGGTTCACAACCACAGCCAGCCGAAAAGGCTGCGTTCGCTGTCAAACGACTGGGTTGAATGACAGCGGACAGTGACTTCGGGAGTCGTTCTGGGGCGAGCGTCGTGATCAATG
Organism: Streptomyces sp. NPDC091292; assembly: GCF_044757265.1. Taxonomy (NCBI): domain Bacteria; kingdom Bacillati; phylum Actinomycetota; class Actinomycetes; order Kitasatosporales; family Streptomycetaceae; genus Streptomyces; species Streptomyces sp. NPDC091292. The sequence goes on along the minus strand of NZ_JBIVUQ010000004.1, from coordinate 235,952 downwards.
TCAGTGACTTCTGATGTCACTCGGGTGCCGCGGCGCCGCCCTTTTGGACATGATGAGAGCCGGAACGACCTGTCAAGAGCGCTTTCGGTGCCGTTTGAGATGACGACCGTCGGTCACTTGGGACTGGCCATTCCGGCTCGCTGGCTGTCGGGCGGCCTTCCCACCACTGCCAACTTTGCGTGCGTCAGCGGGAACAGATCACCGTGATCAAGGTGAAGGAGGCGTAGAACTGGTCTTCGGAGAGGTGGGCGAACCAGCGGTGGCCACGGTGCCTGCGGCCACCCGCGGCTACGACGGGGCCAAGAAGGTGCCGGGACGCAAGCGGCACATCGTGGTCGACTGCCTGGGGCTGCTGCTGGCCGTGATGGTCACCGCGGCGAACGTGACGGACCAGGACACCGCGATGACGCTGCTGGAACGTGTCCGAGCCCGCTATCACAGGGTCGTCCTGGTGTGGGCCGACCGCGGCTACTCGGGTCGCTTGGTCAGCCGGGCGAAGCAGCAACTGGGGCTCGCTCTGGAGATCGCCAAGCGCAGCGACGACGCCTCGGGGTTCGTGGTGCTGCCCAGACGCCGGTTGGTGGAACGCACGCTGAGCTGGCTGATGCGCTCGCGGCGTCTGGTGCGCGACTACGAGACGCTGCCCCGCCGTGCATGAGTAGATGGTGCTGTGGTCGATGACGATGCTCATGAGCCGCCGGCTGGCCCGGCGGCGAGCGTGAACCGCCCCGGGGCGGGTTCGGGCCTTCACCCGTGAAGGCCCGAACCCACGATCGAGGGCGTCATACAGCACGATCTGGTTCGCGGAACGGTTGAGGATCCGCAGCATGCGATGCCCACGTGACGTCCCGGCTCCCCCTGGACACATACGCGCCGAAAAAAGAGGTATCGAGATCCTGGAGGGACTCCAGTACCAGAGTGGCAATCGCAAAGCGAGGATCGCAGCGATCAGCGGCCTCGGGAACGGCGACGACCGTCATCTGGGCTGACACGCCGGCGAGGACGCCGTTGAGCGAGTCCTCGATCACAATGCATTCGTCGGGTGACGCGCCGAGGGCGGCGGCTGCGCGGAGATAGGCGCCCGGGTGGGGCTTGCCGTGTTCGTCGTCTTCGGCCGAAAACACGGCATCGAAAGGTCGGTCAAGGCCGGTGCTCGCGAGCGCATGCCGAATCACCGACTCCGGCGAAGATGACACGACGGCCATCGCCCTCGATGCACGCGCGCACGCCGCGACGGCGTGCTCGGCGCCAGGTTTCAGCGCCACTCCCTCCAACCGACGGCACACGGCGGACACGATCTGCTCCTCGACGTCGTCGGGGTCGGCTTGAATGGTGACCCGATCGAACCAGTAGGCCACCATGTCCCTTTGCCGCAGCCCGCGCGTCGCCGCCTGCATCTCCGTTGTGAGGTGCAGGCCAAGCGGACCGAACACTTCACGCTTTGCCGCGTCCCAGATCGGCTCGGAATCGATCAAAAGGCCGTCTAGGTCGAAGAGGACAATCGGTTGCATCGGTTGCTCTTTCGTTGGCGATCGCGCGAGGACGAGACGATTCGCTGCCCCGCCGTGCATGAGCAGATGGTGCTGTGGTCGATGACGATGCTCATGAGCCGCCGGCTGGCCCGGCGGCGAGCGTGAACCATCCCAGGGTGGGCTCGTCGGCCCAACCCCGTTTGGCCAGCCGCTTCATCTTCGACCGAACTCTTCCCACACTTGCCGGAACCGGCTCCAGTCCGAGTACGGCAGTGACCTCCTGACAGGACATCACTGGGTGAAGGCTTTCCGCCGGATGCTTGTTCGGTGAGCGTAGCGAGGCTGGTAGTGGGGAGCGAGCGCGTCCATGGAAGGCGCGGTATGCCACACCGGGACGATCGAGCCGATCGCGCGGCCCACCCCGGCGGTGCGTTCGTCGCGGGCTCCGACACGGAAGACTCACCGGCTCCCGGGCCAGCTTCACCTGCCTCTCCGGGCCGCGGCCCGGACAGAACCTCGCCAACGCGCTGCCGGGCGATCAGCCACTCGTGCCAGGCCGTCTCCGCTTCGGCGAGCTCAGCTAGTACCCGGTCCGCCACCTCCCGAAGCTCCTCCACGCGCTCACGCGCGGCCAGCTCCTGTCCCCCTTCGCCCGCCCGCTGTATTTCAGGCTGTATCCCTCGGGGGGCACACTGCCGGGCCGCGTCGAATGCCCTGCGGTAGCCGGCTCGCTTCTCGTCACTGGGGTTCGGGATCCGGAGGAACCGCCCAGCCTGCTGTACCTCCGCGATCAAAGCGGCTCCGACTTCCGTCGGCGACGGCTTTGAGGGCTTGGCGGCGCGCTGCGGCGCTGGCTTCGCCCTGGACGGGGCCGCGACCGGCTTCTGCGGTGGAGGGGCCGGTCGTGTCCGATGGTCGGAACTCGTCGACCGCTGCCTGCGCTGAGCTGGTTCGGGCCGGTCCGGGTGATGCCTGTGCTCCAGGTAGAAGCGTCGCGCGTCGGTGATCTCCGCCTGCCACTTCACATTCTCCTTGGGCATGGTGATCAGGCGCCGCTCCTTGAGCGCGCGTGCGGTGAGAGCGAACTCGGGGCTGTCCGACGTGACAGGGTCGGCTCCGGCCCCGATGAGTGAGGAGTGCGAGCTGCCGGTCATTTAACGGAGACCATCGCTGCATGTCGGTCGTCGTACTGTCTGTGGTCTCCTCGGCACAAGCCGTGGGGTGACTCTTGCGGAGCGGACGTGGCGCACGGCTCACTCGGAGGCGGAACACCTCTCGCTGGGAGCCGCCGGGGAGCCGCTCCCCGAAGTCGGCTCCCAAATGGCTCCCAAAACGGGGCCGCAAAGCAAATCAGGCCCGGTACTGATCTCTCAGCACCGGGCCTGACCTGCTATTTCGGCTGTCGGGGTGGCGGGATTTGAACCCACGACCTCTTCGTCCCGAACGAAGCGCGCTGCCAAGCTGCGCTACACCCCGATCGTCACCGCTTGCCGCGGCGACGTCGTTTACTTTAGCCCACCGGGGGCCCTGGGCGAAATCCGGTTTTGGGGGGCTACGGCGTCGGGGTCAGGGTGAGGAGGGACGCCTCCGGTGGGCAGGCGAAGCGGACCGGGGTGTAGCGGTTCGTGCCGCAGCCCGCCGAGACGTGGAGGTACGAGACCCTGCCGTCCACCCGGTGGCGGGACAGGCCCCTCGCCCGGTCCGTGTCGAGGTCGCAGTTGGTGACCAGCGCGCCGTAGAGGGGGATGCGGAGCTGGCCGCCGTGGGTGTGGCCCGCAAGGATCAAGGGGTAACCGTCGCCCGTGAACGCGTCCAGGGTCCGCAGATACGGGGCGTGCACGACGCCCATTGAGAAGTCCGCGCCCGTCCCCGGCCCTCCGGCCACCCTCCCGTACCGGTCCCTCTTGATGTGCGGGTCGTCCAGGCCGGTCAGGCCGATTTCCACGCCCTCGATCTTGAGCGTCCCGCGCGTGTTCGTCAGGTTCACCCAGCCCGCCCCGTCGAACCCGTCCCGCAGGTCCTCCCACGGATTGTGGATCGCGCCGACGACCGGCCGGTTCCCGTTCAGACCGTGCCGGCCCTGCGCCTTCTCGAACAGGTATCGCACAGGGTTACGGGGCTTCGGCCCGTAGTAGTCGTTCGAGCCGAAGACATACGCCCCCGGGAACTCCATCAGCGGACCCAGCGCGTCCAGCACCTCCGGCACGCCGTCCGGGTCCGACAGATTGTCGCCCGTGTTGATCACGAAGTCCGGGCGGAGCCCCGCCAGGGACCGTAGCCACCGCTGCTTCTTGCGCTGCCCGCTCACCATGTGGATGTCGGACACCTGGAGCACCCGCAGCGGACGCATCCCCGCCGGCAGCACGGGTACGGTCACCCGTCGCAGTCGGAACGAGCGGGCCTCGAAGCCCACCGAATAGACCAGACCGGCGGCGCCGACCGCCGTGATTCCCAGGGGTACTCCGTATCGCGCGCGCATACCCCCATCGTGTCAGACGTCCGCCAAGTGGGAGCATCGGCGGTGGGCCGGGTGAGGGCCGGGGACGGGCCGGTAAATCCGCAGGCACCGGCGCCCCCGTACCTGCGACAATCGGGCCATGACCACCCTCAAGTCGAAGCTCAAGGAAGACCTCACGGCCGCCATCAAGGGGCGCGACGAACTGCGCTCCTCGACGCTCCGGCTGACCCTTACCGCGATCACCAAGGAGGAGGTCGCGGGTACGTCGGCGCGGGAGCTGTCCGACGACGAGGTGCAGAAGGTGATCACCCGTGAGGCGAAGAAGCGGCGCGAGGCCGCGGAGGCGTTCGCGAAGGGCGGGCGCGCCGAGCAGGCCGAGCGGGAGAAGGCGGAGGGCGAGGTGCTCGCCGAGTATCTGCCGAAGCCGCTCTCCGACGACGAGCTGCGCGCCATCGTCGCGCAGGCCGTCGAGGAGGCGAAGGCCGCGGGCGCCGAGGGGCCGCGCGCCATGGGGCAGGTCATGAAGATCGTGAACCCGAAGGTCGCGGGCCTCGCCGAGGGCGGTCGCGTCGCCGCCGTGGTCAAGCAGCTCCTGGCCGGCTGACCACCCCCACTCCACAGCAGTCGCTACGACGCCGCCGACCGTTCCCCCGTACGAGACGAAGCGGAACGGTCGGCGGCGTCGGCACACCCCTACGCGTACCTACCGCCTACCCCGTCAGTACCACGGAGTGCACAGCGTCTCCCCGTCATACGTGTCCACACACGCCCGCATCTCATGGGTCGACGGATTGTGGTACATCGGCGTACGCGTGTAGTAGTAGTTGGTTCCCTCCGGGACCTTCGCGGTCCAGCCCGACGCGCCGCCCTTCTTCTCGCCGAGGCGCCAGTAGCACTCGGAGTGGGACTTGGTGCACCGCTGGACGTAGACCGACCAGCTGCCCTGGCCCGAGCCGCTGATGTACCAGAGCCGGCCCCAGCTGTACTGGTCGCCGTCCGTCTTGCCCCATCGCAGCTCGTACAGGAAGGACCCGCCGGCCTGGTACGGGCCGTAGGGGCTGACCGGGCCCGACTGCCAGGTCTGGATGTTCGGGTCGTGTCCGTCGCATCCGAAGCCCGAACAGGCCGCCGCGGCGGCGGACGCGGAGTTCGGCACCGCGATGACGAGCGCGACCGAACTCAGGACGGAACCGATGAGGACGCCGAGCCGCGACCTGGTTTTCTTGGACCTCAACTTCATGCCGTTCCCCCGTGTCTGTGGGCGATCGTGTCTTCAGCGGCCTCACTCTAAGGAAGGCCCGCGCGCCACGACAGACGGCGAAACAAGACCAAGAACGGCAAAGGCCGCAGGTCCGGCGCCTGAATGTTCCTCCGGACCTGCGGCCGAGTCGGTGGTGGCTAGCGCCGCCCCCAACCCCCGTTCCCGCCATTGCCGTTGCCGCCGTTCCCGGCCCCGCCGATCAGATCCGGCGGCAGTGAGATTCCGCCGGTGAGGGTCGCGCCCCCCGTCTGGCCCTGGACGTCGCCGGGCTTCCCGTCGACACCGCGGGTGGCACCCCCGGTGTTCCCATTGCCGTTCCCGTTGCCCTTGTCCTTCCCGCCGTCCGGGATGTTGACGAGGTTGAAGCCGGGCGAGTCCTTGCCCGCCAGGGCGCCGGTCATGGCGTCCCGCCAGATCGGACCCGGCACCTGACCGCCGTAGACCGCGTCGTGATAGACACCGCCGATGGTGATGTTGACCATCTTCACCTGCTGCGTACCACTGCCGACCCAGACGGCGCCCGACAGGTTCGGCGTGTAGCCGACGAACCACGCGTTCTTGCGCTCGTCCGTCGTACCCGTCTTACCGGCGTTGGCGCGGTCGGTGAGGCCGGCCTGCTGACCGGTACCGGAGTCGATCACACCGCTCAGCAGCGTGTTGATGCTGTCCGCGGTCTTCTCGGACATCACCCGCGAGCACTTCGACTTCGGCACCGGCATCGACTTCCCGTCGGGCCCGGTGATCGACTCGACGGCGATCGGCGTGCAGAACGTGCCCCGGGTCGCGAAGGCGGCGTACGCGCTCGCCATGGTCAGCGGCGAGATGCCCTTCGAACCGAGGGCGATGGCGGGCACCTCGGGGAGCTTGTCCCCGTTGCCCTGCACGACGTGCAGAGCGTCGGTCATCTTCATCAGCGGGCAGAGGCCGATGTCGGCGATCATCTCGACGAAGTAGGTGTTGACCGACTTGGCCATCGCCTCCTTCAGCCGGTACGGCCCCACCTCGGACTCGTCCTCGTTCGGCACGGTCTCGCCGTTCGTGTTGACCCAGGGCTTGCTGCCGCAGGTCTGTACGGGGCTGGGATAGTCCATCTCGAACGGCGACGGGTACTCCTGCGTCACCGGCCGGCCCTGCTCCAGTGCGGCAGCCGCCACGAACGGCTTGAACGTCGAACCGGTCGGGAAACCGTAGTTCGAGCCGCCCATGCCCTGGTCGACCGAGTAGTTGATCTCGGTCTCGTTCTTGCCGGAGCCGTACGGCTTCGTCTGGCCCATGCCGAGGATCTTGCCGGTGCCCGGCTCGACCAGCGTGGTGGCCGACGCGACCGAGTCCGACTGGTTGACGTGGTCCTTCAGCGACGCCTGCACCGAGTCCTGCGCCTTCGGGTCCAGCGTCGTACGGATCGTCAGACCGCCCCGGTTCCAGAGCTTGGCGCGCTCCTCCTGCGTCTTGCCGAAGACCGGGTCGGTGAGGAAGACCTTGCGGACGTAGTCACAGAAGAAGCCGGCGCCCTTGACCGCGGTGATGCAGCCGTTGTTCGGGCGGCTGACCTTGAGACCCAGCGGGGTCTCCTTGGCCTTGTCGGCGTCCGCCTGCGAGATGTCCTTCACCTCGGCCATCCGCTGGAGGACGACATTGCGCCGCTTGGTGGCCTCGGCCTCGTCGTTCACCGGGTCGTACCGGCTCGGCGACTGGACGATGCCGGCGAGCAGCGCGGCCTCCTGGAGTTCCAGGTCCTTGGCGGGCTTCGAGAAGTACCGCTGCGCCGCGGCCTCGATGCCGTACGCCTGCTGCCCGAAGAAGGTGATGTTGAGGTAGTTCTCCAGGATCCGCTTCTTGCCGAGCTTGTCCTCGATCTGGATCGCCATCTTCAGCTCGCGGATCTTGCGGCCGAGGGTCTGCTGGGTGGCCTGTGCGACCTTCGTCGGGTCGTCGCCCGCCTCCTCGACGAAGACGTTCTTCACATACTGCTGGGTGAGGGTGGACGCGCCCTGGGTGACGCCGCCGCTCTGCGCGTTCTGGTTGAGCGCGCGCAGGATGCCCTTCGCGTCGACCGCGCCGTGCTCGTAGAACCGCGAGTCCTCGATCGCGACGATCGCCTTCTGCATGTAGGGCGAGATGTCCTTGAGGTCGACCACGGTCCGGTCGCGCGAGTAGACCGTCGCGATCGGCCCGCCCTCGGCGTCCAGGATCGTGGTCCGCTGACTCAGCGGGGGCCGCTTCAGATTGGCCGGAATCTCGTCGAATCCCTCGACCGATCCCTTGGCCGCGAGTCCGAGCGCGCCCGCCGCGGGCAGGGCGATACCGGCCAGCACGGCTCCCGCGAGCACACTGACACCGAGGAACTTGGCGGCCTGCTGCGTGGGAGACAGACCACCGCCCGAGCGCTTGTTTGCCATGGGGGCAGCCTACGTTCTCATTCGCCGGACACGCGTATATGCCTTGGCCTAAGCTGCTCTCAACTGTCACAGCAGCGCGCTCGCGCATCAACCCCTGGGCTCTTAAACCTTCCTGTAAACCTTCATGACCGCCCGAAGTCCCGGCAAGGCTCCCGAAGTAACCCGAAGCTGACGGAGCCGGGTGCGCCGGTGACCACGGTGAAGGTACGGCCGAGCGGGGGATCGAGGGCCCGAATCCGCCTCATGTGTCACCTGGCGTCCGTTGTGGCTCAACTGAACTGTCCCGATTTGTGGGATAAGTCCCGCATGCCCCCGGCTCACTCCGTTGGGTGATCTGCCGCGTACGCATAGTCCGTTCGGACCATTCAAGATTGGGCCCGAAGGGGGTGTTGCGCTGTGCCTGCCTTCCGTAACGTCCTCAACTGGCGGCGGTGAATATGCCGCTGCCGCCGTGGGGGAGCCTCGATTCGGGAGAGGACGGCGCCGGTATGGGCTGGGTAACCGACTGGAGTGCGCAGGCGGCCTGCCGCACTACCGATCCGGATGAACTGTTCGTACAAGGAGCAGCGCAGAACAGGGCCAAGGCAGTGTGCACCGGATGCCCGGTGCGTACGGAGTGCCTGGCCGACGCGCTGGACAACCGCGTCGAGTTCGGCGTGTGGGGCGGCATGACCGAGAGGGAACGCCGCGCCTTGTTGCGCAGGAGGCCCACCGTCACCTCGTGGCGCAACCTCCTGGAGACCGCGCGGACCGAGTACGAGCGTGGCGCGGGCCTGCTGCCCGCGAACATCGACGCCATCGGCGAGATCGATGACATCGATGACGACATCCATGACATCCATGACATCGAACACGTCGACGGCATGGACGACGAGGAGACGTACGAGAGCTACGCGGCCGTGGGGTAGGCCGGACCAACCGTCGGCGTGTCGCTGAAGCTGAAGCTGAACACGGTCGCCGCCGGGATCACGCTGTAGCTCCGGCCGGGGGACCCCCGGCCGCGAGCCGGTCCGCGATGTCGCGCAGACCCGCGAGGTCATGGACGTCACCGGGCAGCGCGGCGACCTCGGTCACCGCCACCTCCGGGTGCAGGGCGGTGAAACGGTCGCGCGTGCGCTGTTCGCGTGCCAGCAACTGCATACGTTCGGCGTGCAGCTTCAGCAGCCCGATGGTCAGCCGGGCCGCACTGCCGGTCGCCGCCGAACTGCCGGTCACCTCAGGGGAGTTCGCGGAGTTCGTGGAGTTCGTGGGGGCATCGGGAGAGTCGGGAGTGTTACGAACTCCAGCTTTCCCGCCCCCCTGATCCACAATGCGGCCGTCTTCAAGATTTTCTGAGGAAAGGGTCTCCGCCGCCGACAGGGACCGCTCGGCCGACAGGTGCGCGGCACCGCTGCCGTGCACCCGGTTGAGTACGAGACCGGCCAGCGGCATGTCCTCGGAGGCCAGCCGCTCCACGAAGTACGCCGCCTCACGCAGCGCGTCCCGCTCCGGGGCCGCCACCACGAGGAAGGCCGTGCCGGGCGCCTGGAGCAGCCGGTACGTCGCGTCGGCGCGGGTGCGGAACCCGCCGAACATCGTGTCCATCGCGGCCACGAACGTCTGCACGTCCCGCAGCAACTGCCCGCCGAGCACCTTGCCCAGGGCGCCGGTCATCATCGACATCCCGACGTTCAGGAACTTCATCCCGGCCCGGCCGCCGACCTTCGCGGGCGCCATCAGGACCCGGATCAGCTTCCCGTCCAGGAAGGAGCCGAGACGTTTCGGCGCGTCCAGGAAGTCCAGCGCCGAACGCGACGGCGGGGTGTCCACGACGATCAGGTCCCACTGGTCGCGGGCCCGCAACTGGCCCAGCTTCTCCATCGCCATGTACTCCTGCGTGCCCGCGAAACCGGCCGACAGGGACTGGTAGAAGGGGTTCTCCAGGATCGCGCGGGCCCGGTCCTTGTCCGCGTGCGCCTCGACGATCTCGTCGAAGGTGCGCTTCATGTCGAGCATCATCGCGTGCAGCTCACCGCCCGAGCCGTCGTCGATGCCCTTCACCCGGCGCGGGGTGTTGTCGAGCGAGTCGATGCCCATCGACTGGGCGAGCCTGCGCGCCGGGTCGATCGTCAGGACGACGACCTTCCGCCCGCGCTCGGCCGCCCGCAGCCCGAGCGCCGCGGCGGTGGTGGTCTTGCCGACCCCGCCCGCGCCGCAGCACACGACGATACGGGTCCCCGGGTCGTCGATCAGCAGGTCGATGTCGAGTACGGTCCGGGCGTCGTCGTCGTCCAGAGTGCCGTGCCGCGTGTGCGCCGTCGGGTCGGGTGCCGGGTCCGGCGTGGTGTCGGGTGTCGGGTCCGGTGTCATGAGACTCCTTGGACTCCTTGCTTCCGCAGTTCCTTGGCGAGCCGGTAGAGCCCCGCGAGATCCATGCCCTCGGTGAGCAGCGGCAGTTCCCGCAGAGGCAGGCCGAGGTCCATCAGAACGGCCCGCTGGGCCTGCTCCAGGGCGTGCCGCTCCGCGTACTCGCCGGCCTGCGCGAGGAGCGGGTCGACCAGCTTCTGCGCGTTCCCGCCCTTGCGGGCGCCGCCGAGCCCGGCAGCGGACAGCGACTTGGCGATCGCCGTACGGGGGACCTCGCCGTGACTGTCACTGTCACCGTGGCCGTGAGGAGGGTCACCGTGACCGTGGCCGCGTACGAGATCGAGGTCGTCGTCGTCCAGGAGCGCCGGGCGGACCATGTTGACGATGATCCGGCCGACCGGGAGCCGGGCGGCGCGCAGCTCGCCGATGCCGTCCGCGGTCTCCTGGACCGGCATCTCCTCCAGGAGGGTCACCAGATGCACGGCCGTCTCCGGCGACTTGAGGACCCGCATCACGGCCTGCGCCTGGTTGTGTATCGGGCCGATCTTCGCGAGCCCGGCGACCTCGTCGTTCACATTGAGGAAGCGGGTGATCCGGCCCGTCGGCGGCGCGTCCATCACGACATGGTCGTACGCGAACCGGCCGCGTTTGTCCTTGCGGCGCACCGCCTCGCACGCCTTGCCGGTCAGCAGCACGTCCCGCAGCCCCGGCGCCACGGTGGTCGCGAAGTCGATGGCGCCGAGCTTCTTCAGGGCGCGCCCCGCACCACCCAGCTTGTAGAACATCTGGAGGTAGTCCAGGAGCGCCAGTTCGGGGTCGATGGCCAGCGCGTACACCTCCCCGCCCCCGGGAGCCACCGCGATCTTCCGCTCCTCGTACGGCAGTGACTCCGTCTCGAAGAGCTGCGCGATGCCCTGCCGGCCCTCGACCTCGACCAGGAGGGTACGTTTCCCCTCCGTCGCGAGGGCGAGCGCGAGGGCTGCGGCGACCGTGGTCTTGCCGGTACCGCCCTTACCGCTGACGACCTGGAACCTGCTCACGCATTCGAGCCTAATTCCTCCGTCGGCACCGGCGTGGCTCCGGGGGGATGTCTGCGGGGCGTTCGCGGGGTGCGCCGTCCGGACCGGCGGCGGGTGCGGCTTTCGGGTGACGGGCGGCGGGGTTGCGGCGGGAGGGCCGACGGGACCGGTACGACGGGCCCCAGGGGCGCCCAGGAAGCGCCCCTCAACCCCGCCCGAGAGGACCGATCCCCCATGCCCGTACCGTCCACTTTCGACCACCAGGCGACCGGCTACAGCCTCGCGCACGCGTACTGGCTCGCACGGGCGTCCGACCTCGCCTACAAGGACGAGGCCACCATCGAGAAGCAGGCCCGGGAGTGGGGCTTCGACCAGGTGCGGCACCATCACACGGCGTTCAGCCCGCCGTTCCCGCTGGAGGACACCCAGGCGTACACGGTCGCCGGCGACGACATGATCGTCACCGCGTTCCGCGGCACCGAGCCCGCGCAGATCCGGGACTGGCTCTCGGACGCCTCCACACCGCCGTGGCCGGGGCCGAAGCAGACGGGTTACGTCCACTACGGCTTCGCGAAGGCCCTCGACTCCATCTATCCGCAGGTCCGGGACGCCGTCGCCGAACTCCGTACCGGGGATCAGACGGTGTGGTTCACCGGGCACAGCCTCGGGGGAGCGCTCGCGATGCTCGCCGGGGCGCGGATGTATCTGGAGGAGCCGGGGCTGCGCGCCGACGGCGTCTACACCTACGGCCAGCCCCGCACCTGCGACCGGCAGTTGGCCACCGCGTTCAACAAGGGCTTCAAGCAGCGCATGTACCGCTTCGTCAACAACAACGACATCGTGCCGCAGCTCCCGCCGGAGCCCGCGTTCACGCACGTCGACAGCCTCCGGTACATCGATTCCGGCGGCCGGATCCGCGAATCCATGACCCTGGTCGGCGGGCTGACGGACCGGGCGAAGGGTTTCACCGCCGACCCGCTGGCACCGGCGGCGGACGGGGTCCGGGACCACTTCATCCAGCATTACATCGATGCCCTGGGCAAAGGGCTCGGTTGAGGGCCGGGCTCGGCTGAGGGCCGGGACGGGCAGCGGATACAGTCGGCCGCATGACCAAGTGGGAATACGCAACTGTGCCGCTGCTCGTCCATGCCACGAAGCAGATTCTGGACACCTGGGGCGAGGACGGCTGGGAGCTGGTCCAGGTCGTGCCCGGACCGAACAACCCCGAGCAGCTGGTGGCCTATCTGAAGCGGGAGAAGAGCGCGTGAGCGGCGCCGTCGAGGCGAAGCTCGCCGAGCTGGGCCTGACGCTGCCCGACGTCGTCCCGCCGCTCGCCGCGTACCAGCCCGCCGTACAGACCGGTGTGTACGTGTACACATCGGGCCAGCTCCCCATGGTGGACGGCAAGCTTCCGGTCACCGGCAAGGTGGGCGCCGAGGTCACCGCCGACGAGGCCAAGGACCTGGCCCGCACCTGCGCCCTCAACGCGCTCGCCGCCGTCAAGTCGGTCGCCGGCGACCTGGACCGCATCGCACGCGTCGTCAAGGTCGTCGGCTTCGTCGCATCGGCCACCGATTTCACGGGCCAGCCCGGAGTGATCAACGGCGCGAGCGAACTCCTGGGCAAGGCCCTGGGCGAGCGAGGCGTACACGCCCGCAGCGCGGTAGGCGTGGCGGTCCTCCCGCTGGACGCCCCGGTAGAAATCGAAATCCAGGTAGAACTCAAACCGTAAACCCCCCAAACTCCGGTGCCGCCTCACGCGGAACCCCTGCCCACCCGCGGGCAGGCGTTCCGCATGGAGGACGCCCACCCCGGCCGATCCCGCTGCGGGCAGCCGCCCCGCACTCGTGTCCCCGGAACCCCGTACTCGCAGCCCCCGGAGCCCCGCACCCGCCGCTCCCGCTGTGGGCAGGCGTTCCGCACGGTGCCGACCCGCCCGCCGCTCCCGCTGTGGGCAGGCGTCCTGCACGGTGCCGACCCGCCCGCCGCTCCCGCTGTGGGCAGGCGTTCCGCACGGTGCCGACCCGCCCCCCCCGACCCAGCTGTGGGCAGGCGTTCCGCACGGTGCCGACCCGCCCCCCGCTCCCGCTGTGGGCAGGCGTTCCGCACGACGCCCACCCGCCCCCCCCGACCCAGCTGTGGGCAGGCGGCCCGCACGGCGCCCACCCGCCCCCCCCGACCCAGCTGTGGGCAGGCGTCCCGCACGGCGCCCACCCGCCCCCCCGACCCAGCTGTGGGCAGGCGTTCCGCACGGCGGAACGGGTGGGCACAGCCCCATGCAACCGGCACCGGAAAAGCAAAGGTCAGCGCAAGGCCGCCAGGGACGCCGGGGGAGTTCGAGGGGATCACCCCTCGAACAATCGGGCGCCCCGGGATAGCCTCCGCCCATGGCAGATGGGCAGTGGTACCCCCCGGACTGGCCGGCAAGAATCCGCGCCCTGGCGACCGGCACCCTCACCCCCGCCACCCCCAAACGCGCCTCCACGGTCCTGCTCCTCAGGGACACCCCCACCGGCCCGGCCGTCCACATGCTCCGCCGAGCCGCCTCGATGGCCTTCGCGGGCGGCGCGTACGCCTACCCGGGCGGCGGAGTGGACCCCCGCGACGACGACCACCACATCCGCTGGGCGGGCCCCACACGCGCGGAGTGGTCGACCCGCCTCGGTGTCGACGAGACGGCGGCGCAGGCGATCGTCTGCGCGGCGGTACGCGAGACCTACGAGGAGGCGGGCGTCCTGCTCGCGGGGCCGACCGCCGACGCCGTCGTATCGGACCCGACCGGCGACGACTGGGAGGCGGATCGCGCGGCCCTGGTCGCCCACGACCTGTCGTTCGCGGAGTTCCTCGACCGCCGCGGCCTGATCCTCCGCTCCGACCTGCTCGGCGCGTGGGCCCGCTGGATCACCCCGGAGTTCGAACCGAGGCGCTACGACACCTGGTTCTTCGTCGCCGTCCTCCCGGCGGGGCAGCGCACGCGCAACACCTCCACGGAGGCCGACCGCACGGTCTGGATCCACCCGGCCGACGCCGTCGCAGGCTACGACAAGGGCGACCTGGTGATGCTGCCGCCGACGATCGCCACCCTGCGGCACCTCACCGCGTACGGGACCGCCGCCGACGCCCTGTCCGCCGCCGCGACCAGCGACCTCACGCCGGTCCTCGCCACGGCCCACCTGGAGGGCGACGGAGTGGTACTCCGCTGGCCGGGCCACGAGGAGTTCACGATCCGTATCTCCCCGGGCAGCGAATCCGACGGAGGGACGGGGTCCGTATGACCGACGCCGCCGCGCTACCGGGTCAGCCGAGGGGCGGAGTCCTCTCCGGGCCCGCCACCACCCGCGCCGTCAACGTCCTCGCGCCCAACGCCTCCGCGATGACCCTCGACGGCACCAACACCTGGATCCTCGCGGAACCGGACTCCCCGCTCGCCGTCGTGATCGACCCGGGACCGCTGGACGAGGGCCATCTGCGGCACGTCGTGGAGACCGCGGAGCAGGCGGGCAGACGGATCGCGCTGACCCTCCTCACCCACGGCCACCCGGACCACGCGGAGGGCGCCGCCAGGTTTGCCGCACTGACGGACACGAAGGTACGGGCCCTGGACCCGGCGCTACGGCTCGGCGACGAGGGCCTGGCCGCGGGCGACGTCGTCACGGTCGGCGGCCTCGAACTGCGCGTCGTACCGACCCCGGGCCACACGTCGGACTCGCTCTGCTTCCATCTCCCCGCCGACCGCGCCGTCCTGACGGGCGACACGATCCTCGGCCGCGGTACGACGGTGGTCGCGCACCCCGACGGCCGCCTCGGCGACTACCTGGACTCGCTGCGCCGCCTCCGCTCCCTCACGGTCGACGACGGCGTCCACACGGTGCTGCCGGGCCACGGGCCGGTACTGGACGACGCACAGGGCGCCGTCGAGTTCTACCTCGCGCACCGCGCACACCGCCTGGCCCAGGTGGAGACGGCCGTCGAGAACGGCTACGGCACGGCCCAGGAGATCGTCGCGCATGTGTACGCGGATGTGGACCGCTCCCTGTGGCCCGCGGCGGAATGGTCCGTACGGGCCCAACTGGAGTACCTCGGCGAGCACGGCCTCATCTAGACCGCCCCCGCCGCCCTGCCCTGCCGGGTGTCAGCGGGAGCGCTTCGCCAGACGCTCGACGTCGAGGAGGATCACCGCGCGGGCCTCCAGGCGCAGCCAGCCACGGCCCGCGAAGTCCGCGAGCGCCTTGTTGACCGTCTCGCGGGACGCGCCGACCAGCTGGGCCAG
The DNA here is from genome assembly GCF_044757265.1 of Streptomyces sp. NPDC091292. Taxonomy (NCBI): domain Bacteria; kingdom Bacillati; phylum Actinomycetota; class Actinomycetes; order Kitasatosporales; family Streptomycetaceae; genus Streptomyces; species Streptomyces sp. NPDC091292. Next base: position 220,727 of record NZ_JBIVUQ010000004.1, on the reverse strand, counting down.
CTCCTCCTGCGTCAGGTCGTGCACCACGTGGATGCCCTCCTCCGACTGCACGCCGAAGCGGCGGGAGAGGTCGAGGAGCGCACGGGCGACCCGGCCGGGAACGTCCGAGAAGACCAGGTCGGACATCTGGTCGTTGGTCTTGCGCAGCCGCCGGGCGACCGCGCGCAGCAGGGCGGCTGCCACCTCCGGGCGGGCGTTCAGCCAGGGCTGGAGGTCGCCGTGGCCGAGGCCGAGCAGCTTCACCTCGGTCAGCGCGCTGGCCGTCGCCGTACGCGGGCCCGGGTCGAACAGCGACAGTTCGCCGATCAGTTCGCCGGGGCCGAGCACCGCCAGCATGTTCTCCCGGCCGTCCGGGGATGTCCGGTGCAGCTTCACCTTGCCCTCGGTGACCACGTACAGGCGGTCGCCGGGGTCACCCTCGTGGAACAGCGCGTCTCCGCGTGCGAGGGTCACCTCACTCATGGAGGCGCGGAGTTCCGCGGCCTGCTCGTCATCGAGCGCCGCGAAGAGCGGGGCGCGCCGCAGAACGTCGTCCACGAGTACTCTCCTTGTCGACCTGCTCAGGGGACCGTGCTCCCCATCTTGCCGGACGGTCCAAACAGTGTGATCAGTCACAAGTCTGCCGCACGTGCGTCCCATGCTGTGCGGGAGGGGGCCAATTGGGGGCTGATCTTCGAGGTCCGGGGCGCATGTCAGTGCCGGGCTTTAGGCTGGCCGGGTGTCCAAATCACGGTGAGAGCACAGGCCAAGGGGGCTGGGCGGGTGGTGGTACGACGTAATTCCGCTGTGGGCGAACAGGCTGCGGCGGCCCCCACAAATGTGGCAAATCCCCCGGCGAGTACGAAGAGGACGACCGTGTCGGAGACCGAGAAGACGGAGACCGAGAGGACGGCGGCCGAGAAGACCCCGGCCAAGAAGGCTCCCGCCAGGAAAACGGCAGCAAAAGCGGCACCCGCGAAGAAGACGGCGACAAAGGCGACCCCCGCCAAGAAGTCGGCGACAAAGGCGGCCCCCGCCAAGAAGACCGCCCCCAAGAAGACCGCCGCCAAGAAGACGGCCGCCAAGCCCGAGAGCAGAGCCGCCCTCGTCCGCCGCGCCCGGCGCATCAACCGCGAGCTGGCCGAGGTCTACCCGTACGCCCACCCCGAGCTGGACTTCGAGAACCCGTTCCAGCTCCTCGTCGCCACCGTGCTGTCCGCGCAGACCACCGATCTGAGGGTCAACCAGACCACGCCCGCGCTCTTCGCCGCGTATCCGGCCCCGGAGGACCTGGCCGCCGCCGACCCGACCGCCGTCGAGGAGCTGATCAGGCCCACCGGCTTCTTCCGCGCCAAGACCAAATCGATCATGGGCCTGGCGACCGCGCTGCGCGACGACTTCGGCGGTGAGGTCCCCGACACCGTGAAGGACCTGGTCAAGCTCCCGGGCGTCGGCCGCAAGACGGCGTTCGTCGTACTCGGCAACGCGTTCGGACACCCCGGAATCACCGTGGACACCCACTTCGGGCGCCTCGTCCGGCGCTGGAAGTGGACCGAGGAGACCGACCCGGAGAAGGTCGAGGCAGCCGTCGGCGAGCTGTTCCCGAAGAGCGAGTGGACGATGCTGTCGCACCGCGTGATCTTCCACGGCCGCCGCATCTGCCACGCCCGCAAGCCCGCCTGCGGCGCCTGCCCGATCGCCCCGCTCTGCCCGGCGTACGGAGAGGGCGAGACCGACCCGGAGAAGGCCAGGAAGCTGCTGAAGTACGAGAAGGGCGGATACCCGGGCCAGCGCCTCAAGCCCCCGCAGTCCTACCTCGACGCCGGCGGCCTCCCCGCACCCCCGCTGGGCGCGCCGCCCGCGGCGGGAAACGCCGGATGACGGCACGCGCGGAACGATCCGCGACCCCGCGGGCGTTGTGCTCAGCGCGGGCATTGCGCTCAGAAGGACGGGGGTGCCGATGAGGCACACGAGCGGCCATATCCACCACGGCACCGGAACCGGGTCGGGCAACGGCATCGGCAGCGGGACAGGTAACGGCATCGGCACGGACCCCGTACCCGTGACCACCGCCGGGCTGCCCACCTGGCTGGCCCCGGTGGCGCGCGCCGCCGAGACCGTCGAGCCGGACCAGCTCAGCCGCTTCCTGCCCCCCGAGGACGGCGCGGGCCGCCAGTCCGCCGTACTGATCCTCTTCGGCGAAGGCCCCCGAGGCCCCGAGCTGCTGCTCATGGAGCGCGCGAGTTCCCTCAGAGAGCACGCCGGGCAGCCCTCCTTCCCCGGCGGCTCCCTCGACCCGGAGGACGGCGATCCGGGCGGCGAGGGCCCCCTGCGCGCCGCGCTGCGCGAGGCCCGCGAGGAGACAGGGCTCGACCCGGCCGGGGTCCAGCTCTTCGGCGTGCTGCCCAAGCTGTACATCCCGGTGAGCGCCTTCGTCGTGACCCCCGTCCTCGGCTGGTGGCGCGACCCGACCCCGGTCGGCGTGGTCGACCCCGCCGAGACCGCCCGCGTCTTCACCGTGCCCGTGGCGGATCTCACGGATCCCGAGAAGCGCGCCACAGCCGTCCATCCGCGAGGCCACGAAGGCCCCGCATTCCTCGTCGAATCGGCTCTGGTCTGGGGTTTTACCGCCGGAGTGATCGACCGCATCCTGCACTACGCGGGCTGGGAGCGCCCCTGGGACCGCACCAAGCAGGTCCCACTGGACTGGCGCTCATGACAAGGTGGGCGACCGTGCTGGAAATCCGCGGGACCCCCCGGACCCCCGGCCGGACTTGGGCAGCCGCAGGCGGCGAGGTAAGGCGAGGCTTGAAACGGTGAATGTGCTGGACATCCTGCTGCTGGTCGCCGCCGTCTGGTTCGCGATTGTCGGCTACCGCCAAGGTTTCGTCGTCGGCATCCTGTCGGTCATCGGCTTCCTCGGCGGCGGACTCGTCGCCGTCTATCTGCTGCCGGTGATCTGGGGAGCCGTCACCGACGACGCCCAGGTCTCCACGACCGCCGCCGTCATCGCCGTCGTCGCCGTCATCGTCTGCGCCTCCGTCGGACAGGCGTTCACCACCCACCTCGGCAACCGGCTGCGCCGGCACATCACCTGGTCCCCGGCGAGAGCCCTGGACGCCACGGGCGGCGCCCTGGTCAACGTCGTCGCGATGCTCCTCGTCGCCTGGCTGATCGGCTCCGCCCTCGCGGGCACCACCCTGCCGACGCTCGGCAAGGAGGTCCGCAGCTCGAAGGTGCTCCTCGGAGTCTCCCGCGTACTGCCCTCGCAGGCCGACACCTGGTTCGCGGACTTCTCGTCGGTCCTCGCGCAGAACGGCTTCCCGCAGGTCTTCAGCCCCTTCGCGAACGAACCGATCAAGGACGTCCAGCCCCCGGACCCGGCCCTCGCCAACAGCGCCGTCGCCGCCAACGCCAAGCGGTCCATCGTCAAGGTCGTCGGCACCGCCCAGAGCTGCGGCAAGGTCCTGGAAGGCACCGGCTTCGTCTTCTCGGACCGCCGCGTCATGACCAACGCGCACGTGGTCGGCGGCGTCGACGAGCCCACCGTCCAGATCGGCGGCGAAGGCAGGCTGTACGACGCCAAGGTCGTCCTCTACGACTGGCAGCGCGACATCGCCGTACTCGACGTACCGAACCTGCGCGCGCCCGCGCTCCAGTTCACGTCGGGCGACGCGGACAGCGGCAACAGCGCCATCGTCGCGGGCTTCCCGGAGAACGGCTCGTACGACGTCCGCCCCGCGCGCGTACGCGGCCGGATCACCGCCAACGGCCCCGACATCTACCACCGCGGCACCGTCCGCCGCGACGTGTACTCGCTGTACGCGACCGTGCGCCAGGGCAACTCCGGCGGCCCGCTGCTCACCCCGGACGGCAAGGTGTACGGGGTGGTGTTCGCGAAGTCCCTGGACGACCCCCAGACGGGGTACGCGCTCACCGCCGACGAGGTGCGTCAGGACATCGAGGCGGGCCGCACCGCCAACCAGCAGGTCGACAGCCAGGGATGCGCCTTGTAAGGCTCAGGGATGCGCCCCGCCGTGAAAAAGGGTTCGGCGCCGCCCCGGGCTCAGCCCCGGGTGTGCCGCAGCCGCGCGGACACCCAGCGGGCCCTTCTGCGCAGGATGCGCGGGATCCCGATGGCCTGCGCGGTGTGCGTATCGCCCCGATCCCCCGGACCGCCCTGTTGACGGGCGGTCAGCGCGGAGGCCGAGCGGCGGTTGCGTGCTGCGTCACTGTAGTCGTGCGTCCAGCCCATACCCCGACGTCTGCCCGTGCCTCAAGGTCGGTAACCGCCCCCACGCCCCCCAATTGGCCTATGCGCGGGGCAAATGGCTGTTCGCCGGACAGGCGTTCCCATGGCTCGGAATCGCGGGCGCCCCATGGCCGGAAACACGCGCCACCGGCCACCGCGCCGCCGACCACTGCGCGACCACTGCGCCACCGGCCGGCTCACCGGTCCGGCTCGGGGTCCTTCAGCCAGTTCACCAACTCGGTCGAGAAGGCCACCGGGTCCTCCTCGTGCGGAAAGTGCCCGAGCCCGTCGAACAGCCGCCAGCGATAGGGCGCTTCGACGTACTCGCCGGAGCCCGCCGCGCTGCGCGTCCGCGTCACCGGGTCGAGCGAGCCGTGCAGATGCAGCGTGGGCACCCGCACCGGCCGCTTCATCCGCCGGTTGAACTGGATACCGTCGGGCCGCAGCATCGACCGGATCATCCACCGGTACGGCTCGATCGCGCAGTGCGCCGTCGAGGGGATGCACATCGCGCGCCGGTACGTGTCGACCACCGCGTCGTCGGGGAACTCGGTGAGACGGGGGCCCGACCAGTCCCGGATCAGCCGGCCGACCATCGCCCCGTCGTCCGCGACGAGCTGACGCTCCGGCAGCCACGGCCGCTGGAACCCCCAGATGTAAGAGCCCGCGGCGGTCTGTTTGAAGTCCGACAACATCGCCGACCGCCAGCGCCGCGGATGCGGCATCGACGACACGACGAGCCGGCGCACCAGCTTGGGCCGCATCACGGCCGCCGTCCACGCCAGATAGCCGCCCAGGTCGTGCCCGACCAGCGCCGCGTCCGGCTCGCCGAGCGACCGTACGACACCGGTGATGTCGAGCGCGAGGTTCGCCGGATCGTAGCCGCGCGGGGTGCGGTCGCTGCCGCCGACCCCGCGCAGGTCCATCGCGACCGCACGGAACCCGGCGTCGGCGAGCGCCACCAGTTGATGGCGCCAGGACCACCAGAACTCCGGAAAGCCGTGCAGCAGCAGCACCAGCGGCCCGTCACCCATCTCCGCGATATGGAAGCGGGCACCATTGGCGGCCACGTCGCGATGCGTCCAGGGACCATCTATCCGTACGGGCGACATGGGTTGCGCCGAATGGGGGGCGGGGTCTGTCATGACGTCGAGCGTGCCACAAGCGCGGGCCGCTCCAGGACGTCATCGCCCGCCGTCACCTCACGGGGGTGCGGCTTCGCGTTCTGCAGGAGCGCGGCGGTCTCCTTCGCCGACGCGACCGCCTTCTGCGGACCCTGCCCCTTCTTCGCCTTCTTCAGGAAGTACACCCCGACCAGCGCGAAGAGCCCGGCCACCACGAGACTCGCGAGGAAGGACAGCAAGAAACACCACGAGAGGTGCCAGCCGCTCCAGGAGTTGATCCCGTACGCCAGTGCGAAGCTCAGCATCGGCAGCGAGAAGATCAGCACGGCACCGGCCGCCGCCAGGACCCCGCCGCCGACCGCACCGCGTTTGACGTCCTGCCGCAACTGGGCCTTGGCCAGGGCGATCTCGTCGTGCACCAGTGCCGACATCTCACCGGCCGCCGAGGCCACCAGCTTGCCGATGCTCTGGTCGGCGCCGACGGGGGCGTCGGGTGCGCTCATCGCGTTCTCCCTCTTTCTGCCGCGGATCGCTGACTCCACGGCCGCTCCCTCGCTCTGTTCGCCGGTGCTGTCCGCCGACTCTGCCGTACGTAAGGACGCCGTGGATGACGCTTTGGTGTCAGATCATGCCGGATGGTCGCCGCGACTGCCCGCCCCGCCACCGTCCCGGCCCTCGTCCCCGCGGCCCTCCCCGGCGCCCCGCCCGGCGCCTTCCCCGGCGGTCACGTCCGCGAGCCTGCGGTGTTCGGCGGCCTTCCGCTCGTAGATCTCGGCCATCCGCAGGTGGTACGCCGGGTTGTCCTGCTCGTAGATGTCGGGGATGCCGTCGAGGTCGTCGTCGCGGTCCTCGTCGGCGACCATCGCACGGTACTTGGCGTTCCTGACCTTCAGCAGGACCGCCGACAGCACGGCCGCGATCAGCGAACCCGTGAGCACGGCCGCCTTGACCTCCGACGTCAGCGCCGGGTCGTCGGCGAACGCGAGTTCCCCGATCAGCAGCGACACCGTGAAGCCGATCCCGGCGAGCGACGCGACCGCGAACACATCGGGCCAGGCCAGATCGTCGGACAGCGACGCCCGCGTGAACCGGGCGGTGAGCCAGGTCCCGCCGAAGATACCGACCGCCTTGCCGACCACGAGACCGAGCACGACACCGAGCGTCTCGGGCTGCGTGAACACCTCCGCCAGCGCCGGCCCCGACACCGCCACACCCGCGCTGAACAGGGCGAACAGCGGCACCGCGAGCCCCGCCGACAGCGGGCGTACGAGGTGTTCGACATGCTCGCCCTGCGAGTGCTCCTCGCCTTCCTCACGGGTGCAGCGCATCATCAGACCCATCGCGACCCCGGCGATGGTGGCGTGGATGCCGCTGTTGTACATCAGCCCCCAGATCACCAGGGCGAGTGGCACGTACACATACCAGCCCCGTACGTCCTTGCGCAGCAGCACCCAGAAGAGCGCGAGGCCGACGACGGCGCCGCCGAGCGCCGCGAAGTTCAGGCTGCTCGTGAAGAAGATCGCGATGATCAGGATCGCGAAGAGGTCGTCCACGACGGCGAGCGTGAGCAGGAAGGCGCGCAGCGCGGACGGCAGCGAGGTGCCGATGACGGCGAGGACGGCCAGCGCGAAGGCGATGTCCGTGGCGGTCGGCACGGCCCAGCCGTGCAGGGAGCCGCCGCCGCTGATGTTGACCAGGAAGTACACGAGCGCGGGCGCGGCCATACCGCAGAGCGCCGCGACGACGGGCAGTACGGCCGCCTTCGGGTCGCGGAGGTCACCGGCGACCAGCTCACGCTTGAGTTCGATGCCCGCGACGAAGAAGAACACGGCGAGGAGCCCGTCGGCCGCCCAGTGCTGGATCGACAGATCGAGACCGAGCGCGGAGGGGCCGATGTGGAAGTTCCGTACCGACGCGTAGCTGTCGCTCAGGGGGGTGTTCGCCCAGATCAGCGCGGCGATGGCGGCGATCAGGAGCAGCACACCGCCGACGGTCTCGGTGCGCAGGGCCTCGGCTACGAAGTTCCGCTCGGGGAGCGAGAGCCGCCCGAACGCCTTGCGGGGCGTGGGGGGTGTGGGGGGTTCCTGGATCGGGGTCTTGGGCGCGGCCACGGGTGCGGACCTCCAGGTCGTGTTCGGCAACGAGGGTCGTTCGACTGCGTTGCCGACCAGACTTCCCGGCGCACCTAGGGTTCCGCGGCGCCGAAGGCCCGGGACCGAGTGGCCCCTTCCCACGTTTCTTGACGTGACCTTGACGCGACTTACACCCTACCGGGTGGATCGTGCGGTGCTCCGGGGGCCCGGAGGGGAGTACCGGGCGATCTTCACTTTACGGAGAAAAGGGGCGCCCGGCGCGCGAGACGTACGCTCGCATGCGCCGGGCGCCCCTGATCTGACCTATGGCGGCCGGAGTCGGACCCGGAAGTTGGCCCGAGGTGGCGTCAGTCCTCGCTCGGCGCGGCTGGCAGCTTGGACTGGATCAGATCCATCACGGACGAGTCGGTGAGCGTCGTGACGTCTCCGAGCGCCCGGTTCTCGGCGACATCCCGCAGCAGCCGCCGCATGATCTTCCCCGAACGGGTCTTCGGCAGCTCCGCCACCGGCAGCACCCGCTTCGGCTTGGCGATCGGGCCGAGCGTGGTGCCGACGTGGTTACGCAGGTCGCCGACGAGGTTCGCGTCATCGGCCGACGCGGTACCGCGCAGGATGACGAACGCGACGATCGCCTGCCCGGTGGTGTCGTCCTTCGCGCCGACGACCGCCGCCTCGGCGACCGCCGGATGCGACACGAGCGCCGACTCGACCTCGGTGGTGGAGATGTTGTGCCCGGACACGAGCATCACGTCGTCCACCCGGCCGAGCAGCCAGATGTCGCCGTCCTCGTCCTTCTTGGCACCGTCCCCGGCGAAGTACTTGCCCTCGAACCGCGACCAGTACGTGTCCAGGAACCGCTGGTCGTCGCCCCAAATGGTGCGCAGCATCGACGGCCACGGCTCGGTGAGCACCAGATAACCACCGCCACCGTTCGGCACCTCGACCGCCTCGTCGTCCACGACCGTCGCCGAGATCCCGGGCAGCGCGCGCTGCGCCGAGCCCGGCTTGGTCTCGGTGACGCCCGGCAGCGGCGAGATCATCATCGCGCCGGTCTCGGTCTGCCACCAGGTGTCGACGATCGGACAGCGGTCACCGCCGATGTGCTTGCGGTACCACATCCACGCCTCGGGGTTGATCGGCTCACCGACCGAACCGAGGACGCGCAGACTGCTGAGGTCGAACTTCGCGGGGATGTCGTCGCCCCACTTCATGAACGTACGGATCGCCGTCGGCGCCGTGTACAGGATCGTGACCCCGTACTTCTGCACGATCTCCCAGAACCGGCCCTGGTGGGGCGTGTCGGGCGTGCCCTCGTACATGACCTGCGTCGCGCCGTTCGCCAGCGGCCCGTACGTGATGTACGAGTGGCCGGTGACCCAGCCGATGTCGGCGGTGCACCAGTAGACGTCGGTCTCCGGCTTGAGGTCGAAGACGGCGTGGTGCGTGTACGCGGCCTGCGTGAGGTACCCGCCGGAGGTGTGCAGGATGCCCTTGGGCTTCCCTGTCGTACCGGACGTGTAGAGGATGAACAGCGGGTGCTCGGCCTCGAACGCCTCGGGCGTGTGCTCGGCCGACTGCCGCTCGGTGATCTCGTGCCACCACAGGTCGCGGCTGTCGTCCCACGCCACGTCCTGCCCGGTGCGCCGCACGACGACGACCTTCTCGACGCCGTCGACCCGGCCGACCGCGTCGTCCACGGCCGGCTTGAGCGCGGAGGGCTTGCCCCGCCGGTACCCGCCGTCGGCGGTGATGACCAGCTTGGCGTCGGCGTCCGTGATCCGGGCGGCGATCGCGTCGGCCGAGAACCCGCCGAACACCACGGAGTGCGCGGCCCCGATCCGTGCGCACGCGAGCATCGCGACGACGGCCTCGGGGATCATCGGCAGATAGACCGCGACCCGGTCACCCTTGCCGATACCCAGCTCGGTCAGGGCGTTGGCGGCCTTCGACACCTCGTCCTTGAGCTGGGCGTAGGTGACGGTCCGGCTGTCGCCCGGCTCGCCCTCGAAGTGGATCGCGACCCGATCGCCGTGCCCGGCCTCCACATGCCGGTCCACGCAGTTGTACGCGACATTCAGCTTGCCGTCCGCGAACCACTTCGCGAACGGCGGGTTGGACCAGTCCAGTGTCTCGGTCGGCTCGGTGGCCCAGGTCAGCCGGCGGGCCTGCTCGGCCCAGAAGCCGAGCCTGTCAGCCTTGGCCCTTTCATACGCCTCCGCCGTGACATTGGCGTTCGCGGCCAGGTCGGCGGGCGGCGCGAACCTGCGCTCCTCTTTGAGCAGGTTGGCCAGGCTTTCGTTGCTCACGACATCTCCCTTTCCCAGGGTGTCCGTTGTGTCCGCGGCACAGCTCATCAGAACCGGCCCCCGGTGACAAGGGCTGGCCGACAATTGGTTTAGACCTGTGAGACGGACCGAATCTCCCCGACGCCCCCGGGCCCCCGGAATCCCCGAAGCCCCGGGGAATCCGAGAACGACAGATTCTCACGGAGCAACTCCCCGCGAACCGCGGAACGGCGTCCGGGTGGGTGAAGGGTGAGGGGCGAGGGGTGAAGGGTGAAGGGTGGCGTGGGTGGGGGGCCTCCCCCCTCCCCCTCCCCCCGCCCCACCCTCCCCCTCAGCCCTTGACCGCCACGTCGCCCGCCACGTCGCCCGCCACGTCGCCCGCCACCTTCGCGAACACTTCCTCCCCGTTCGCCAGCAAGTACGCCTGGGCCTCGCCGACGTGGAAGTACATCCCCTGCAGTTCGAGCGCGCCCTCCGCGAGCCGCCGTGCCACGGCCTCGTGCTGCCGTAGGTGCTCCAACTGCTGCACCACATTGGTGAGGCACAGCTGCTCGACGGCGTCGGCGGCCGGCCGGCCGGCGAGCCGCGCCCATGGTCCCTCGGTCGCCTTCATCCGCTCCAGGCTCGGCGCCCCGTGCCGAAGCCACCGCTTCAACGGTGTCTGGGCGCCACCCGGCGGCGTACTCAACAGCGCCTGCATCGCCCCGCACCCGGAGTGCCCGCACACGGTGATGGACCGCACCTTGAGCACATCCACCGCATACTCGATCGCCGCGGCCACCGAGTCGTCGCCGCTCTCCGCGCCGGGCCGTGGCACGAGATTGCCGACGTTGCGCACCACGAACAGATCACCGGGACCACTGGATGTGATCATCGAGGTGACCAGTCGCGAATCGGCGCAGGTGAGGAACAGCTGTGCCGGCCGCTGTCCCTCCCGGGCGAGCCGGGCCAGCTCGCCACGGACCAGCGGCGCGGTGTTCCGCTGGAACGCACTGATCCCACTGGCCAGTTGATGCCCGCTCGGCTGCTGCCGACCGTCGGCCCGTGGCGCCGTCGTCTGCGGCCGGTCGCAGTGGTGGTTGCGCCATGGTGTCCAGGGCCGGCAGCACGTGTGCGAGGTACTCGCGGGCTCCGCGATCCGCCGCCCCGCACGTCCGGCGACTTCCACGCTCCCGCCGTGCGCGCGGTGTGCGAGTTGCCAGTCCTGCAACGACTCGTACGCCGCGTGGTCCATGAACGAGCCGTCCAGCTCCACGACCGTGTCCGACCCGGCGGGCACCTGGTGCAGTGCCCTGCTGAGCCGTGGCACGGCGAGGAACGTCAACTGCCCGCGCACCCGCACATGGTGTACTCCTCGCGCGTCCCGCTCGTGCGTGATCCGGGTACGCGCGAGCCGGTGGAGGGCGACGCCGACGGCGACCGCGACGCCCAGTGCCACGCCTTCCAGGACACCGAGGAAGACGACGGCGAGGATCGTCACCGCGTAGACCAGCACTTCGCGGTGGCGTGTGACCGTACGGATGTGGTTCAGGGACACCATCTGGATGCCGACCGCCATCACCAGGGCGGCGAGGGAAGCGAGGGGGATCAGCTCCAGAAGCGGCACCATCAGCAGTGCGGCCACTACTACCCAAACGCCGTGCAGCATCGTGGAGTTCCGGCTCACGGCTCCGGATTGCACATTTGCCGAACTGCGGACGGCGACGCCGGCCACGGGCAGTCCGCCGAGGGTGCCGGAGACGATGTTGGCCGCGCCCTGGCCGAGCAGTTCGCGGTCGAGGTCGGAGCGGGCGACGCGTCGTCGCGGGTCGGAGCGGCCGGCGGTGAGCTTGTCGACGGCGACGGCCCCCAGCAGGGACTGCACGCTGCACACCAGTGTGATGGTGAGGACGGCCGCCGCGATGCCGAGGACGGGTCCTTCGGGCAGCCCGGCGAGCGCGTGGCTGCGCCAGGACGGCAGGTCCACCTTGGGCAGGGTCAGCCCGGCGAGGGACGCGGTGAGGGTGGCTCCGGCGACGGCGATCAGGGCGGCGGGCACCCGGCGGGTGAGGCGCCGGGCGGGCTCGGGGATCCTCGGCCAGGCGAAGAGCAGGGCGAGGGTGAGGATGCTCATCGACACGGCGCCGGGGTGCACGTCCGCCAGCTGGGCGGGCAGTGCGCGGAGGTTTTCGAGGACGGCGCTCTGCGGGGTGCCGCCGAGCACGATGTGCAGTTGGGCGACGGCGATGGTGACGCCGATGCCGGCGAGCATGCCGTGCACGATGGCGGGGCTCACGGCGAGTGCGGAGCGGGCCACCCGCAGGCAGCCGAGTCCGATCTGGGCGAGCCCGGCGAGGACGGTGACGCCGCAGGTCACGCGCCATCCGTACTGCTGGATGAGTTCGGCGGTGACGACGGTGAGTCCGGCGGCGGGGCCGCTCACCTGGAGAGGGGAGCCGCCGAGCCGTCCGGCGATGAGGCCGCCCGCGGCGGCGGCGACGAGTCCGGCCTGGAGGGGGGCTCCGGTGGCCAGGGCGATGCCGAGTGAGAGCGGCAGCGCGATCAGGAACACGGCGACGGACGCGGAGAGGTCGGCGCCCATGCCCCGGAATCTGGGGGGCCGCGGTGGGCTGTGGGGTTGGTGGTCGCGCTCTGTACGAGATGCGGTGTGGACGCGTGTGGGGACGCAAGCTGACATGTTTCCCGTCTCCTCCGGGGCAGCGCGGTCGCGGAACAAGGGGTCCCCGTCGATGGCGGGGGCGGCTCGCGGCCGTGGGTCACGGCGTTGCAGTGGCGGGATATCTCAAAGTTCGGTAAATGGATCGTAATCCAGAGTAAAGAAGATAGCCGAACATTTGCATCAAATGGCCCAAGTAATCCCTCTGGCGAGTGAACGCTTCATTTGATCGGCTTGTCATACAAATTCAATAGCGATCCCGTGCGACCTTGGCGGCGCCTTGTCCCGAACCCGGGCCCGAGTCGGAAAGCCGTTCCGATGCGCGGCCCGGCCCTTACTCGAAGGAAGAAGGTGGGCGGATGGCCGCCACCCAGAGGATCGCCGCGGGCATCACGGTGGCCGCGGCCTGCGCCGTGGCACTCTCCGGCTGCTCGACCGACGGCGCCGAGGAAGGCGCTCATGGAAAGAAGGGCGCACAGGCAGCGGCACCCAAGAATGCGGTACGGCTGATTGGTGACGGCTCCACCGCGTACACCGGTCTCCAGCCGCATCTGCCGAGACCGGAGCGGCTGAAACCGGGCCAGAAGCCGCCTCAGTTCGTGGTGTTCTCCTGGGACGGGGCGGGCGAGGACAGCCAGAAGCTGTTCTCCCATTTCCGTAAGGTCGCCAAGGCGAACAACGCCACCATGACGTACTTCCTCAGCGGTGTGTATCTCCTGCCCGAGGACAAGCGCGAACTCTACGATCCGCCCAAGCACAACACGGGCAGCTCGGACATCGGTTTCGGTGATTCCCAGGGCATCAAGGACACCGTGGACCAGCTCCGCGGCGCCTGGCTCGAAGGCAACGAGGTCGGCACCCACTTCAACGGCCATTTCTGCGGCAAGGGCACCGGCGTCGGCGAATGGTCCGTCGCCGACTGGAAGAACGAGATCGCCCAGGCGAAGTCCTTCGTGAAGTCGTGGAAGACCAATGCCGGGATGAAGGACGCCAAGCCGCTTCCTTTCGACTACGACAAGGAACTCATCGGCGCCCGCACGCCCTGCCTGGAAGGGCAGAAGAACTTCATGCAGGCCGCGCGGGAACTCGGCTGGCGCTATGACACCAGCGGCGTCAACGACCAGGTGTGGCCCAAGAAGAAGGACGGCCTCTGGGACCTGTCGATGCAGCTCGTCCCCGTCCCCGGGCGCGGCTTCGAGACGCTGACCATGGACTACAACTTCATGGTCAACCAGTCGGGCACCACCACCCAGGGCGACCCGGACATGCGCGAGTACTGGGGCGACCAGATGCGTGACGGGCTTCTCCAGGGCTTCGACCGCGCCTACGACGGCAACCGCGCGCCGCTGATGATCGGCAACCACTTCGAGTCCTGGAACGGCGGCACCTATATGCGTGCCATCGAGGAGACCATCGAAACGGTCTGCACCAAGAAGGACGTGCGCTGTGTGTCCTTCCGTCAGCTTGCCGACTGGCTGGACGCCCAGGACCCGGCCACCCTCGACAAGCTGCGCGGCCTCGGCGTGGGGAAGGCCCCCAAGGAGGGCTGGCCGGCCTTCCTCGCGGGCAAGCCCGCACCGGCGCCCAAGGGCGTACCGGGAGCCCCGGCCCAGCGATGACCGCCCGGCCGGCCGGAGCACGCTGACCACTCCGGCCGGCCGACAGGGACGGACGCGGGGGTCTCAGGCCGGCTGCGGTGTGCCGACCTCGGTGGTCCGTTCCCGCAGGACGAAGGCGGGGTCGACCTGGGCCGCCAGGTCGGCCCCCGTCCTCTCGTTGCCCCACGCGCGTGCGTTCTTCAGGTGGAACTCGACCATCTGGCGGGTGTAGCGGTCCCAGTCCCGGTCTCCGTACGCGGCGTCGGCGGCGGCCCTCAGCGTGCGCAGGGACTGGTGGTTGTCGTCCTCCAGGAGGTCGAAGCGGGGCGGGCGGCCCTTCTCCATGGCGCGCACCCAGTCCGAGTGCCCGACGGTGACCAGTAGGTCGTCCCCCACCTCCGCGCGCAGGAAGTCAAGGTCGTCCTGGCCCTGCACCTTGTTGCCGACGACTTTCAGGGCTACTCCGAAGTCCCGTGCGTACTCCCTGTACTGGCGGTAGACGGAGACGCCCTTGCGGGTCGGCTCGGCCACCAGGAAGGTCATGTCGAAACGGGTGAACATGCCGGACGCGAAGGAGTCGGAGCCCGCCGTCATGTCGACCACCACGTACTCGTCGCGGCCGTCGACCAGATGGTTGAGGCACAACTCCACGGCACCGGTCTTGGAGTGGTAGCAGGAGACGCCGAGGTCCGACTCCGTGAAAGGCCCTGTGACCATCAAACGCACGGCGGCGCCGTCGAGTTCCACGGTGCGGGCGCAGGCGTCGTAGACCGGGTTCTCCTCGCGGATGCGCAGCAGCCGTGAGCCCTTGCCGGGCGGTGTGGTCTTGATCATCGTGTCGGCCGACGGGATGCGCGGGTTCGAGCCGCGCAGGTAGTCCTTGATGAGGGGAAGCCGCTCGCCGAGCGCGGGCAGCGCGTCCGCCGTCGCGTCGTCGAGGCCGAGTGCGGGGCCGAGGTGCTGGTTGATGTCGGCGTCGACGGCGATCACGGGGGAGCCGGTCGAGGCGAGGTGGCGCACGAAGAGCGAGGACAGGGTGGTCTTGCCGCTGCCACCCTTCCCGACGAAAGCAATTTTCATGTTCAGTAACGATAGTGGCCGCACCCCGCCTCACCGGACCGCGACGTGAAGAAGACCACTCCTTCGTGGGGCGGCGCCCCGGGGTGCGTAGGGTCGTACCCATGAGTACGTCAGGTGCGACCGCGGATCCGCTCGCCGCTCTCGGGTCGCTTCCCGGAGTGGCTGATTCCGTGGCCGCGGTACGCAAGGCCGTGGACCGGGTCTACGGCCACCGCATCATGCGGCGCCGCAGCAACGAGATCACCTCCGAGGCGGCCCTGCGTGGCGCCCGTGGCTCCGCCGCCCTGTCCGGCGCCGACTGGGCGCTCGAAGAGGTGCGGCGGCGCGGCGACTTCAGCGGTGACGACGAGGCGCGCACGGTAGGCGCGGCCCTGCGGCTGACTGCCGAGTCGGGGCAACTCCTGTCCATCTGGCGGCAGTCGCCGCTGCGGGTCCTGGCCCGGCTGCATCTGGTGGCGGCTGCCGACCAGCACGCGCGCGTGGGTCGCCCCCGGCAGGCGGGGGAGCCGGTGGACGAGCCGTTGGTCGAGCTGGCGCTGCCGGACGCGGACGAGGTCGCGGGCCGGTTGGACGGCCTGGCCCGGCTGGTCGTCGCGGGCGGTTCGGCGCCGGCTCTCGTGACGGCGGCCGTGGTGCACGGGGAGCTGCTGGCGCTGCGCCCGTTCGGCACGTACAACGGCCTCGTCGCGCGCGCGGCGGAGCGCATCGTGCTGATCGGCAGCGGCCTGGACCCGAAGGCGGTGTGTCCCGCCGAGGTGGGCCACGCGGAACAGGGCCGGGCGGCGTACGCGGCGGCCCTTGAGGCGTACGCGTCGGGGACGCCGGAGGGTGTGGCGGAGTGGATCGCCCATTGCGGGCGCGCGATCGAACTGGGCGCGCGGGAGTCGACGGCGGTGTGCGAGGCGCTGCAACGGGGCGCGGCCTGACTCCCCTCAAAAGGGTTGCGGCGGTACGAATTCTCGTACCGCCGCTGGCATGTTCACCCGGTTACCAAGCGTCCTCGATATATGCCCATCAGGCCGGAAACTCTCGCCCGTCACCTGGTGCGGCTGGCCCGTATTCGACGGGTCGACGTCGCGTGGGTGCCCAGTGTTCATGCTCGGTCCGTGGGGCCTTGGTTAGCGTTGAAGGTGATCCTCTCGGATGTCCTTGGTCTCGCGGGCCGTTGACTCCTTTGTACTCCTGTCCCGAATGAAGCGGAAGCCCTGGCTGCACTTCTTTACTTTTAGGTTCAAATAAGGGCAAATCCGGCGGCTGGTGGGAATGCTGTTCCGCAAGGGGCGTCATCCTCACGCGCGGGGTGTCGGCTCACGGTGCGCGCGAGGTGTCAGCTCGCGGTGGCGCGGCGCCTGGTCGCGTACCAGACGAGCCCGGCCGTGGCGGCTGCCGCGCCGACCGCGGCGGCGGCCACCAGGGCGGGGCGCGGCGGAACCGACAGCGAGGGGATCCGCTGCTTCAGCCGGACGGGCCGGTGGAAGTCCAGAATCGGCCACTCGCGCGCGAGGGCTTCGCGCCGCAGGGCACGGTCCGGGTTGACGGCGTGCGGGTGGCCGACGGATCCGAGCATGGGCAGGTCGGTCACCGAGTCGCTGTACGCGTAGCAGCGTGCGAGGTCGTACCCCTCGGTCTCGGCCAGTTCCTTGATCGCCTCGGCCTTGGTGGGGCCGTACGCGTAGTACTCCACCTCTCCGGTGAAGCACCCGTCCTCGCCGACGACCATGCGGGTCGCGACGGTGCGGTCCGCGCCGAGCAGCTCGCCGATGGGTTCGACGACCTCGGCGCCCGACGTGGACACGATGACGACGTCGCGGCCCGCGGTGTGGTGCTCCTCGATGAGCGAGGCGGCCTCGTCGTAGATGATCGGGTCGATGAGGTCGTGCAGGGTCTCGGCGACGATCTCCTTCACCAGCCGCACGTTCCACCCACGGCACAGCGCGGAGAGGTACTCGCGCATGCGCTCCATCTGGTCGTGGTCGGCGCCTCCCGCGAGGAAGACGAACTGCGCGTAGGCGGTGCGTAGTACGGCCCTGCGGTTGATCAGGCCGCCTTGATAGAACGACTTGCTGAAGGTGAGCGTGCTCGACTTCGCAATGACCGTCTTGTCCAGGTCGAAGAAGGCGGCTGTGCGGGGCAAGGAGTGGTTTTCCACGAGCCTGAGCATAGGCGCCCACCATTCGGCGTAAGCTCGGGCGTGTGGGTTTGCCTGAGAAGGCTCTCGGGTACACCATGGAAGTCACGGATCGTTCGCGACCGTGCTAACCCGGTCCGACTCCTCCCCCCCCGAGTCGGCCGTGGGGACGACCCCCGCTCTCCCCCCCGGCGGGGGTCGTCGCATGTCCGGACGCGTTTCGTCCTCTCTCCGGTGATCACCGGGACCCTCTCGCGCCCCGATCCGGGCCGGCTCTCCCCTCTTCGGACTCGTCACTGTGTGTGACGGTTGCGCTGCTCTGTGGAAGTCGTGTTGATGTCACCGGTATGGGTGACGGGGATATTCACAACCACTGAGTTGTCCACAGTTATTGACCAAGATCCACACGATTTCCGGGATCGCTGCACGGTGATTCCAGCGCATCTCGCTCACGGAGTTCATCCGCGGTTCGGTTTGGCGTGCTTCGCATGGCCGGTTTCTGACGGCGATACGTATCGCGCCGCCAACGAACGGAACTTCAGGTTCGGGATTCGCGGACTCACCGGGAGTCCGTGAGACGCGCACCGAGATAGGGGGCTGGATCGTGGCGGGAACCATCACACATGACCGGGCGCGGGCGACCGACGGACAGCGGGGAGGCCCGCTGATCGTCACCGAGGATCCGCCGCTCCTCGACGATCTGCTGCGGCTGTGCGCGGCGGCGGGCGCCCGGCCCGAAGTGCATCACGGGGTGCCGGAGCGCGGCGGGGGCTGGGACGCGGCGCCCCTGGTCCTGGTGGGCGACGACGCGGCGCCACGCGTCCGTGGAGCCACCCGCCGGCGCGGAGTCGTCCTCGTCGGACGGGACCAGGACGACCCCGGAGTCTGGCGGCGCGCGGTCGAGATCGGCGCCGACCATGTGCTCATGCTGCCCGACGGCGAGCAGTGGCTGGTGGACCGGATCGCCGATGTCGCCGAAGGCGTGGGGCGGCCCGCCTTCACCGTCGGCGTCATCGGCGGACGCGGCGGAGCCGGAGCCTCCACCCTGGCCTGCGCCCTGGCCGTCACCTCGGCCCGCGCCGGTCGCCGCACGATGCTCGTCGACGCCGACCCGCTGGGCGGCGGACTCGACGTACTGCTCGGCGGTGAGTCGGCCGACGGACTGCGCTGGCCCGCCTTCGCCGAGTCCCGGGGCCGCGTCGGCGGCGGCGCCCTGGAGGAGGCGCTCCCGCAACTGCACGCGCTGCGCGTCCTGAGCTGGGACCGCGGTGACTCGATCACCGTGCCGCCCCAGGCGATGCGAGCGGTGCTGGCCGCGGCGCGCCGACGCGGTGGCGTGGTGGTCGTGGACCTGCCGCGCCGGGTGGACGAGGGGTCGGCCGAAGCCCTCGCCCAACTCGACCTGGGCCTGCTCGTGGTGCCCGCCGAACTGCGCGCGGTGGCGGCGGCGAGCCGCGTGGCGTCGGCCGTGGGCATGGTCCTGCCGGACCTGCGGGCCGTCGTCGGCGGTCCACGGGGCGGCGCGACGGCGGGCCGTACGGGAGGGCTCCCGGGGGCGCGTGAGGGGCTGGTCGGACTCGACGCCGAGGAGGTCGCCCGGCTTCTCGGACTGCCCCTCGCGGGAGAACTACCCGTCGAGAGCGGCCTGTTGACCGCACAGGACGACGGCCGGCCACCGGGCGGCGACGCCAGGGGACCACTCGCCCGGTTCTGCGGCGCCTTCTGGGAGCACATGCCCGTCGAAGGCGGTGCGTCATGACCGCCGTGGTGGGCACGCGGCTCCTCGACGGAGTACGGCAGTGGCTCGCCGAGAACGGCAGCGAGGCGACCCCCGCGCGCGTGGCGGAGGCGCTGCGCGCCCAGGGGAGGGTCCTCGGGGACGCCGAAGTGCTGGGCACGGCCCAGCAACTGCGATCGGAGCTGGTGGGCACAGGGCCGCTGGAACCCCTGCTCGCCGACCCTTCCGTGACCGATGTGCTGGTGTCCGCGCCCGATCGCGTGTGGGTGGACCGGGGCGGCGGCCTGGAGCTGACCGCCGTGACCTTCCCGGACGCCCCGGCGGTACGCAGGCTCGCCCAGCGCCTCGCCGCCGTCGCCGGACGCCGTCTGGACGACGCCCGTCCCTGGGTCGACGCCCGTCTGCCGGACGGCACCCGGCTCCACGCGGTGCTGCCGCCCGTCGCGGTCGGCTCGACCTGCCTGTCGCTGCGGGTCGCGCGGCCCAAGGCGTTCACGCTCGCCGAACTGGTCGCGGCGGGCACGGTACCGCCCGGCGGCGACCGCGTCCTGCGGGCCCTGCTGGACGCCCGCCTCTCCTACCTCGTCAGCGGCGGTACGGGCTCCGGCAAGACCACCCTCCTCAGCGCCCTGCTCGGACTCGTCGGCCCAGCCGAACGGATCGTGATCGCCGAGGACTCGGCCGAACTGCGCCCCGACCACCCCCATGTCGTACGCCTCGAAGCCCGGCCCGCCAACCAGGAGGGCGCCGGACTGGTCACCCTCCAGGACCTGGTGCGCCAGGCCCTGCGGATGCGGCCCGACCGGCTGGTGGTCGGCGAGGTCAGAGGCCCGGAAGTCGTCCACCTCCTGGCCGCGCTCAACACCGGCCACGAGGGCGGCTGCGGCACCGTCCACGCCAATGCCGCAGCGGACGTCCCGGCCCGTCTGGAAGCACTCGGTACGGCGGCGGGCCTGGACCGGGCCGCCCTGCACAGCCAGTTGGCGGCGGCGCTCTCGGTCGTGCTCCATCTCGTACGGGACCGGGCCGGCCGGCGGCGTATCGCCGAGATCCATGTACTGGAGCGGGACACGTCGGGCCTGGTGGTGACCGCGCCGGCGCTGCGCTGGGGACCGGACGCCTTTGTGCGCGGGCCCGGGTGGGCCCGGCTGCGGGGGCTGCTCGGCGGTGCCTGGGAGGCGGGGCGGTGACCGGGGCGAGCGGGGTGCTCCCTGTAGGTGCGGTGGTCGGCCTGGCGATGGTGTGCGCCGGAGCGGCCGGTTGGCTGGGGAGCGCGCGGGACCGGCGGCCGGTGCGGCGGGCGCGGGGGTTGCTCGGTACCGGGAAGACGGCGGTGGGCGGACTCGGCGGGAGGGCCGGGCCCTGGTGGTTCGGACAGGTGCGGCGCCGGAGGCGGGTGGGGCGTGAGTGGTGGTGCCTGGCCGTCGGGCTCGTGGTCGCGGCGCTGGGGGCCTCGGTGGTGCCCCTGCTGATCGGGGCCGCGGGAGTGCCGGTCGTACGGCGGGCGGTGGGGGCGGGAGCGCGCCGGCGGGCACGGGAGCGGCGGGTGGACGAGGTGATCGCCCTGTGCGGGGTCCTCGCGGGCGAGGTGCGGGCCGGACGACAGCCCGTACAGGCCCTGTTCACGGCCGCTCGGGACACCGGAGGGCTCGGGGACGCCCACGCGCGCGTGCTCGCCGCCGGCCGGTTCGGCGGGGATGTGCCGACAGCGCTCGGGGTGGCGGCCCGGGAGCCCGGCGCGGAGGGGCTGTCCGGACTCGCGGCCTGCTGGCGGGTCGCCGTGGACCGGGGCGCCGGGCTCGCGCGCGGACTGGAGCGGCTGGAGGGCTCCCTGCGCGCGGAGCGCGATCAACGTGCGGAGATGCGGGCGCAGTTGGCGGGAGCCCGTTCGACGGCCGTGATGCTCGCGGGGCTGCCGGTGCTGGGGTTGCTGCTGGGCAGCGCGCTGGGCGCGGCGCCCCTGCGGGTGCTGCTGCACACCGGGGCGGGACTCGGGTGTCTGACGGTGGGCGGACTGCTGGAGGGGGCCGGTCTGTGGTGGGCGCTGCGGATCGTCCGGGGAGCGGAGAGGACATGAGCGGTACGGAACTGGCCGGAGAAGTTGTCCACAGGCTGGGGGTGACCCTGTGCGTGACGGGCGCCTTGGTGTCCCTGGTGCGGATGGTGACAGAGGGGCGTCGGGAAAGGAGGGTACGGCGTCGGGTGGCGCGGGTGCTGGGAGGCCGAAACGCCGTTGAGAGGGCGGGCGTCGAGCAGGCGGGGATCGTCGCCCGGCGACATCGGCGGACGGCGGCGGTGCGGCGGTGGCTGCCGGTGGCCGGGGTGATGTGCGCCGGGTTCGTGCTGGTCGGCGGGGTGGCCGGGGCGTTGGTCGGGGCGGCTGCCGGGTACGGCGCGTGGCGGTACCGGCGACGGCCCATACCCGTCGGGGAGGTGGATGCGGCCCTGGTCGGCCGGGAACTCCCTTTGGCGGCCGACTTGTTGGCGGCATGAATCGCGGCCGGCGCCGATCCCGTCACCGCCGCACAGGCGGTCGGCGAGTCCCTGGACGGTCCGGTCGGGGCGCGGCTCGCGTGGGGCGCGGCGGAGGTACGGCTCGGCGCCGAACCGGCGGACGCCTGGCGCAAGTTGGCCACCCTGCCGGGAGCCGGAGCGGGTGGCGAGGCGGTGGCGCGGCTCCTGGAACGGGCCGGCGAATCGGGCGCACCGGCGGCGGCGCCGGTGGCACGCCTCGCCGCCGAGACCCGCGCCGAATGGGGGCGCGCGGCGACAGCGAAGGCGCGACGGGCGGGCGTACTGATCACCGCGCCGGTCGGGTTGTGCTTCCTGCCCGCGTTCATCGCGATCGGGGTGCTGCCCGTCCTGATCGGACTGGCGGGGCAACTGATGGGCGGAGGGGGTGACTGACAGGTAGGTAGGCATGCAGGCCCGAGGTAATTCCGCGCGCAAGCGGCTTCGGACGAGCAAACAGGTTCAGTGCAACGGAACGCGCATAAACGGGGGTTGAGATGGGTGCGAGGAAGCGAGTGCGGGCGGGCGCGGAGGCGTCGGCCGGGTTGGTATGGGAGGCCGTGCGGGCTCCGGTGCGGTGGGTACGCGGACGCCGCAGGGACGCCGGAATGGTTACGTCCGAATACGCGATGGGCCTGCTCGCGGCTGTGGGGTTCGCTGCCCTGCTCCACAAGGTGCTGACGAGCGGGCAGGCGCGGGCGGCGCTGCAAGGAGTCGTGGAGAAGGCGCTCGATGTCCAGTTCTGAGAGTGCCCGGGGCGGGGCCCAGGACCGGGCAGGGGACGGCGGGTTCGTGACCGCCGAGGCCGCCGTGGTGCTGCCGGTGCTGGTGCTGTTCGCGATGGGGCTGGTGTGGGCGTTGCTGGCCGTGGCGGCACAGATCCAGTGCGTGGACGCGGCGCGGGCGGGAGCACGGGCCTCCGCGCGCCAGGACCCGGACACGGTGGCCGTGGCGGTGGCCCGCCAGGCCGCGCCGGCCGGGGCGCGGGTCACCGTACGGCGGGAGGGCGACCTGGTGCGGGTCAAGGTCGAGGCACCGGTGCCCGGCCCGGACGTGTTCATGGTGCGGGTGCGCCATGAGGCGGTGGCGTTGGCCGAGGAGACGATCGGCGGCGACGAGGTGGCCGGATCCGGGGACACGGCCGGGGCCGAGGAGGGGGATCGGTGAAGCACGCGCGCGGAGATGGTGCTCGCGACCGTGGTTCCGCCACCGTCTGGGCGGTGGTCGCCCTGGCCACCCTCGGCCTGGTGTTCGGCGCCTTCCTGGCGATGGGGCGGGCAGTTGTGGCCCGTCATGAGGCGGGCGGCGCGGCGGACTTGGCGGCGCTGGCGGCGGCGGACCACTGGTTGCGGGGCAGCGCGGGAGCGTGTGCGCAGGCGGCGCGGGTGGCCGAGGCGCAGGGTGCGCGGCTGGTCCGGTGCGTGGTGGACGGCGCGGTCTCGGAGGTGACGGTGGCGGCGGGGCCGGGGCCGTTGGGGGCGGAGGTGAGGTCCCGCGCGGGTCCGGCGGGACCGGTGATACCGGTGAGACCGACGGTGCCCGGTCCCGGGCCGTAGGGCTCAGATGGTCGCGTCCGGCTCCGGCTCGGGAGCGCCCCGTAGGAGCACGTCCAGCAGGCGGACGGCCCCTCGTTTGTGCAGAGGGTCGTTGCCGTTGCCGCACTTGGGGGACTGGATGCAGGACGGGCAGCCGGCGTCGCACTCGCAGGACGCGATGGCCTGACGGGTCGCGGCGAGCCAGGCGCGGGCCGTGTGGAAGGCGCGCTCGGCGAATCCGGCGCCGCCCGGGTGACCGTCGTAGACGAAGACCGTCGGCAGCAGGGTGTCGGGGTGCAGCGGGACGGAGACGCCGCCGATGTCCCAGCGGTCGCAGGTCGCGAAGAGGGGCAGCATGCCGATGGACGCGTGCTCGGCGGCGTGCAGGGCGCCGCCCAGTTGCTCCGGATTGACGCGGGCGGCGTCGAGTTGGTCCTCGGTGACCGTCCACCAGACGGCGCGGGTGCGGAGCGTACGGGGAGGGAGGTCGAGTTTGGTCTCGCCCAGTACCTCGCCGGTGATGAGGCGGCGGCGCAGGAAGGAGACGACCTGGTTGGTGACTTCGACGGAGCCGTAACAGAGGCGGGCGTCGCCCCAGGGGATCTCGACGTCGGTTTCCAGGACGGAGATGGAGGTGGTGTCGCGGGCGACCGTGGAGTAGGAGGGGCTCGCCTCCTCGACCAGGGCGACCGAGTCGTCGAGGTCCAGCCGCCGTACGAGATAGGTGCGGCCCTGGTGCAGGTGGACGGCGCCGTCGTGCACGGAAGCGTGCGCGGCGGAGGCGTCGACGGTGCCGAGGAGACGTCCCGTGGCGGCCTCGACGATCTGGACGGGGGTGCCGCCCTCGCCGCGGATGTCGGTGAGGTCGGCGGCCCGTTCCCGGCGGGTCCAGTGCCAGGCGGACGTACGGCGCCGGAGCAGCCTCGCGGCCTCCAACTGCGGCAGGAGTTCCTCGGTGGCGGGTCCGAAGAGGGCCAGGTCGTCGTCGGTGAGCGGGAGTTCGGATGCGGCGGCGCAGAGATGGGGGGCGAGGACGTACGGGTTGTCCGGGTCGAGGACCGTCGATTCGACCGGCTGCCGGAAGAGGGCTTCCGGGTGGTGGACGAGGTAGGTGTCCAGTGGGTCGTCGCGGGCGACCAGGACGGCGAGGGCGCCCTGACCCGAGCGGCCGGCGCGGCCTGCCTGCTGCCACAGGGAGGCGCGGGTTCCGGGGTAGCCGGCGATGAGGACGGCGTCCAGCCCGGAGATGTCGACGCCGAGTTCGAGGGCGGTGGTGGCGGCGAGGCCGAGGAGTTCGCCGGAGTGCAGGGCCCCTTCGAGGGCGCGGCGCTCCTCGGGGAGGTAGCCGCCCCGGTAGGCGGCGACACGGCGGGCGAGGGAGCGGTCGACCTCGGCGAGGCGTTCCTGGGCGATGACGGAGATCAGTTCGGAGCCGCGCCGGGAGCGGACGAAGGCGACCGTGCGGACGCCCTGGACGACGAGGTCGGTCAGGAGGTCGGCGGTCTCGGCGGTGGCGGTGCGGCGGACCGGGGCGCCCTTCTCGCCGTGGAGTTCGGTGAGCGGGGGTTCCCAGAGGGCGAAGACGAGGTCGCCGCGCGGGGACGCGTCGTCGGCGACCTCGCGTACGGGCAGACCGGTGAGGCGGCCGGCGGCGACCGACGGGTCGGCGGCGGTGGCGGACGCCAGCAGAAACACGGGTTTGGATCCGTAACGGGCGCAGAGGCGGCGCAGTCGGCGCAGCACCTGGGCGACGTGCGATCCGAAGACACCGCGGTAGGTGTGGCACTCGTCGACGACGACATAGCGCAACGCGCGCAGGAAGGAGGCCCAGCGGGGATGCGAGGGCAGGATCCCCCGGTGGAGCATGTCCGGATTGGTGAGGACGTAGTTGGCGTACTGGCGTATCCACTCGCGTTCCTCGAACGGGGTGTCGCCGTCGTAGACCGCCGGGCGGACCGCCGTGCCGAGCGGAAGTGAGAGATCTTTCACGGCCCGGCACTGATCGGCGGCGAGCGCTTTGGTCGGCGCGAGGTAGAGGGCGGTCGCGCCGCGCCCGTTCGCGGCCTCGGATCCGTCGAGGAGCGTGGAGAGCACGGGAACGAGATAGGCGAGCGACTTGCCCGACGCGGTGCCAGTGGCGACGACGACCGACTCGCCGTCGAGGGCGTGCTCGGCGGCGGCTGCCTGATGGACCCACGGATGATCGATTCCGGCCGTCTGGACAGCGGCGATGACCTCCGAGCGGATGCGGTCGGGCCAGACCGCATGGCGACCCGCGCGCGGGGGCAGGTGCTCCGTATGGGTGATGCGCGAAGCCCGGCTCGGTCCGGGCGCGAGGCGGTCCAGGACCGTCCGCGGAGAAGGGTGTGCCGTGGGGTCCGCCGAAGGGCGATCGGGTCGGAGATTCTTGGCCATCGGCACCGAGTGTGTCACCGGCGTGACGGACAATGGTCCGAAGGCGTCGTGCACGCCTGCCGGTAAGTGATTGAATGCCATCGCGGCTGGCGATCCATCCCGGGGGCTCAGGCCGAGGTGTCCCTAGGGACGACCGCTCGATAGCAAGGTGCTGGAGGATCCGTGGACCTGTCCCTGTCGACCCGTACCGTCGGCGATCGTACGGTCGTCGAGGTCGGTGGCGAAATCGATGTATATACCGCGCCCAAGCTGCGGGAGCAGCTGGTCGAGTTGGTGAATGACGGCAGCTTCCACCTTGTCGTCGACATGGAGGGTGTCGATTTCCTCGACTCCACCGGACTCGGCGTGCTGGTGGGCGGCCTGAAGCGTGTGCGGGCCCATGAGGGGTCGCTGCGCCTGGTGTGCAATCAGGAGCGCATCCTGAAGATCTTCCGCATCACCGGTCTGACCAAGGTGTTCCCGATCCATACCTCGGTCGAGGAAGCCGTAGCGGCCACCGACTGAGATCCGGTTCCCCGGGCAGGCCCCGGGGCGGCAGACAACGGGGGGCCGGGCCGCGGGCCCGGTCCCCTGACCGCACGCCGGTACCACCGCACACCCGTATCACCGCTCATCGCACGCCCGTACGTCAGCCAGGCCCGTCCGAGGGGGATGCATGGCAACCGTCGAACTCCGCTTCAGCGCACTCCCCGAACACGTCAGGACCGCCCGCCTGGTGGCGGCGGCGGTGGCGCGCCGGGCCGGTGTGGACGAGGCCGTGCTCGACGAGGTGCGGCTCGCCGTCGGTGAGGCGTGCACCCGGGCCGTCGGCCTGCACCAGAGCGCGGGGATCACCTCGCCGGTGCGGGTGCTGCTGACCGAGGAGGAGAAGCAGTTCTCCATCGAGGTCGGCGACGAGGCGCCACGGGCCGTCGCGGGCGACGGGACGGCGGGCGCCCAGGGCGGCGCCGAGGAGCCCGAGGGCGAGGACGAGATGGGCCTCGCGGTCATCAGCGGCCTTGTGGACGACGTGGAGGTCTCCGCCGGGGAAGCCGGTGGATCGATCCGTATGACGTGGCCCACGACCCCTTCTGTGGCCGTCTGACGCCTGTCGTGGCGTGACCTGGGCGGTGCCCCGGGCCGGACGCAGCCGGACGTGCGATCTTTCGCCCCTCCTGGCAGCCGGCTCGCCCACCAGCCTCCATCAGCGCGCCCCAGCAGCCCACCCCACACCTCACCACCCCGCCGCGCCCCCTTTCGTACGCCCGGACACGCCCGTACACCCGTACCCCTCGCGTGCGCCTGTGCCTCCGGCGTGACGAACCCCGGCCAATCCGTGCCGACCCCCTGCCGAAGTCCGAGGCGCGTTCCGCCGCGCCCGGCGCGCGCCCCGCGCGGTGAACCGATCCGCCGCGCGGCCGTTCCGGCCCCCGCGCCGCGACCCTTGAGCAGGGCCTTTATCATTTCGCTTGATCATAATGTGCGGGTCAATGCTTTTAGGGCATTACTACTTTCGAGGGCCTGCTGCGGTCCGCGATCATTTGCTGAAGAGCGTGCGAGGGCGAATTCCGTTTGTCGCACTCTGTTTTGATCAAGTCCAGCTCCCTACAATCCGTCCACATCTTGAGCGCAGCCCAAGCGTCAAGGAGGACGAATGGCGGGGCTCTTTACCCCTCATCAGTTTGATCAGCCCACAACCTTCGCAGCCGCAGTACTCACCAATGACAACCGTCTCATCGTGATGATCATCGGGGTCGTCGCGCTGGCGGCCCTGGCGGTCGCCGGGGTCCTGGTACGCCAGGTGCTCGCGGCAGGCGAGGGCACCGACAGCATGAAGGAGATCGCGGGGGCCGTTCAGGAAGGCGCCAACGCCTATCTGGCCCGGCAGCTGCGCACCCTGGCGGTATTCGCCGTCGTGGTGTTCTTCCTGCTCATGCTGCTGCCCGCGGACGACTGGAATCAGCGGGCCGGACGTTCGCTGTTCTTCCTGATCGGAGCTGGTTTCTCGGCGGCCACCGGCTATATCGGCATGTGGCTCGCCGTACGCAGCAATGTCCGTGTGGCAGCCGCCGCCCGAGAGGCCACGCCGAAGGAAGGCGAGCCCGAAAAGGATCTCACCGCCGTCTCGCACAAGGCCATGAAGATCGCTTTCCGTACGGGCGGCGTCGTCGGCATGTTCACGGTGGGGCTCGGTCTGCTGGGCGCCTCCTGTGTGGTGCTGGTGTACGCGGCCGACGCGCCGAAGGTCCTGGAGGGCTTCGGTCTCGGCGCCGCGCTGATCGCCATGTTCATGCGCGTCGGCGGCGGCATCTTCACCAAGGCCGCCGACGTCGGCGCCGACCTGGTCGGCAAGGTCGAGAAGGGCATTCCGGAGGACGATCCGCGCAATGCCGCGACCATCGCGGACAACGTGGGCGACAACGTCGGCGACTGCGCCGGAATGGCCGCAGACCTGTTCGAGTCGTACGCCGTCACGCTGGTCGCCGCGCTGATCCTCGGCAAGGCGGCCTTCGGCGACTCGGGTCTCGCGTTCCCGCTGATCGTGCCCGCGATCGGGGTACTGACCGCGATGATCGGCATCTTCGCGGTGGCACCCCGCCGCTCCGACCGCAGTGGCATGTCCGCGATCAACCGGGGCTTCTTCATCTCCGCGGTGATCTCGCTCGTCCTGGTCGCCGTCGCCGTGTACACGTATCTGCCGTCCTCGTACGCGGACCTGAAGGGCGTCACGGACGCGGCGATCCAGGCCAAGAGCGGGGATCCGCGGATCCTCGCGGTCGTCGCCGTCGCGATCGGCATCCTGCTCGCCGCGGTGATCCAGCAGCTCACGGGCTACTTCACCGAGACCACCCGGCGTCCCGTCAAGGACATCGGCAAGACCTCGCTCACCGGCCCGGCCACCGTCATCCTCGCCGGGATCTCGATCGGTCTGGAATCGGCCGTCTACACCGCGATCCTGATCGGTCTCGGCGTGTACGGGGCGTTCCTGCTCGGCGGTACGTCGATCATGCTCGCGCTGTTCGCGGTGGCCCTGGCCGGCACCGGGCTGCTCACCACGGTCGGCGTCATCGTCGCCATGGACACCTTCGGCCCGGTCTCCGACAACGCCCAGGGCATCGCCGAGATGTCCGGCGACGTCACGGGCGCCGGCGCCCAGGTGCTCACCGACCTGGACGCCGTCGGAAACACCACAAAGGCGATCACGAAAGGCATCGCCATCGCCACGGCCGTCCTCGCGGCGGCGGCGCTCTTCGGCTCGTACCGGGACGCGATCGTCGCGGCGGCGAGCGACGTCGGCGAGAAGGTCGGCGACGGCGGGCCGCTGACCCTGGTGATGGACATCTCGCAGCCCAACAACCTGGTCGGGCTGATCGCCGGGGCCGCGGTCGTGTTCCTCTTCTCGGGGCTCGCGATCAACGCGGTGTCGCGCTCCGCGGGATCCGTGGTGTACGAGGTGCGGCGGCAGTTCCGCGAGCGCCCCGGGATCATGGACTACACCGAGAAGCCGGAGTACGGGCGCGTCGTCGACATCTGCACCAAGGACGCGCTGCGCGAGCTGGCCACGCCCGGTCTCCTCGCGGTCCTCGCGCCCATCGCGATCGGCTTCACCCTCGGGGTCGGGGCGCTCGGCGCGTACCTCGCGGGCGCGATCGGCACGGGCACGCTGATGGCGGTGTTCCTCGCCAACTCAGGAGGCGCGTGGGACAACGCGAAGAAGCTCGTCGAGGACGGGAACCACGGCGGCAAGGGCAGTGAGGCCCATGCCGCCACGGTCATCGGCGACACGGTCGGCGACCCGTTCAAGGACACCGCGGGCCCGGCGATCAACCCGCTGCTGAAGGTGATGAACCTGGTGGCGCTGCTCGTCGCACCCGCCATCGTCAAGTTCAGCTACGGCGAGGATCGAAACCTCGCGTTGCGGATCCTGATCGCGGTGCTCGCCATCGCGGTCATCGTCGGTGCCGTCTACATCTCCAAGCGGCGCGGCATCGCCATGGAGGACGAGGCGGACGGGAGTACGGAACGGGTGTCCAAACCGGTCGATCCGGCGGCTGTTTCGTAGCACCGGGACAGCACCCGGGCAGCACCGGGCAGCACCCGGACAGCACTGGGATCGCGTTCCGTTCAATGGGGCGGGCGTACGGCGCGGGTTGATGCGCCGTACGCCCGCTCTTCGTGTGCCAGGCGCCCGCGCGCGCTGCGGGCCGGGGGTGTGCAGGGGTGTGCCTCGCGCCGGTCCCGCGAGGGCGGTCCGCCCGTGAGCCTTCTCTCCCTTGCCGCCGGCGCCTTGGTGCAAATGGCTTCAATAGGGGGTGAAGCGGACGCCTCGCATGCGGTTGTCGCCCACTTGGCGTGTATGTTCCGGGGCCGAGAGCCCATGGAAGGGACCCATCCGGTGAACAAGAAGTTTGCAGCAGCGCTCTCCGGCGGTGCGGTGCTGGTACTGGCGCTGTCGGGATGCGGAGACAGCAAGGACGACAAGCTCAACAGCTGGGCCAAGACGGTCTGTGACTCCGTACAGCCGCAGGCGCAGAAGATCGAGAGCGCGAACGGGGCGATTCAGCAGCAGACCGCCGACAGCAGCAAGCCGGTGGACGTCCAGAAGACGGACTCACAGGCGTTCCAGGACATGTCCGACGCCTACAAGGCGATCGGTTCGGCCGTCGACAAGGCGGGCGCCCCGCCCGTCGACGACGGTCAGACGAAGCAGCAGAACGCCGTCAAGGAACTGAACGGCATCTCCGCGTCGTACGCCGATCTGCAGAAGCAGGTCGACGGTCTGGACACCAACGACCAGGGCAAGTTCGCCGACGGCCTCAAGAGCGTGGCCGGTGAGCTGGACAAGCTGAGCCAGAGCGGCAACGACGCCCTGAAGAAGCTGGAAGAGGGCGACGTCGGCAAGGCGATGCAGAAGCAGGAGAGCTGCAAGAGCGCGAGCGCCACGCCGACCGCGGCGGCCAAGAACGAGTGACGGCGGGTCCGGTGCGAGTGACGGTGGAGTAATGGCGGGTCCGGTACGGGCCTGACCGCGGTCCCGCGCGCGGGCGCGAGGAGGACAATGTGGGCGTGACTACGACCCGCCTGCCCTCGTCCGACCGCGTCGACGCCGCCGCCAGGCTGCGGGACGCCCTCCTGGGCGCCGACTTCACCGCCGACGGCCTCCTGGAACTCCTCGGCGCCCCGGCGTACGCGGCGCTGGCCCGCAGTGAGACCGTCCCCGCACTGCGGGCCACCCGGGGCGACAGCGCCCTCGACACGCTCGTACGGCTCTTCCTTCTTCAGCAGCCCGTGCCCCACGCGCGCGTGGGGCACGTTCTGCCCGTGGACGTCTGCCTGGAGAGCGGCTGGCTGGTGGCGGCCGGCGGTGACGAGGTCGCGGCCACGGTCGACATCAGGCCGTACGGGGGACCGGGCGGCGAGGACTGGTTCATCGTGTCGGACCTCGGCTGCTCGGTGGGCGGCGCCGGGGGCATCGGCGGCGACACCGGTACGGCGGACGCGGGCGTCGTCCTGGGGGTGGGCGGCGCGTCCACGACGCTGGCCGGACTGACGGTCCGTACGCCCGTCGGATCGGCGCTCGATCTCGGTACCGGATCCGGGATCCAGGCGCTGCACCTGACGCAGCACGCGACCCGGGTCACGGCGACCGACCTCAACCCGCGCGCGTTGCGCATCGCCCGGCTCACCCTCGCCCTGTCCGGCGCCCCGGAAGCCGAGCTGCTCGAAGGCTCACTCTTCGAACCCGTCGCCGACCGCACCTTCGACCTCGTCGTGTCCAACCCGCCGTTCGTGATCTCCCCCGGCGCGCGGCTCACGTACCGGGACGGCGGGATGGGCGGGGACGATCTGTGCCGCACGCTCGTTCAGCAGGCGGGGGACCGGCTGAACGAAGGGGGGTACGCGCAATTCCTGGCCAACTGGCAGCACACCGAGGGCGAGGACTGGGCCGACCGCCTCCGCACCTGGGTGCCGCGCGGCTGCGATGCCTGGATCGTGCAGCGCGAGGTGCAGGACGTGACGCAGTACGCGGAGCTGTGGCTGCGGGACGCGGGCGACCACCGCACGGACCCCGTCGAGTACGCCGCGCGGTACGACGCGTGGCTCGACGAGTTCGAGGCCCGCAAGACCAGGGCCGTCGGCTTCGGCTGGATCACCCTGCGCAGGACGGGTTCGGCGCGGCCGGCGGTCACCGTCGAGGAGTGGCCGCACCCCGTCGAGCAGCCACTCGGCGCCACCGTGCGTGCGCACTTCGACCGCCAGGACTATCTCCGCGCCCACGACGACGCGGCCCTCCTCGCCGGGCACTTCCAGCTCGCCGACGAGGTCGTGCAGGAACAGGTCGGGCTCCCCGGTGCCGAGGACCCGGAGCATGTGGTGCTGCGTCAGCACCGCGGCATGCGGCGCGCGACCCAGGTCGACACCGTCGGCGCCGGCTTCGCGGGCGTGTGTGACGGCTCACTCAGCGCCGGGCGGATCATCGACGCCATCGCCCAGCTCCTGGGCGAGGACCCGGTACTGCTCCGGGACCGCACCCCTGCGCAGATCCGGCTCCTGGTCGAACAGGGTTTTCTGCTGCCGGTCGGCGAAGGCGTCTGACGGGGACGCGGGGACATGCCTCCGCCGGGCGGATCGGTGGCGGCGGCAAGGTGAGATTCGCCGCATGTTGCGTACGGCTCTCTCCCGGAGCTGCCCCTGCGGGTTCCGGTACCGCGGGTTCCGTACGGCATCCGCCGGGCGTCGCGTAGGCGATCCGCGTATCCGGTGCGCGCCGGCATGTGTCGTTCACCCCGGGTTCGCCGGGCCGCCGTCCGGGCGTGCCAGCCTCCCTCCGCTGGGCAACCGGGACGGAGAGGGCGAAGCCATGGAGAACGGACCGGCGATCTTCGCGGGATCGGTGTTCGCCCTGTTCGGGGCGGCGCTGTTGCTGTGGACCGGAGTCCGGGTGCACCACCGGCTGCCGGTCGCGGACGGCATGCGCCAGGCCGCGTCCGCGACGCTCGCGACACTGGCCGGAGCGGTGACCCTCGCGCTCGCCGTCTGGTGCTTCACGAGGATCTGAACCGGGGCCCAAGAGGATCTGAACCGCGCTCCGGGGCGATCTTGGGCGGTCTTCCCTCAGTAACTGAGAGATCACGCTCCGCATAGCGCCGAAAGTGCAGGTCGCCGCTCCGGGCGGCAGAGACGGCGGTAGTCGGGTTACCGTTCGAGTGGCCGTTGCGGGCTTTTCCCGTTTGACACGGGGGCGGGATGTACCGTCACACTCCGCAGCGTCACCGTACGTACCGCACTGCACCCAGTGTCGACCGGAGAGAAGAGCGAAGTTGTCCCCGACCAGCGAGACCGCAGGCCGCCGACTCGTGATCGTCGAGTCGCCTGCCAAGGCGAAGACGATCAAGGGCTACCTCGGCCCCGGCTACGTCGTCGAAGCGAGCGTCGGGCACATCCGCGACCTCCCGAACGGCGCCGCGGAGGTCCCCGAGAAGTACACCGGAGAGGTGCGCCGCCTCGGCGTGGACGTCGAACACGACTTCCAGCCGATCTATGTGGTCAACGCCGACAAGCGGGCCCAGGTCAAGAAGCTCAAGGACCTGCTGCGCGACTCCGACGAACTCTTCCTCGCCACCGATGAGGACCGCGAGGGCGAGGCCATCGCGTGGCACCTCCAGGAAGTGCTCAAGCCCAAGATCCCCGTCCACCGCATGGTCTTCCACGAGATCACCAAGGACGCGATCCGGGACGCCGTCGCCAACCCGCGTGAGCTGAACCAGAAGCTGGTCGACGCCCAGGAGACCCGCCGCATCCTCGACCGTCTCTACGGCTACGAGGTCTCGCCGGTCCTGTGGAAGAAGGTCATGCCGCGGCTGTCGGCGGGCCGCGTCCAGTCCGTCGCCACACGACTCGTGGTCGAGCGGGAACGCGAGCGCATCGCGTTTCGTTCAGCTGAGTACTGGGACCTGACGGGCACCTTCGGCACCGGCCGTGCCGGGGATGCGTCCGACCCGGCGTCGCTGGTCGCCCGCCTCACCGCGGTCGACGGCAGACGAGTCGCGCAGGGCCGCGACTTCGACTCGCTGGGACAACTCAAGAGTGCGAACACGCTCCACCTCGACGAGGCGAACGCCCGCGCCCTCGCCGCCGCCCTCGCCGACTCCCGGTTCGCCGTCCGGTCCGTCGAGTCGAAGCCCTACCGCCGCTCGCCTTACGCGCCCTTCCGCACCACGACCCTTCAGCAGGAGGCGAGCCGCAAGCTCGGATTCGGCGCGAAGTCCACCATGCAGGTCGCCCAGAAGCTGTACGAGAACGGCTTCATCACCTATATGCGTACGGACTCCACGACCCTCAGCGACACGGCGATCTCCGCAGCCCGCGCGCAGGTCACCCAGCTTTACGGCGCCTCCTACCTCCCGGACAAGCCCCGCGTCTACGCCGGGAAGGTCAAGAACGCCCAGGAGGCGCACGAGGCGATCCGCCCCTCGGGTGATCGTTTCCGCACCCCGGCCGAGACCGGACTGACGGGCGATCAGTTCCGGCTCTACGAGCTGATCTGGAAGCGGACCGTCGCCTCCCAGATGAAGGACGCCGTCGGCAACTCCGTGACGGTGAAGATCGCGGGGCGTGCGAGCGACGGCCGGGACGCCGAGTTCAGCGCATCCGGCAAGACGATCACCTTCCACGGCTTCCTCAAGGCGTACGTCGAAGGCGCCGACGACCCGAACGCCGAACTGGACGACCGCGAGCGCCGCCTGCCGCAGGTCGCCGAGGGCGACGCCCTGTCCGCCGACGAGATCACGGTCGACGGGCACGCCACCAAGCCCCCGGCCCGCTACACCGAGGCCAGCCTGGTCAAGGAGCTGGAAGAGCGCGAGATCGGCCGCCCGTCGACCTACGCGTCCATCATCGGCACCATCCTCGACCGCGGCTATGTGTTCAAGAAGGGCACCGCCCTGGTGCCGTCCTTCCTGTCGTTCGCCGTCGTCAACCTGCTGGAGAAGCACTTCGGCCGGCTCGTCGACTACGACTTCACCGCCCGCATGGAGGACGACCTCGACC
The DNA here is from genome assembly GCF_044757265.1 of Streptomyces sp. NPDC091292. Classification (NCBI taxonomy): domain Bacteria; kingdom Bacillati; phylum Actinomycetota; class Actinomycetes; order Kitasatosporales; family Streptomycetaceae; genus Streptomyces; species Streptomyces sp. NPDC091292. The sequence goes on along the minus strand of NZ_JBIVUQ010000004.1, from coordinate 186,303 downwards.
GCATCGCGGCCGGTGAGGCGCAGGCCGTGCCGTGGCTGAGGCGGTTCTACTTCGGCGAGGGCGAGCCCTCCGGCGGCGCGGCCGACGCGGGCAACGGTGACGGTGACCACCTCGGCGGCCTCAAGGAACTCGTCACCGACCTGGGCGCGATCGACGCGCGCGAGGTGTCGTCGTTCCCCGTCGGCGACGGCATCGTGCTGCGGGTCGGCCGGTACGGCCCTTATGTCGAGCGCGGTGAGCGGGACTCCGAGAACCACCAGCGCGCGGACGTCCCCGAGGACTTGGCGCCCGACGAGCTGACCGTCGCCTACGCGGAGGAGCTGCTGGCCAAGCCCAGCGGCGACTTCGAGCTGGGCGCCGACCCGGAGACCGGGCGCCAGATCGTGGCCAAGGACGGCCGGTACGGGCCGTATGTCACCGAGGTGCTGCCCGAGGGCACCCCGAAGACCGGCAAGAACGCCGTCAAGCCGCGTACGGCCTCGCTGTTCAAGTCGATGTCCCTGGACACGGTCACCCTGGCGGACGCCCTCAAGCTGATGTCCCTCCCGCGCGTGGTCGGCGCCGACGCGGAGGGCGTCGAGATCACCGCGCAGAACGGCCGGTACGGCCCGTATCTGAAGAAGGGCACCGACTCGCGCTCCCTGGAGAACGAGCAGCAGCTCTTCACCATCACCCTCGAAGAGGCCCTCGCGATCTACGCCCAGCCCAAGCAGCGTGGGCGGGCCGCCGCGAAGCCGCCGCTGAAGGAGCTGGGCGAGGACCCGGTCAGCGCCAAGCCGGTCGTCGTCAAGGACGGTCGCTTCGGGCCGTACGTCACCGACGGCGAGACCAATGCGACCCTGCGCTCCGGCGACAGCGTCGAGGACATCACGCCCGAGCGCGGCTTCGAACTGCTCGCCGAGAAGCGCGCGAAGAGCCCGGCAAAGAAGACCGCCAAGAAGGCTCCGGCGAAGAAGGCCCCCGCCAAGAAGGCGACGGCCGCCAAGAAGACCGCCACGGCCAAGACGGCGGCGAAGAAGACGGCTGCGAAGAAGACGGCCACCAAGGCGACCGCCGCGAAGAAGGCGACGGCGTCGAAGAGCGGGGCGTCCTCGGAGGACTGAGGTCCGCTCCGGCGGCCTCGTCGGCTCCGCGGGCTTCGGCGGTCAGCGGGGCCATGGGCGCGGCGTAGCGTACGCGTTCCGGCACCGTCGTGTGCAGGGACGTCCACATGTTCGGACGGCCCTTCGGGGAGCATCGGGGTCCGGATAGGCTGTCAGGATGACGCGTGCAGAGCAGCCAATGGCCGGAAACACGGCCCCCGACGACGCGCTGGTCGCCGATTCCCGGGAGCGTGCCGTCCGTGCCCTGCTGCGCGTACCGCAGCTGAAGCGGCTGTGGAGCGCGCAGTTCGTCGGCGGTGTCGGTGACGCCCTCGCGCTGCTCGTCCTCGTGCTGCTCGCCCTCCAGACGGCCATTTCCGAGGGCTCGTTCGGGGGCGGCTTCCGGGGGGTCGCGTACGCGGTCGCGGCCGTGTTCGCCGCCCGGATCCTCGCGACGCTGGTCTTCGGCGCCGTCCTGCTCGGCCCGCTCACCTCGCTCACCGCGCCCGGCGGGCTCCTCGACCGCCGCTGGACCATGATCACCACGGACGGCCTGCGGGCCGTACTGCTGATCGTGGCCCCCCTGTGGATCGACTGGACGCCCGGCAACGCGCTCGCCCTGCTCCTCGTCACCTCCTTCGTGATCGGTGTCGCCGAGCGGTTCTGGACCGTGAGCCGGGAGGGCGCGGCGCCCTCGCTGCTGCCCGCGCCGCCGCCGGAGGGCGCGACCGTCCGACCGCTCCCGGACCACATGGACGCGCTGCGCAGGCTCTCGCTGCGCACCGCATTCGTGGCGCTGCCCCTCGCCGCGGCGGCGCTCGTCGCGGTCACGCTGATCGAGAACGTGCTGGGCGCGGGGATCGACTGGTTCGCGCTGCACCAGGCGGCGCTCGCGTCGTACGTCGCCGCCGGTCTGTTCGCCGCCTCGCTGTCGGTCGTGTACTTCCTCGAACTGCCCGGAACACAGACCCCGCGCGCGCGGTCGCCGCTCGAAGGGCTGCGCAGGCCCCGTACCGGCACGGGCGTCGACAAGGGCCGTACGGGCACCGTCCGGCTGCTTGTCGTCGCCTGCGCCGCCGTCGCGGCGGCGATCTCGGCGGCCGTCGCGGTCGCCGTACTGCACGCGACGGACCTCGGCGGCGGCCCGGTCACCTTCGGCCTGATGGTGCTCGCGCTGACCGGCGGCACGCTCGCCGGGATCCGTACGGCGCCCTCGGTGCTGCCCTCGCTGTCGCGGCGTCGGCTGCTCGCCCTCGCCATCGCCGTCACCGGGGTCGCGCTGCTCGCCGCCGGGCTCGTCCCCGACAGCACCAGCGTGCTGCTCCTCCTCGCCCTCGCGGGGGTCGCGGCCGGAGTCTCCGCCAACACCGGCCACACGCTGCTCGACCAGGAGACCGAGGAGTACCGCCGCCCCCGGACGACCGACCACCTGCACGCGGTCGTCCGCGTGTACGTCGCGGTGGGCGCAGTCGTCGCGCCGCTGGTCGCGTCGGCCATAGGGTCGCACCGGCTGCAAAGCGGCAAGTTCGTCTTCGCGCACGGGGGCGCCGCGTTCACGCTGATGCTGGTCGGCGCGCTGCTGCTGCCGGTGGCGGCGTTCGTCCTGGCCAAGGTCGACGACAGGTCCGGCGTACCGCTGCGGCAGGACCTGCGGGAGGCGCTGCGCGGCGGCGATCCGGCGCAGGCACCGGCCACGACCGGCTTCTTCATCGCCCTGGAGGGCGGCGACGGCGCCGGGAAGTCCACGCAGGCCGAGGCGTTGGCGGAGTGGATCCGGGGCAAGGGCCACGAGGTCGTCGTCACCCGGGAGCCCGGGGCAACCCCCGTGGGCAAGCGGCTGCGTTCGATCCTGCTCGACGTGTCCAGCGCGGGTCTGTCGCACCGCGCGGAGGCCCTGCTGTACGCGGCGGATCGCGCCGAGCACGTCGACACGGTCGTACGGCCGGCCCTCGCGCGCGGTGCGGTCGTCGTCTCCGACCGGTACATCGACTCGTCGGTGGCGTACCAGGGCGCGGGACGCGATCTGTCGCCGACCGAGGTCGCGCGGATCTCCCGGTGGGCCACGGACGGTCTCGTACCGCATCTGACGGTGCTGCTCGACGTGGCGCCCGAGGCGGCGCGGGAGCGGTTCACGGAGGCGCCCGACCGGCTGGAGTCGGAGCCCGCCGAGTTCCACGCGCGCGTAAGGGCCGGTTTTCTGACGCTGGCCGCCGCCGACCCCGGCCGCTATCTCGTGGTGGACGGCAGCCAGGAACCGGAGGCGGTCACCACCGTGATCCGGCACCGGCTCGACATGCTGCTGCCGCTCTCCGAGGCCGAGATCAAGGCCCAGGAGGAGGCGCGCAAGGCCGCCGAGGAAGAGGCCCGCCGCAAGGCCGAGGAAGAGGCCGCGCGGAAGGCCGAGGAGGAGCGCCTGGAGCGCGAGCGCCAGGAACAGCTCGCCAAGCTCCGCGCCGAGGAGGAAGAGCGCAAGCGGCGCGAGGTCGAGGAGGCCCAGCGCCGCGAGGCCGAACGCCAGGCCGAAGAGGCCCACCGGCGCGCGGAGGAGGCGCGGCGGCGCGCCGAGGAGGAGCAGGCCAGGCTTCTCGCCGAGGAACAGGCGCGCGCGGCCGAGGAGGAGCGCCGCCGCCGGCAGGCCGCCGAGGAGGCCCGCCTGCACGCGGAGGCGGAGGCGCGCCGGCTGGAGAAGCAGCGGAAGGCCGAGGAGGCGTTGCTGCGGGCGGAGGAGGCGCGGCGGGAGGCCGAGGCGGCGGCAGCGGCTGCGGCGGCCGTGGCGGCGGCTTCGGAGGCGGCGGCTGCTGAGGCGGCTGCCAAGGCGGAGGCGGAAGCGGAGGTTGCGCGGGGGAAGGCTGCCGGTCCGTCCGGTTCGGATTCCGGTTCCGGTTCGGGTTCGGGTTCGGGTTCCGGTTCGGGTCCGAGTGGGGCCGATGCCGAGGTGACCACGGAGCTGCCGCAGGCGCCGGTGCCGGGGGCGGCGGACGAGACGACGGTGCTGCCCGCGGTACGCGAGGGGGGGCCGGGTCCCGCCGACGAGACCGCGGTGCTGCCCCCCGTACGGGATGGGCGGGATGTACGGGACGTACGGGACGAGCGTGCGGTGGACGAGACCGCGGTGCTGCCTCCGGTACGGCAGGACGGGACCGCGCCTCGGGACGGTGGCGGTGCTACGGCCGATCGCGTACCCCCGGGGTTCTTCCGTGACGAGCGTCCCGGTGGTGCGGGTGCGGGTGCCGGTGTGGGTGCGGGGGACCGTACGCGTGAGTTGCCGCAGGTCGACGAGCAGGGTGTTCCTCGGCGGCGGCCCCGTTCCGACTGGGCGGAGGAGACCCCGCTCGACGATCTGCCGACGCTGGCGGACGAGTTGCTCGGCCCGCACGACGACGGGGTCGAGGACGACGACGGAGGGCGCGGGCGGGGCGGAAGGCGTCGCTGAGGGGGCCGCCGGGGTGCTGCCTGCCGGGGGGTGCCACCGGGGGTTGCCACTGGAGGGCCGCCTCCGAGGGAGCCGCGCGCCCGCTGCCTTGGCGCTGGTGAGCCTTTGCTGAAGCTGTCCGTCCGGTTGCTGTCCGTCCGGTTGCTGTCGGGCCGATTGTCAGTGGGGTCGTCCACAATGGATCGGGCAAGGCGACGTACGAGGCGAGGCGAGGGCGGCAACCCATGACCGTGTGGGACGACTTGGTGGGGCAGGAGCAGGTGAGCGGCCAGCTCGCCGCCGCGGCCCGGGACGCCGACGTGCTCGTGACGGCGGTCGCGTCGGGCACGCCCCTGCCCGAGGCGTCGAAGATGTCGAACATGTCGAAGATGACGCATGCGTGGCTGTTCACCGGACCTCCCGGTTCCGGCCGGTCGACGGCCGCGCGCGCGTTCGCCGCGGCGCTCCAGTGCGTGAGCCCCGACCGCGCGCTGGGCGGCGTCCCCGGCTGCGGCTTCTGCGAGGGCTGCCATACGACCCTGATCGGTACGCACGCGGATGTGCAGATCGTCCGTACGGACCTGCTGTCGATCGGCGTCAAGGAGACCCGGGACCTGGTCCGCCGCGCCCAGCTCTCGCCCGCGGTCGGCCGCTGGCAGGTCATCGTCCTGGAGGACGCCGACCGTCTCACCGAAGGCGCCGGCAATGTCCTCCTGAAGGCCGTGGAGGAGCCCGCTCCGCGCACTGTGTGGCTGCTGTGCGCGCCGTCGCTCGAAGACGTACTGCCGACGATCCGCTCCCGCTGCCGCCATCTGACGCTGCGGACACCGCCCGTGGACGCCGTCGCCGATGTGCTCGTACGCCGTGACGGCATCGAGCCGGACGTCGCCGCCGCCGCTGCGCGCGCCACCCAGGGGCACATCGGGCGCGCCCGTCGGCTCGCCACCGACCCGCGCGCGCGGGAGCGCAGGGCCGCCGTGCTGAAGCTGCCGTTGCGCGTGGAGGACATCGGCGGCTGTCTCCGGGCGGCGCAGGAGCTGATCGACGCGGCGACGGAGGACGCCAAGGACGTCTCCGACGAGCGGGACGTGAAGGAGACCGACGAGCTGAAGGCGGCGCTCGGCGCGGCCCAGGGCGGGCGGATGCCGCGCGGCACGGCGGGTGTGATGAAGGACCTGGAGGACCGGCAGAAGCGCCGTCGTACGAGGACGCAGCGCGACAGTCTGGACCTGGCGCTGACCGACCTCACCGGGTTCTACCGTGATGTGCTCGCCCTCCAGCTCGGCACCCGGCTCGCCCTCGCCAACACCGACGCGCAGGACACGCTGGACCGCCTCGCGCGCGGCAGCTCTCCCGAGGCGACGCTCCGGCGGATCGAGGCGATCTCCGCGTGCCGCGAGGCGCTGGACAGCAATGTGGCGCCGCTGCTGGCGGTGGAGGCGATGACGATGGCGTTGCGGGCGGGGTGAGGGGGTTCGGGGTTGAGGGGGCGCACGCGGGTTTCACTCGTACGAGCCGGAGTGGGGGCCACGCGGAGCGATCGGGCGGTCGCTGAGGGTTAAGGTCGCGGGATGTGCACCAGTCCCCGCCCCCGCCGCCGCGCCCTTCGCGCCGCCGGCACCCTGCTCACCGCCGCCGGCCTGCTCATCTCCGGATGTTCATCGGGGAGTTCGACGGCCGAGGTGTCGATGGCGGCGCTGCCGAAGTCGACCCCGCAGGCGCTGACCCCGTACTACGCGCAGAAGTTGGGGTGGCGCGAGTGCGGCGCCCCCGGCTTCGAGTGCGCCACGATGAAGGCCCCGCTCGACTACGACAAGCCGGACGCCGGTGAGATCAAGCTGGCGGTGTCCCGGAAGAAGGCGACGGGACCCGGGCAGCGGATCGGTTCGCTGCTGGTCAACCCGGGCGGTCCGGGCGGCTCGGCGATCGGCTACCTCCAGGCGTACGCGGCACTCGGCTACCCGGCGTCGGTCCGCGCCCGCTACGACATGGTGGCGATCGACCCGCGCGGAGTCGCCCGCAGCGAACCCGTCGAATGCCTCGACGGCAAGCAGATGGACGCGTACACGCAGACCGACGTGACGCCGGACAACACGCGCGAGCGGGACGAACTCGTGCGGGCGTACAAGAAGTTCGCGGCCGGCTGCGAGGCGCGCTCGGCGCGGATCCTGCCGCATGTCTCGACCGTGGAGGCGGCGCGGGACATGGACGTCCTGCGGTCGGTGCTCGGCGACGAGAAACTGACGTACGTGGGCGCGTCGTACGGCACCTTCCTCGGAGCGACGTACGCGGGCCTCTACCCCGACCGCGTCGGGCGGCTCGTCCTCGACGGCGCGATGGACCCGTCGCTGTCGGCGCGCGCGATGAACGAGGACCAGACGGCCGGGTTCGAGACGGCGTTCCAGTCCTTCGCGAAGGACTGCCTGAAACGGACGGACTGCCCGCTCGGCGGCGCGGCGGGCGCGGCCGGGGCCGACGGGGAGGTCAAGGGGGGCGGGGCCGTCAGGGGTGGCGGGCCGAGCGGTGGCGACGGTCCCGGCGCGGGCGGCCATCCGGCGGTGTCGACCGCGACGGCGGGGGAGCGCCTGAAGGCGTTCTTCCGGAAGCTCGACGAGAACCCGATCCCGACGGGTTCGCCGGGCCGTGAGCTGGGCGAGGCCCTCGCGACGACGGGAGTGATCGCCGCGATGTACGACGAGGGCGCGTGGCCCCAACTGCGCGAGGCGCTGACCGCCGCGATGAACGACAAGGACGGCAAGGGGCTGCTCGCCCTGTCCGACAGCTACTACGAGCGGTCCAGCGACGGCCGCTACGCGAACCTGATGTTCGCCAACGCCGCCGTGAACTGCCTTGACCTGCCCCCGTCCTTCACCTCGCCGGACGAGGTCGCCAAGGCGCTGCCGGCCTTCGAGAAGGCGTCGTCGGTCTTCGGCGACGGGCTGGCGTGGTCGGCGCTCAACTGCGCGTACTGGCCGGTGAAGGCCACGGGGAAGGCGCACCGGATCGAGGCGAAGGGCGCGGCGCCCATCGTGGTGGTCGGCACCACCCGCGACCCGGCCACGCCGTACCGCTGGGCCCAGTCCTTGGCCGCCCAGCTCGACTCCGGCACGCTGCTCACGTACGACGGCGACGGGCACACGGCGTACGGGCGGGGCAGCGCGTGCATCGACTCCGCGATCAACGACTACCTGCTGAAGGGGACCGCCCCGCGGGACGGAAAGCGCTGCTCATAGGGGGTGAGAGCACCGCTCTCGGGGGGTGGTCCGACCCCCTCCGGAAACTGTGTAGACTTGGCGCCGTTGCTGACCGCACCATGGTGCGAACCGGCGCGCCGCCTTAGCTCAGATGGCCAGAGCAACGCACTCGTAATGCGTAGGTCTCGGGTTCGAATCCCGAAGGCGGCTCAGTCAAAAGCCAGGTCAGACACCGTCTGACCTGGCTTTCTCGTGTTCTGAGCCCTCTTCTTGGCGAGGGAGGGTGTCTGGAATCGTGCCGCCCGGTCCGATGGGGAGCGCATTTGCGCAGCCGGTGTGCGGATGGTTGCGCGCGGAAGTCCGCCGGATCGCCGCCGAGCGGCCCGGACAGGGCTCTGGCGAGATCAGATCGTTTTGTGGAACCACTCCAAGATCCCCTCGTAGGCTGGGGCTGTGGCAGATCCCCAGGAGACCCTCCCGTTCAAGGCGCTGGTCGCGCAGACGAGTGCCGTCTGTTGACCTCGGAGTCGAGGTGGAGACCGCTGCCGCACATGGGTAGTTGCGCGCCTTGTCGGTGTCATGGCGAGGCGGGTCGGGTTGGGCGAGAGGAGAAGCCGTCCACTTGGTCCCGCCAGAGGCCGTGGTCGGCATCATCATGAAGGCGACTGCCGAGCGCACGTCGGATGCCGCCCCGCCCCACAGAGCGGGACCGTCAGTCCGCAGGCATCCATGACAGATGTTGTAGCGGAACAGAACCCGAAGACTCGTCAGGGTGACACCGAAGGTGAGCCGGTGCCAGGCGGGGCTCCGCCAGCGCAGGAGACCCGGAGTGGCGACGACCAGGACCAGAGCGACCGTTAACCAGATCATAGTCAGGCCGCCTTCGGCTGCGAGGCGCCAGCGGTCAGCGAGGTAATGGCGACCGCGCGGAAGGCGATGCCGTGCCGCTTCTGGCCGTTCAACTCGTTGTCCCACGGCCGGGCGGTCAAACCGGTTAGTGCGAGGGGGGTGCCCATCGTCAGTTCACCAGTGATGCCTGGCTCGGGGACGGTCACGGTTAGGATCTCGACCTCACCGTCGAGCGCGAACATTACGTCCACGGTCATCAGGTCGGCACCGGTCTCGGTGTCGGTGGTGATCTCGCCGGAGCGGCGGTCGTGGATCTTCTTCTGGGGAGGCTGGGCGACTGTCACGGTGGCGGCGGAAGTGTCGACGGGAATCTGACGCATGAGCGCGCTCCTAGATGCGACTACTTGACGTACTTAGTACGTCATCTCTGGATTGAGCATGAACTCGTACTACTTGGCGTGTCAAGTAGTCAGTCTCGCCTCCCTTGTGCGGGATGTGTTGCACTAGGTACGACAACCACTGAGAGGGGCTATGGCCGACTTCACCGCCGGGCGGGCCGCGTACTTGCAGATCGCCGACGATTTCAAGTGCAAGATCCGAAACGGGGAACTCGAACCGGGCGACAAGTTGCCCTCAGAGGCGAAGCTGATGACCGAGCACGGCGTGTCGCGCACTGTGGCCCGGCAGGCGATCTCTCGGCTCCGTGAGGACGGCTACGCGACTTCTCACCAGGGCAAAGGCAGCTTTGTCGCACTACCCGGCGAGGGTGCATCGCCCAAGCGAAGCACCGAGTTCGAGCAGATCACTGAGTATCTGTCGGAGGTGCGTCGGGACGTGCGCCGTCTCACCGAGCGGTTGGACCAACTTGAGGATTTTGTGCGGCTGCAAGGCCAAGCTCGGTGACTAACCTGTCCGCCGTCGGGCGAGTCGCCCGATACCGCCAGCGGCGCGGCATGTCCCAAGAAGTCATGGCTGGACTCGTCGGCCGTACGGTCGACTGGCCGAGCAAGGCCGAAAACAACCGGCTGGAGCTAGACAGGCTGCCGATCATCAAGTCCCTGGCCGATGCGTTGGACGTGACCCTTGGCGATCTGCTTGCTGAGCCCACGCTGACGGGCTGGACTGCGGATAGCGGCAACCGGACTGTGCCGGCGCTGCGGTCAGCGCTGACGCGATCGAGCCTCAATGGCAGCAAGGATCCGTCTGGCCAAGCACGGAATCGTATGCTCGGCGACTTCGTCGGGGCCCAGGAACGCGATGCTCTTCAGGCAGCGCCGATCTACCTCGAACATGGGCGGCAGCCCGACAGCATCGCCGCATAGCGGCGCGGGAGCTTTCCGGTACCCCCCGACGCGGAACGCAGTGGAAGTTTCTCTACATCATCAAGGGCTCGCGTTCACTCGCGCGGCGGTGTCGGCCGGTCGCTGGCGCGCCGCCCCTCCTTGCCTTCGTCACCGGGGCCGCGTGCCGTCGCCTGTCCGCGCCAACAAGGAGGCGAAGATGAGGTCGGGGCAGGGAGTGAGACGGCCCCGCCCCGAGGTCAGAAAACCGTCGTGGCGGGGCGGCCGACTCCACGGCCTGCTCGGTCAGGTGCGAGCCGTCTGCGGTCCAGCAAAGAAGTCAGGATCCTTCAGGGAACAGTTGCGCCCATCGCTCCACCTCAGCGTCCCGTACTTCGATCTCTATCATTCGCTGATACATCGCCTCAGGGAAGGCCGAGAGGATCGACTGGGTGTCGCGGGGCGACCATACGAATACATCACGCAAGAAGCTTGACATGCTCTCATTTATCTTGACGATGCACCCATAGTTTTGTTCAAGCTCGCTGGTCAGGTGATGAGCTGACAGAAGCGACACGTGCGAAGCCGTATCGACCATGAGTGCGACTCGACGAAAACCAGCCTCTGTGGCCTTATGAACAAACTGATCAAGTGCCTCAGCGGAAACACTTTTCCCGCGCACTTCGACGGTAAGTAGAGGTCCACTATCCAAGATCACTTGGACGTCGCCAGGGAAGTCCCGAGACGGGTCGTTGATTCGGCGTGAAATGACAACGTCGTAGGCCATGTCAAGGCCAGCTGCAACGCACGCTTGCAGTTTACGAGGAACGTCCTTGCCGCTCACGACGAATGCTTGCGTCGCGGAAATGAGGCTTGACTCCACTATAGCGCTGCCCACCGCAAGGCGACGCCTTTTTTCCGCCACGGCGATGCAGACCGCCATTACTGCCACGAGTGCATTGAATGCTTCGGCAGTGGAATAGTTTTCTTCATCCACCTTTGCAAGCGCAGCCCTAAGTCGATCCAGGTATGGCCGAGCCTTTCCCAAGACTGCGTCAATCTCCGAAAAATGCTGATACCGGAAGAATGGCTGGTTGTTTATCGGCTCCGGACCAGTCGCGCTGAGGTCGAACCCGAGCTTGCCTGACATCGGCACTACAACTCCATGGCAAAGGCCGCGGAGCGAAAAAGCACGCTCACCGTGCTTCATTTTGATGGATTGCGGGTCCACGTTCTCGTCACAAGATCGCGCCAGCAGCTCCGTCACCAAAGCGGCAGTGTAGGTTTTTGGTGCGTCATCCTCCCGTAGCGACTTGGCGAGAAGTGTCCACTCCTCTGAAAAATCACCGCCCGAACCGGCAGCCTGATACGCCGCCTCCAGAACTACCTCAGCTTCACTCTTTTTGATTGTTATTCCCACTGTTCCCCTATTTGTGCTCTAAATCATTTCAAGCTGTTCATAGCTGGCCTGGTTGGGAACCCTGGTGCGGTCAGGATCAAGGTGCCCGAGCTGTTCCATCAGGGCCCTGGTAACTACCTTGCCCAGCTCCACAGGAACAGCGTTACCGATCTGTCGCTGCACCTCACGCCTTCCTCCGGTGAAGATGAATGCATCCGGGAAAGTCATAATCCGCTTCATCTCGTTAACGCGAAACCTACGTGCTCGCTCTTCCCCATTCGCGTTCTTCACATTCTCCCAGTGGAATGGCCCGACCCATGGGCCTGGCTGGGCTTGCAGCGTCGTAGAAGGGCGGTCCGGGTCTGCCTTCAGCAGGAAGGTCCAGTAGCGACTGCGCCACTTGAACTCGTTGCGACCGTCATATCGTTCGGTGTGCCACAGATAGTTTTGCCCAGGAGGTACTTCCGCAGCGAGTTCGGCGTAGGTTCCCTCAACAATTTCCCCGACCTCGGGAACGTCCGGAAATCCGGCAAGCGCCTCGCGAAGGCTCGTGAATGGAATCTTCGTGTGATCAACCACTCGATCGCGCTCTGACTCGCCAGAGTGTGTGGTTTCGGGAAAGTGGAAAGTTTTACCGTCACGTCGCCCCACGACGAATACTCGCCTGCGAAGCTGGGGAACCCCGTATTCGGCCGCAAGGAGCACACGGAATGTCGGGTTGTAACCTGCATCCTTGAGCCCCGCAATGAGCCGATCGAACTGAGCCTGATGGGTCTTATACGTCAAGCCCTGCACATTTTCCAGGATGAAGGCTTCGGGCTTGCTCTCACGGACCACCCGGACGTACTCGTCGAGGAGAGAGGCATTGGGATCAGCACTGTTGCGCTTCTCCTCGATCCAGAACCCGGACTTGCTGAATGGTGTGCAGGGAGGACCACCGATGACCAGGGTCGGATCACCGGGCTTCAGCCCGCCGGCTTCCAGCAACTCTGCGGTCGGGATCGCTTGGATATCCCCACACATTGTCTTGGTGTGCGGAAAGTTGGCCGAAAGTGTGTCCAGAGCCGTCTGGTCATAGTCAGTGGCGACAGCGACGCGGAGTGGGGACCCAGAGCCGTCCTGGATCAGCGGTGGCTCAGCACAGCTCTCGATGGCACAGTCGAGGCCACCGGCCCCAGAGAACAGACTGATCACGGGAAGCTCATGGTTCACCTCGAAACCCTAACCTACCCCAGCCTACGGGGCCCGTGATCACTCCAAACGACGCCAGCTAGCTCGCCACTGTCCCCTCTCGCTGCTTCCGCCAGACAAGGGCGCCATGCAGAGAGGAGTACTACGTCGGTGTGCCACAAGCGAGCCTGGCGTCCGAGCGGCACATGGCCAGCTGCGTTCGTCCGATATTCCGATGCTCTATCTCCTGGCGGGGCTCGCAGGCGTGGACTATGCGTGGACCAGGACAGGCGTTCGCGAATTGCCCGGCACCCTGACCTGCGCAGATAGCCGGGACGCAATGGCCCTCCGGAGGTTTGCCCGTCATGGGGCACCACGCCCCGCGTTCCGGAGGCGACCACCTCGTCGGCGAAGTGCTTCGTCCCGTAGCTGTTGGCAGGAGGCGCAATCCTGGACTGCTTTCCTCCTCGCCCCAGGGGCCTGTGACCTATGCGAGGAGTCGTCGGGTGATGACAAAGACCCCTTCCGTCTCAGAGAGTGGGTCGCTGACCGGGTATCGTCAGTCACCGACAGCTACCAGGGGAGCGCAAGGGGAGCGCGGACGCCTTTGGACGGCGCAGCACCGCCCGGCACCCGCCGGACCGGTACCAGTGTTCTGATCAGGTAAAACGGCATCCGGCAACACCAGCCAACATTCCCCGGCACGATCCCTGGCGTGCTCGTAATGCGTAGGTCACGGGTTCGAATCCCGAAGGCGGCTCAGTGAAGGTCCAGTTCAGATAGCCTCTGACCTGGGCCTTTGTTCTTTTCGAGATCGATCCGTGTCGGTGGGACACCCCCCCGGTGCGCCGTGATCGCCATCGGTGGACAGGCGTGCAACGAGCGTGCGGATCGGTGGACGAGCAGGTGGCCCCGAGTGATGGGTGGGAGGACGCTTTCTGGAGTGCGGCCACGACCCATGTGCGCTTCGGCGCTGAGGGCCGGCGAGTTCGTCCTCGGCGGCCGGGAGGAGAGCGTGCAGCTTCTGCGGTGATGTCGGGAACAGCCGCCGGCGCCTTGCGCGCATGGGGTTCGAGCTGCATGACCTTCTCGGCGGCGTCGCGGGTCAGGTCGTCGAGGACGGAACCCCTTGCGCCGCGAATCGTTGGCCCTCGGCTGAGGCCGTCCATGGCGTCGGTAACTCCTGGACCACGAGTGCCGGGTGAGCCGGCGGGACGTGCGTGAACAGCGGATGTGCCGGCGCTGCCCGGTCGGTCATTGCCCTTGCCGTCAGTGCATGCTCGCCCGCGATCATGGACCGGCTCGTTGTGTGAGGCGCGCGCTGGCGCGGTGGTGGCGTTGCCGGCGCTGTGTGGGGTGGTGGCGCGCTTCCGCGCGCCCTGTGGGGCCGGTGAGTCGTGTCGTGTTCGAGGGGAGGAACACGCTGAGCGGGTCCGGGAACGGGCCCGCGGGCTTTGCTGGTCGAAGGAGGATCCTTTGTCCGAGACCGCCGTCCCGCTTCCCGTCTCCGTGCCCGGCTCTGCCGGTGTGCGCAGCGCCGTCGAGGAGCGCTTGGCCGTCTTCCTGGATACCAAGGCGTGCTGGGCGGCTGCGCAGGGCTTCCCCGCAGAGGTCACCGAAGTTCTGCGGGATCTGGTACTGGGTGGCGGCAAACTGATCCGCCCGGTGCTGTGCGTGGCCGGCTGGCGGGCGGCCGGGGGGTGCGGGGACGAGGGTCCGGTGCTCCGGGTGGCCGTGTCGCTGGAGATGTTCCACGCGTCTGCCCTCGTTCACGACGACGTCATGGACCGCAGCGCCACGCGCCGGGGCCGGCCCAGCGCCCATGAGGCCCTCACCGCCCGCCATGTCGGGCGCCCCGACGCGGCGCGGCTGGGCGCGTGCGCGGCCGTGCTGGTCGGGGATCTGGCCCTGGCGTGGTCCGACGAACTGCTGCACACGGCCGGTCTGAGCACCGACCGGTTCGCCGCGGCGACGGTGGTACTGGACGAGATGCGCACGGAGCTGATGTACGGGCAGTACCTCGACCTGCTCGCCACCGGCCGTCCGAGCACCGACCTCAACGCGGCGTTGCGCATCACCCGGTTCAAGAGCGCGAAGTACACCGTCGAACACCCCTTGCAGCTGGGAGCGGTGCTGGCCGGAGCGGGCGCCCGCATCCGCACCACACTCAGCGCGTTCGGCCTGCCGCTGGGCGAGGCATTCCAACTACGCGACGACCTGCTCGGCGCGTTCGGCCACCGCGAACACACCGGCAAACCGAACCTCGACGACCTGCGGGAAGGCAAGCACACCGTGCTGATGGCCCTGGCCCTCGAACGCTCGGACAGCGTGCAGCGCACGGCCCTGCGCCGTCTGGTCGGTGATCCGGACCTCGACGAACACGGCGCGCAGCGCGCCCGGGATCTTCTCACAGCGACCGGGGCGGTCTCGGCTGTGGAGGAGATGATCGCGGACCGGCACCGTGTCGCGCTTCGGGCTTTGGACGGCGCCTGTCTGCACCCCGCGGCGGTCGCCGTGCTGCGTGAGCTGGCGGCGACTGCCGTCGTGAGGTCGTCGTGACACCTGACGGCCGCGTACCCATGCGCGCCCAACTCGGCTGGCATGGCGGGCCGTTGGCGCGGCTGGCCTTCGATGTGGCGGCGGTGGCGGTGGCGGTCGCGGTCGCGGTCCAGCTCAGCGCGGCCAACGCGCCCTCGGCGCTGCTGTTGACCATCGCCGCCGACGTCCGCATCCATCCGGGCGCTTCGATGCCCGCCGCGCGTCTGGCAGAGGCCGCCACTGACTGGACGCACGAGTAGGGAGACACATCATGGTCGCTGGCCAAGACAGGAAATCCACGACGGCGGGCGCCATGAGCGTTGCGGGGGCAGCGCGCCGTCGCCCGCTGGGGTGGCTGGGGTGGCTGGGGTTTGAGGCTTACGTCAGTTGGCGGTTCATCAGGTTGGACGTGCCCCCGGTCGCTGCGGGTCTCGTGTTCGCGGTGGACGCGTGGAAGGTCTCGGGTCAGCCGCTTTCCAGGCTGCCGGCTGGGCTTGCCATGTCGGCGATGTATTTGTGGGCATTCATCTATATTCATGCGCTGGCCAATCAGGCCGCGGGTGTGGACGAGGATCGGATCAACAAGCCCCATCGCCCCATCCCGGAGGGGGTGGTCACGGTCCGTGGGGCGCATGTGCGCTTCGCCGTGGTCTCGCTGCTGTTCCTGGCTCTGGCAGCCGCGGTCGGTGTGGTCGTTTGGTCGCTCCTGTGGTTCGCCTCGGTGTTGCTCTACAACCACCTGGGGCTGCACCGCTCATGGATCGTGAAGAACCTGTACGCGGCCTTCGGAGGCGTGGTGTACCTGGCCGGGGCATGGAGCGTCGTCACCCCTTTGACGAGCCTTGCCGGGGCCTGGCTCACTGCCGCGTTCGCATACGCCACGGCCGTGTTCATCCAGGACCTGCGTGATGTCTCCGGCGACCGGGCGAACGGCCGCAGGACGCTGCCCGTGATCATCGGCAAGACGCGGACCCGGATCGCCGGCGCCGTGGTGTTGTTCGCCTTGCCGCTGCTCAGCGCCCTGCCGCACCTGCGGATTCTGCCGTCTCCCGACGTTACGCCAGTGGTATGGACGGCCACACTTGTGATCACGTGCTGGTTGCTCGCCGCAAGACTCCTCGTCTACAGGTCGTCGCGGTCCGACGACTTGACGTACAAGCTCTACGCCGCTTCGTTCTGCTTGTTCGTCGTCGGCCTCCTCTGCGTGTAGCGCGGATGAGAGGAGGCCGGCTCTGCTCCCTCCCGCTGGTATGGGCAAGGCGGGAGTAAGAGAGTGCCGGTCGACCCGATGGGGCTCAGGAACGATTCTCCGAGTCGGATCGGCGGTGAGCGGTGCGACCATCTGCCAGGCCAGGCCAGGCCAGGCCAGGCCGAGCATCGGCAGCACCCCGAACCCGGTCAGAGAGTCCTTGACCGCTGCGCGCCACGGCGACGACCACGGGGCGGACGGCGCCGTGGCGCGCCGGTCTGCCGTCATGCCCGCCCTTCCCTCGGCGGCAGCGGATCGGGGACACGGGCTGTGGGTGTGGTGACGCGCAGCCGCAGGCCCCTCGGCTGGAACGTGGCCAGTGGCTTGGGCGGCCGGAAGGCGGCTGCGCCGGGGGCTTCCAGGTGCCAGCGTCCAACGATTGTGGCCAGTGCGAGGACGGCTTCGGCGAGCGCGAACTGGTCGCCGATGCACTTGCGGGCGCAGCCGCCGAAGGGAACGAACCCGTGGCGCGGCAGGGGGTGACGCGCCGCGCCGGTCCACCGCCCGGGGTCGAATCGTTCAGGATCGGGGTACAGGTCGGGGCGGCGATGGATCAGGTAGGGGCTGAACACGATCGTGGTGCCGGCCGGGATGGGGTGGCCGGCCAGGGTGGTATCGGTGGTGGTGACCCGCATCGAGAGCCAGGCCGGCGGGTACAGGCGCAGGGCTTCGGTGACGACGGCGCGGGTCAGGGGCAGTTGCCCGGGATCGGCACCGGCGGCGTTCAGCACGCGGCTGGCTTCACTTCGCACCTCGCGCTCAAGGTCGGGGTGTGTGGCGAGCAGGTGCAGTGCCCAAGCCAGGGTCACTGCGGTGGTCTCGGTTCCGGCGATGAAGAACGTGGTGACCTGTTCGATGCATTCGGCATCCGACAGGCCCTGCTTGTCGCCCTCAGTGTCGCCGGCGTCCATGAGCATCGAGAAAATCAGGCCGGCGTCGCCGCGGGCGCGCTGCTCGGCGACGTACGCGGCGATGGCGGCGTGAAGGCGCCGCACGGCCCGGCGGCTCCGGGTGTTGGCGTATGTGGGCAGGGAGTTGAGCCAGCCCGGCTGGATCGTCCGGCGGTACACGCTGGCCACAAGGGTGGCGATGTCGGTGGAGATCCGGTCCCTGCTGGCGGGGTCCGGTCCGGTGCCGAACAACGTCGCGATCAAGGTTCGGGACGCGATGCGCTGGGTCTCGTGCAGGACATCGATGATCTGGCCCTCGCGCCAGGTGCTGGTGGCCTCGTCAATCTGAACGGCCATCGTCTGGGCGTAGCCGGGCAGCAGGTCGGAACGGAACGCGGGCTGCAGAAGCCGTCGCTGCTGGCGGTGCTGGGCATGGGGGCAGGTGACCAGGCCGTTGCCGATGAACTCCCTGCCCCGGTCGTAAAGAGGGCCGCCTTTGTCGAAGATGCGGTCGCTGACCAGGACTTGGTGCAGCAACTCGGTGTCGCACACGACGATCGCCGGATGGCGGCCGATACGGACGGCGACCAGGTCACCGTGGTGCGGGAGCGAGCGCAGGAATCCCAGCGGGTCGCGCAGCAGCGGTACGGCATGGCCGAGCAGCGGCAGCGCGCCGGCGGCACGGGGGATGGCGGGGATGGGGGTGGGGGTGTCAGTCGCGGTCACAGCGCAGCCTTCGGGGTTTCGGCGCGGATGGGTGCGGCGCATGGGCCAGGAGTCGTGCGGCGGATGGGGATTCGGGATGGTCCAGGGGCAGCGGTGAGGCGAGCTGCGGGGTGCGCCCGCAGGCCGGCCAGGTACCCGCAGCCGTGCGTTGGTGAGGACGCGCCGGTAGTCATCGGGCCGGTCTCATCGGGCCGGTCCGATCAGGGTGGAGGCGGCCGAGCGCAGAATGGCGCCCCCCGGCCGCCTTGGTATCCAGGAAGACGGCCAAGCGCTCCTCGACGGCGCTGCGCACACCGGCAGAGCCGGGCACGGAGACGGGAAGCGGGACGGCGGTCTCGGACAAAGGATCCTCCTTCGACCAGCAAAGCCCGCGGGCCCGTTCCCGGACCCGCTCGGCGTGTCCTCCCCTCGAACACGACACGACTCACCGGCCCCACAGGGCGCGCGGAAGCGCGCCACCACCCCAGACAGCGCCGGCAACCTCACCACCGCGCCAGCGCGCGCCTCGCACAACGAGCCGGTCCGTGAATAGCGGGTGGGCATGCACTGACGGCAAGGGGAATGGCCGACCGGGCATGGTTCGGCTGTGCCCAGGATGCTGACTGGCCGCTCCTGTGGGGAGGCGTGCGGGGGCGAGCGTCCTGGTGGTCGGCGTCAGTCTGCGGTCAGTTCCTCGGTCGCGTTTCGTCCTGCCGTGGCTGTGCGGTGGAGGAAGTTGGCCAGGCGTTCGAGTTCCGTGGGGTCGTAGTCCGCGCAGATCTGGTCCAGCGAGGTGTTCATTCCGGCGAAGAGTTCCAGTAGTTCGGCGTTGCGTTCGCGTAGGGCTCGGATCAAGAAGGCTCTGCGGTCCGACGGGTCGCGGTCTCGGGCCACCCAGCCGGCGCGTTCGAGCCGGTCGAGTACCCCCGTCGTCGTGGCCGCGTGCAACCCCGCCCGTCGGGCCAGGGCGGTCGGGCTCAGCGGGCCGTGGGTGTTGATGAGGTCCAGGCAGTCGAGGTCGATGTCCTTGAGGCCGAGGCGGGTGCCCACCTGGCGGTTGAGCAGGGTCAACTCGGCGCCCAGCTCGCGCAGTCCCTGCTTGACCTCGACCGTCGCCCGTCGTCGGCGGCGGGCCGCTTCCCCAGGATCCCCATGTTCTACGGGATTCATAATGTACGCCTCTCGTATTAATGTGCTACGGTTCTCGTATATTACGGCACCTGAATGATCAGGGGGATCTACATGTTCGTGGTGATCGGGGCGACCGGGAGTGTCGGACGTGACGTCGTGAAGCTGCTGCTGGAGGCCGGTGACAAGGTGGCTGCCGTCACCCGCGATCCGGCCGCCGCCGCTCTGCCCGCCGGGGCGCACGTCGTGTACGGGGATCCGTCCAGGCCGGGCAGCCTCACCGCATTGCCGGACCGCGTCGAGGCCGTCCTGCTCAGCCCTCGCGCCGTCGGCGGCGCCGGGCGAGCCGCCGCCGAACTGCTTTCGCTGGCAGCCGCCCGGGGCGCTCGGCGCGTGGTGGTGTTGTCGGCCGCGACCGTCGAACATCCGGCCGGCGAGCGGCGGTTCGCCGAAGAGTTCAGGGCGGTCGAACAGGCCGCCAGGGGTTCCGGCCTGGAGTGGACGTTCCTGCGGTGCGCCGACTTCGCCGCCAACGCACTCGCCTGGGCTCCACAGATCCGCGCCACCGGTGTCGTACGGGGTGCCTACGGTGGCGCCGCGACCTCGCCCATCCACCAGCGCGACATCGCGGAGGTCGCCGTACGGGCGCTGGTGGACCCCGGGCACGCGGGGCGCGCCTATGTCCTCACCGGTCCCCGCTCCCTCGACCAGCGGGACAAGGTCCGCCTCATCGGCGAAGCCATCGGCCGGGACCTGTCCTTCCAGGAACTCGCGCCCGAACAGGTCCGCCGCGCCATGCTCGCGCAGGGTCTGCCCGAGGACGTCCCCGACCGGCTCCTCGGCTCCCTGGCCGACTACGCGCACAATCCGGGCCCGACCACCGACACCGTGGAACAGCTCCTCGGCCGCCCCGCGCTCACCTTCGCCGCCTGGGCCGCCGACAACACCGCCGCCTTCACGGCCCCCGCCCGCTCATGAATCCGCAGACGCGTCCGGCTGCCCGGGTCGCGCGGTGGGCCGGGCTGGTCGCCGGGCTCTTCTCGGGCCTCTTCGCCGGGTTCCTCGTCGCCGTCCTCGTACTCGAACTGTCCCTGCGGAGCTTCGACCGGCACGTGTACACGCAGGTCCGCCACGTCGAACTCGACTCGCTGGACAAGCTCGCGGCCGTCACCCTCCTGCCGGCGCTGATCGCCACGGCACTGCTCGTCGGCGCCCGCATGTTCAAGGCCGGGGAGCGGACTCCCTGGTCGGCGCTCACCGCCCTCGTCCTGCTGGTCGGGGTCCTCGTCCTCACGCTCGTGGTCAACATGCCCGTCAACTCCGACCAGCTCGACTGGACCGTTCAGGCGCCGCCCGCCGACTGGGCGACCGTACGCGATCGCTGGCAGATCGCCCACGGTGTGCGGACGGGCGCCGCCGTCCTCGCGTTCGGGGCCCTGATCGCCCACCTCGCCCACGTCGCACGATCACCACGCCCATGAGGGAGTTCGGCATGAACGAGATCGAACTGTCCGCCGGGACCATCGCGTACGCGGACACCGGCGGCGACGGCCCCACCGTCGTGCTGTTGCACGGCCTGCTGATGGACGCCTCCCTCTGGGACGGTCCGCTCGCCGATCTGTCCGCCGACCACCGCTGCATCGCACCGACGCTGCCGTTCGGCGCGCACCGTCGTGCGATGCGCGCCGACGCCGACCTCTCGCTGCCCGGCGTCGCACGGCTCGTCACGGAGTTCCTCGACCGTCTTGACCTCCACGACATCACCCTCGTCGGCAGCGACACCGGTGGAGCACTCGTCCAACTGCTCATGGCGGACGGCGCCCCGCGCGTGGGGCGGGCCGTGCTCGTCTCGTGCGACGCGTTCGACAACTTCCCGCCGGGGCTGACGGGCAGGACGCTCGTGCTCGCCGGCAGGCTGTCGCCCCGGATGTTCGGGTTGTTCATGCGGCAGATGAGGCTACGGCCGCTCCGGCGGCTCCCGATCGCGTTCGGGTGGCTGACCCTGCGCGGAGACGCCGCCACCGCCCGGTGGACTAGGGCCTGTCGTCAAATTCCCGCCTGCCGGGCGACGCCTGGCACGCACGCTCGCGGCGTTGCCGAAAGGCCCACGTAGCGCCTCCCCCAAGGTCTTGACGACCAGGGGGGACCCCCATCGAGGACCTTCCGGCGCCTTGCGATCGCACGCACCAGACGCCGCCCGGCCCGCCCTACCGGGCGAACGCCGGGAATTTGACGACAGGCCCTAGGCCGGTCATGAAGCAGCACGGGATTCGCCGCGATGCCGTACGCGCCCTGCGGGCCATCGCGGCGGACACGGGGCTGCTGCTCGCCGCCGCCGAACGCCTGCCGCATTTCACGCGCCCCGCCCTCGTGGTCTGGGCGCGCGGAGACCGTGTGATGCCACCCGCGCACGGCCGACGCCTCGCCGAACTCCTTCCCCACGGACGGCTGGTCGAGGTGGCCGACAGCTACACCCTCGTCCCCCTGGACCAGCCGACAGAACTCGCCCGGCTCGTAAGGGAGTTCACCCACGCGCCAGATGCCCCCCAGAGCCGTCAGTCCGCGTGACCGGACCCGTGAAGCGGCCGTGAATACCCTGTGGAAGTGATGTCAGTGGTCGCGCTTATGCTGCACCGGACAATCACGCGGTACCAGGGGAGGGCGCGGCATGTTCGGCAAGCTGTTCGGCGGCGGTGGAGTGAGACCGGCGGCGGATCCGTACGCGCTTCCTGTTCCGCGGCGACAGAAGAACGGGACGTACACGCTGCGCGCGCTCGGGGACACCCGGGTGCTCGCGCTGGTGGAGGCCGCCGACGCGGGGGACTGGGAGGCCGTCAAGGCGGCGCTGGTCCCCTTCGACCTCGGCCGTGATCACCACGTGCTCGCCGAGCTGGGCCGTTTGGACGGGGTGCAGGACTGGATCGGCCGGGCCGTCGACGAGGACAAGGAGCACCGGGCGACCGCCCTCCTGATATCGGGGACCCGCCATATCGACTGGGGCTGGGAGGCGCGTACCGCCGAACGCGCCATGAACGTCTCGCAGGAGCAGTGGCGCGTCTTCCACCAGCGGCTCCGTATCGCCGAGGAGCAGTTGTTGGAGGCCGCCGAGCTGCGGCCGGAGTGGATCACGCCGTGGCGGCGCCTGCTCACCTCGGGCCGTGGCATGTCGCTGGGCGCCACCGTCAACGAGACCCGGCGCGACGCCGCCCTGCGCCGCGACCCGCTGGACCTTGAGGTCCACATGGAGTGGCTGTCGGAGTTGCAGCCCCGTTGGGGCGGTGGGCCGGGGCAGGGCATGGCGTTCGCCCGCGACGCGCTGGCCCGCGCCCCGCAGGGGCACCGGCTCGGCTGCGTGCTCGCCATGGCGCACATCGAGGACTGGGTCGAGTCGGACGGTGCGGACTGCCTCAAGACCCCGGAGATCCAGGCGGAGTTGCGGGCCGTGGCCGACCACAGCATCCTCCACCCGGCGTATGTGCGGAGCCTGGGATGGCAGCACGACTTCAACATCTTCGCCATGGCCCTGTCGCTGTCCGGTGAGCGCCACACCGTCCGGCGCGTCTTCCAGGCGCTCGACGGCGCGTACACGCGGTGGCCCTGGACTTTCTACGTCGATCCCGAGAAGCAGTTCGCCCGCGCCCACCGCCGCGCCTGAGCCCACCCCCCGTACGCCCTTCCCGCTTCGGGCGCCTCCCGTCGCCCCCGCCACTCCGGACTGCCCGATGACCTTGCCCGATACTCCCGACACCGCCGCGAACCCGGCCGGCGCCGATCGCACCTTCCAGGTGGATCTGCGCGGCCTCGTCGACCTCCTCTCCCACCACCTCTACTCCAGCCCCCGCGTCTACCTGCGCGAACTCCTCCAGAACGCGGTGGACGCGCTCACCGCCCGGCACGCGATCGAGCCCGACGACACCCGCGCCCGGACCTTCGGCATCCGCCTCTACGCCGACGGTTCCGTGGTCCGTGTCGAGGACGACGGTGTCGGTCTCACCGAGGCCGATGTGCACACCTTCCTCGCCACCATCGGCCGCAGCAGCAAGCGCACCGATCAGATCGCCGAGCAACGCGCCGACTACATCGGCCAGTTCGGCATCGGCCTGCTCTCCTGCTTCCTGGTCGCGGACGAGATCCACGTCCTGAGCCGGTCCGCCCGTACGCCCGACGCGCCCGCCGTGGAGTGGCGGGGGCGCGGCGACGGCAGTTACTCCGTACGCACCCTTCCCGCGTCCGCCCGTCCCTCGCCCGGCACCACCGTCACGCTGACGCCGCGCGCCGACACGGGGGAGTGGACCCGGCCGGGCCGGGTCCACTCCCTGGCCCGCCACTTCGGCTCCCTGCTCCGCCACCCGGTGACCTTCGACGACGGCACAGGTCCCACAGGTGCTACGGGGGTCGGTACGGGCGGTCGTACGGGCGTGTCCGTCAACCCCGAACCCGCGCCCTGGGCCCGCACCTACCCCACCCCCGGAGCCCGTTCCCGCGCGCTGGCCGCCTACGGCGAGGACGTCTTCGGGTTCGTGCCGCTCGACACCATCGAGCTGGACCTGCCCGCCGTCGGCCTGAAGGGCATCGCGTGCGTGCTGCCCGAGACCGTGCCGACCGGGCGCCGCCACGGGCATCGCGTGCACGTCAAGGGCATGCTGCTGTCCGAGCAGGCCGAGGAGATCCTGCCCGAGTGGGCGTTCTTCGTCCGCTGTGTCGTCGACGCCGAGAGCCTGCGCCCGACGGCGTCCCGCGAGTCGCTGTACGAGGACGACACGCTCGCCGCCGTCCGCGACGCGCTCGCCGAGCGGCTGCGCGCCTGGATCGCGCGGGCCGCCGCCAGCGACCCGGACCTGCTCGGCCGCTTCCTCCAGGCGCACCACCTGGCCGTGAAGTCGCTCGCCGTGCACGACGACGAGATCCTGCGGATGCTGCTGCCCTGGCTGCCGTTCGAGACCACCGACGGGCACACCACCCTGGACGAGTTCGCGCGTACCCACCGGACCGTCCTCGTGACGGCGAGCGTGGAGGAGTTCCGGCAGGTCGCGGCCATCGCGTCGGCCGCCGGGCTCGGTGTTGTCAACGGCGGCTACACCTACGACCGCGAACTGGTCCACCGGCTCCCCGAGGTCAGGTCCTCGGTCACCGTCGCCGACCTCGACCCGGCGACCCTCACCGCCCACCTCGACCCCGTCGACCGTGAGACGGAGCTGGCCGCCATGGCGTATCTCGCGCTGGCCCGCGACGCCCTCGCCGTCTTCGACTGCGATGTCGCGCTGCGCACCTTCCAGCCCGCGTCCGCGCCCGCCCTCCTCGTGGACAGCCGCGAGGCCCGGCACGAGCGCACGCGCTCCCAGCTCGCCCGTGAGCAGGAGGGCGGTGTGTGGGGCGACATCCTCGGCGCGCTGCGCCAGGAGGCGCCCCGGGCCCAACTGATCCTCAACCAGCTCAACCCGCTGGTCCGCGCCGCCGTCGCCATCGACGAGCCCGAGCTGGCCCGTACCAGCGCGGAAACCCTCTACGGGCAGGCCGCGCTGCTGTCCCGGCGCCCGCTGAGGCCCGCCGAGTCGAGCCTCATCAACCGCTCCTTCCTCGACCTTCTCGCCCACGCCCTCCGCAAGGACAGCTGACGATGCCGACCGCACCCCATCCCCAGAACACGGACGAGCTGTACCAGGCGCTCCAGGAGAACGACCGGCGCCCGTACGGCCGCACGCGCACCGTCACCGCCGAGGAACTGGTGGAAGCGGCCGAGCAGTTCGCGGAGCCCGTACCGCTCGTGCACGCGCTCCTCGAACTTCAGGAGGCGTACACGTACGGCTCGGAACCCCGGAAGTCGCCCGTCGTCTTCGCCCGGCTGCTCACGCTCTTCGACGAGCAGCCCGACGTCTTCGACGAGCGCCGGCGCCATCTGCTGTTCTGGCGGTTCAAGTGGGTCGCGAACGCGCTGCGCGCGCTGCCCGAGATACCGCTGTCCAGCCTGCGCCAGTGGCAGCAGGAGATGCGCGACCGGTACGAGAAGGCAGGGCTTGGCCTCCAGCCTTACTACGGACAGGCGTACCAGCTCGCCGCCCACATCGGTGAGGACACCACCCTCGCCTACGAGCTGTGGGCGGGCCGCACCCGGACGCCGCTCAGCGACTGCGAGGCCTGCGAGATCTGCGAGCTGGCCCTGCACCACCTCGCGGCGGGCGACGACGAACGGGCGCTGGGCGCCTGGGAGCCCGTACTCGCCGGGAAGGAGTCCTGCCAGGAGGAGCCGGCCCGCTCCGTCTCGTACGCGCTGCTGCCCCTGCTGCGCACCGGCCGCGCCGAGCGGGCCCGCGCACTGCACCTCGCCGGGTACCGGGGCTGCCGCCGTAATCCGTCGATGGCCGGAGAGGTCGGCCGGCACCTGGAGTTCTGCGCGCTGACCGGCAACGAGGCGCGCGGCCTGGAACTGCTCGCCGAGAACCGGAACCTGTTCGAGGACGTCGAGTCGCCGTTGGACCTGTCCGACTTCCTCACCGGCGCGGAGGTGCTGCTCCAGCGCGTCGAACTCCTCGGCCACGGCGAGCTGCCCGCCGCCGGATTCGCCGGACGCACCTGGACGGTGGCCGGACTCCGCGCCGAGGTGCGGGGCCGCGCCGACGACCTCGCCGCCCGCTTCGACACCCGCAACGGAACCACGGCCCACACCGACCGCCGCAGGGTCCGGCTCGAACGGGCGCCGCTTCTGGACGCGCTGGAACTGACGCTGCGCAGCCGGAGCCTGGACGAGGTGACCCCGGCCGACCAGGTCACCGATCCGGCCGCACGTACGACCACCTCGCGTTCGACCACCGCAGTCCCCGATTCGCTGCCCGAACTCATCCTGCGGGCACGGGAGTTGGACGCCCTGGGGCACCCGGACGCGCGAGCCTGCTGGGCGCGGCTGCGCACGCTCGCCGCCGCCCGGGACTACACCCACCCCGACGATCCGGCGGTGGGCCCGCTCGTACGGCTGCGCGCGGACCTGCTGTCCGACGAGGCGGGCCGGGCGGGCGACGAGGAATCCGGCGTCGCCGCCGCGCTCCACGAGGAGGCGGCGGGGCTGTACGAGGACGCCGGGCTGCCGGGTGACGCGGCGACCGCCCGCGCTTGCGCGCTGCTCGCCGCCGCCGACGACTCCGCGGGCGACGACCCCACCGATACCCCGACCGACATCCCCACCGATATCCCCACCGAGGACGCCGACGGGACCGAGGCGAAGGCCGCCGCGAAAGCTGCCGCGCGGACCGCCACGCTGGTCACCGCCTTCACCGACGTCCACGCGTCCGTGGTCCGTCTGCACGAGGAGACGCCCGGCCTCACCCCCCTCCAGGAGGCCCGCCTGCTGCGGCTGCGGGCGACCGCGCTCGGGTTGCGGCTCCAGACCTCGGGGAGCGAGGAGCACGTCGCGCCGGTCCTCGCCGAGGTGGAGCTGCTGCACACGTTCGCCACCCGGCACGACGTCGTCGGGCAGATCGCCGGCGCCCTGCTGCTGCGGGCCAGTGCCCACGCGATCTCCGGCGACCTGCCCGGCGCGATCGCCGGACTCGACGGCCTCGTCGCGCGGTTGAAGACGCACGGCCCGGCCTGGCACCTGCCCCGCGCGCTCGGTACGCGTGCCAGGTGCCGGTTCGGCCTCCAGGACTGGCAGGCCGCGCACGCGGATCTGGCCGAGGGTCTGCGGCTGGCCGCCGACTGGCCGGCCGACTCCGTCGACACCGCCCGCCTCCACAGCGATCTGGCCGAGGCGTGCATGCGCCTCGGCCGCCACGAGGAGGCGTTGCGGCATCTGACGCGCTCGGCGGAGCTGGAGCTGCGCCGGGGCAACCGGACGGACGCGTACTGCTCGTACAGCAACGCGGCTCAGCTCAGTCTCGACCTGGGCCGTGTCGAGGACTGCATCGCCCTGCTCGACTCCCTCCTCGCCGAACCGGACGTCGCCGCAGGGGAGCTGGACGGCCGCCTCGTCGCCCAACTGCGCCTGACCCGGGCCCGCGCGCTGCACGTGGGCGAGGACCTGAAGGCCGCCACGGCGGAGTTCGTCGCCCTCGCCGCCGAGTCGGCCGGCTGGGACGACGACCCGGGCAGCCACGCCATGATCGCCGCCGAGACCGCCGTACTCCTCGCCGAGGCCGGCGAGTTCGGGCGGGCCCGTGAGGTCGCGGACCAGGCGCTCGCCGCCCATGCCCGCGCCCCTCGCTACGAGCAGCTCAGCAACTCCCTGCGCGAACTCGCCCGCCTCCAGGCCCAGCAGCAGGGCGGCGAAGGGCTGGCCGAAGCGCTCGTCCACCTCGAAGCCGCGGGCCGCGTCGCCGACGAGGCGCGCGCCGCCGCGTTCGAGGCCCGGGGCAGGTCCCTGGACACCGCCCTGGCGTACGAGCACGGGCGGGTCCACGCCTATGCCGGTGCGTACGACGACGCCCTCGCCGCACTGGAGAAGGCCGTCGGCCTGCTCGGCGAGCCGGGAGCGGACCCGGACCACGCCGGCGAGTGGGCCGAGTGCGTCCGGCTCGCGGGCGCCGTGGAGGGGATCTACCTGGAGCGCCCCGCCCCCGCCCTCACCCGCGTCGACGCGGCGGTCTCCCGGCTGACCGTCCTGGGCCATACGGAGGAGACCGAGCAGTTGACCGCCTTGGCGGCTCGGTTGCGCGACGAGGGGTGACGGCGGGGGTGCTGCTCGTACCCTGATGGTGTGTCAACCGGCCGCCCTCGCAGGGAAAGCAGGTCGCCGCGCCCGTGAGCAGTCGTCCCTCTCCGCGTCGGAGCGCCCGGCCGACCATGCGTGATGTCGCGCGGCGGGCGGGGGTCGCCGTCGTCACCGTGTCGCGGGTCGTCAATGGCGTCGGGACGGTGCGCGAGGAGACGGCCGAGCGGGTCACCGCCGCCATCCACGCCATCGGGTACCGGCGCAACGAGATCGCGCGCTCGCTGCGCCCCGGCCAGAACTCCCTGACCATCGGGCTGCTCCTCGGCGACCTGACCAACCCGTTCTACGCGTCCCTGGCCAAGGCGGCCGTCGAGGTGGCGAACCGGGCCGGGTACGCGGTACTCCTCAGCACCGCCGACGAGGATCCGGACGTCGAGCGCCGCGCGGTCGGCGAGCTGATCGGGCGGCGGGTCGCCGGGCTCGTCATCGTGCCCGGCCAGGGCGACCACGCCTTCCTGGACGAGATCAACGCCCACGACCGGGTACCCGTCGTCTTCGTCGACCGGCCCGCCACGGGCGCCGACGCCGATGTCGTCATGGTCGACAACGAGGGCGGGGGAGCCACGGCGACCCAGCACCTCATCGACCACGGCCACCGCCGGATCGCGATCCTCGTCGCGCCCTCGTACTACACCACCGGCCGCAGGCTGCGTGGCTACCGCAAGGCCCTGCGGCGCAACGGCGTTCCCGCCGACGAGGACCTGGTCGTCAGGCTGCGGCGCGGCACCACGGACGACGCTTCCGCCGCGACCCGCGCCCTGTTGACGTCGGCGCGCCCGCCGACGGCGATCTTCTCGACCACCGGCTTCCTCACGGAGGGCGTCCTGCGGGCGGCCCGGGGGCTGGGGGCGCCGGTCGCGGTGGTCGGGTTCGACGACTTCGCGCTCGCCGACATGCTGCCGACGCCGGTCACGGTGGTGACATCCGACACCGAGGAGTTGGGGCGGTGCGCCGCCCGCCGGCTCATCGACCGCATTGACGGTGTCGACGGTGTCGAGGGCGGCGAGGGCGCGCCCTTCCGGAGGACCGTGCTGCCGGTGCGGCTCATCGCGCGGGGTACGGGGGAGTTGCCACCGGGTACGCAACATCCGCTCTGATCACGGCAGTTGGTACGCGTAACGGCCGTGGTCCGGGCCATTGACCCGGGCGGTGCTCGGTGGGACCTTCCCGATGGATACGTTTCCATTCCCCCCACGGCACAGGAGACGGCGACATGATCCACGGTGCCCTGCCCCTCCGTACGCGACTGTCCGGATTACTGAGACCGCTGAGCACCGCGTTCGCGCTGCTCCTGCTGCTCGCGCTCCTCCCGCCCCTGCTCGTCATCGGCGCCGCGCCCCGCGCCCACGCGCTCGACAACGGCCTCGCCCGGACACCCCCGATGG
Organism: Streptomyces sp. NPDC091292; assembly: GCF_044757265.1. Classification (NCBI taxonomy): domain Bacteria; kingdom Bacillati; phylum Actinomycetota; class Actinomycetes; order Kitasatosporales; family Streptomycetaceae; genus Streptomyces; species Streptomyces sp. NPDC091292. The sequence goes on along the minus strand of NZ_JBIVUQ010000004.1, from coordinate 157,321 downwards.
GCTGGAACGACTGGAACGCCTTCGGGTGCGATGTCAGCGAGACGCTGGTCAAGCAGACCGCCGACCAACTCGTCTCGTCCGGGCTCAAGGACGCGGGCTACACGTACGTCAACATCGACGACTGCTGGATGGCGCCGTCACGCAACGCGGCGGGCCAACTGGTGCCCGACCCGGTGAAGTTCCCGAGCGGAATCAGCGGCACCGCCGCCTACGTCCACAGCAAGGGGCTCAAGCTCGGCATCTACGAGAGCGCAGGGAGCGCCACCTGCCAGGGCTTCCCCGGCAGCCTCGGCCATGAGCAGACCGACGCCGACAGCTTCGCCGCATGGGGCGTCGACTACCTCAAGTACGACAACTGCAACCACCAGAACGTGCCCGACCAGCAGCGCTACACCGCGATGCGCGACGCCCTGGCGAGGACCGGCAGGCCGATCGTCTACAGCCTCTGCAACTGGGGTCTGGCCGACGTGTGGACCTGGGGCGCGGGCGTCGGCAACAGTTGGCGCACCACCGACGACATCAACCTCAACTTCTCCACCGTAGTTTCCCTCTTCAAGGCCAATGTGAAGCTGGCCCCGTACGCCAAGCCCGGTGCGTGGAACGACCCCGACATGCTGGAGGTCGGCAACGGCATGTCATTCACCGAGGACCGCGCGCACTTCAGCCTCTGGTCGCAGATGGCCGCGCCGCTGATCGCGGGCAACGACATGCGTACGGCGTCGGCCGCCACCTTCTCGCTCTACGGCAACAAGGATGTCATCGCCGTCGACCAGGACTCCCTCGGCAAGCAGGGCACCGAGGTCGCGAACTCCGGCGGTCTGCACGTCCTGACCAAGCCGCTCGCGAACGGCGAGGTGTCGGTGGTGCTGTTCAACGAGAACTCCGCCGCCGCCACCGTCACCACATCGGCATCGGCGGCCGGCCTCCCGGCGGCCTCCTCGTACCGCCTGAACAACCTCTGGTCGCACGTCATCAGCTCCACCACCGGCACCCTCTCGGCCCGAGTTCCGGGGCACGGTTCGGTGATGTACCGGGTGTCCGTCGGCAGCGGCACCAGCGTCGGCACCACCCGTCCGCTGATCGGCGCCTCCTCGAACCGCTGCCTCGACGCGTACGACAACCAGACGACGCCCGGTACCAGGATCCAGATCTGGGACTGCGGCGGCGGGGCCAACCAGGCCGTGACGATCACGGCGGCCGGTGAACTGCGGCTCTACGGCGGTACGCAGTGCGTGGACGCCTACGACAACGGGACCACCGCCGGGACCAAGGTGCAGCTCTACACCTGCAACGGGGGCGCCAACCAGAAGTGGAGCCTCAACCCCGACGGCACGATCACCGGCACGCAATCGGGCCTCTGCCTCGATGTCACCGGGGGCGACAAGCCTGCGGGCAACGTGAACGGCACCGCACTCGAACTCTGGACCTGCAACGGCGGCGCCAACCAGCAGTGGCGCCTCGGTTGATGTCCCGTACCCCCCACACCTTGGAGTCCGTATGACACCCGCAGTGGAACGAGTACGGAGGGCCGGGGCCCGGCTGTTCGCTCTGACGGCCGCCTTCGCCTTCCTCGCCGGCCTCGTCGTCCTCGCCCCGGCCACCGCCGGCGGTGTGGCGGTCGCCGCCGCCGGGGCGACCATCTGCAACAAGTACTGCGACGCCCGCGATCCGGCGCTGTCCCCGCAGGACCGGCAGCCGGTGACCGCCGGGATCTTCTCGCGCACCCTCGTCCTGCACTTCGACGACGCCGACGCGATGGGCTGGGCCTCGATCTCGGGCGGTAGCCCCGGTGACGAGGTGTGGCTCGACCGGTCCTTCGACGGTGGGCGCACCTGGGCATCGGGCAGCAAGCTCGGTGACACCAAGATCCCGGCCGGGCAGACCGGCTGGCGCACCCTGATGTACAACGTGGACGACTGGGGCGCCCTCGGTGTCGGCGCCCTGCGCGCCTGCGGCAAGGCGGGCGACCGGCCCGACATCGCGTGCACGCAGTGGGCCCGTACCACCTGGAACGCCTGGAGCCGTCCGACGGCCGCCGCCACCGCGCTGATGCAGTCGTACAACAACTCCACCGGTCTGTTCGCCACCACCGGCTGGTGGAACTCGGCCAACGCCCTGACCGCCCTCATCGACAACATCCGCGTCACCGGAATGGACAGCTACCGGTACGCCATCTCCACCACCTACGACCGCAACCTCTCCGCGCAGGGCGGCAACTTCACGAACGACTACATCGACGACACGGGGTGGTGGGGGCTGGCGTGGGTCGCCGCGTACGACCTCACCGGCGACTCCCGCTATCTGAACACCGCCCGCGCCGACGCCGACTACATGGCGCGGTACTGGGACTCCACGTGCGGCGGCGGTGTCTGGTGGAGCACCGCCAAGACCTACAAGAACGCCATCGCCAACTCCCTCTATCTGCAACTGAACGCGGCCCTCCACAACCGCATCGCGGGCGACACCGTCTATCTGGGCCGGGCCAACGCCGAGTGGGCGTGGTTCAAGGGCACCGGGATGATCAACAGCTCCCATCTCGTCAACGACGGCATCAACCTGTCGACCTGCGCCAACAATGGCGACACCACCTGGTCGTACAACCAAGGTGTCCTGCTCGGCGCGCTCGCGGAGCTGCACAAGGCCACCGGGGACACCGCCCTGCTCACCACCGGCCGCCAGATCGCGGACGCGTCGACCACGTCCGGGGCCCTGAACTCGGGCGGCATCCTGCGGGAGCCCTGCGAGTCGAACGGCTGCGGCGCCGACGGCCCCTCCTTCAAGGGCGCGTACATCCGGGGACTCGGCGCGTTCAACGCCCGGCTCTCCGACCGCCCGTACACGACGTACATCCGACGGCAGGCCGACACGGCGTACGCGAACAACCGGACCCCGCTCGACGCGTACGGGCTGCGCTGGGCCGGACCCTTCGACTCCACGGACGCCGCGCGGCAGCACAGCGCCCTGGATCTCATGAACGCGGCCAACTGACCTGGCCGACTGACGCGGGTCGCGGCCGGGTGGCTGTTCCGGGGTGTGGCCGGATCGCCGATCGGACCGGAGGTCTGGCCACTCGGCAGAAGAGGGGTCCCGGGTGGGCGTTTAGCGTGGTGGGTGTTCAGGCAAGCACCGCGCTTCGAGGGGAACAGTGATGGGTCAGCGAGGGACGACGGATGTGCTCGGGGCGACCACCGAGTTCGAGCCGGACGTCATGGATCTGCTCGTGGAGACGCTGCGGCGCGCGGTCCGGCGGGAGCTGCCGGCCGTGGGGACGGACACCCTGCTCGGGGAGCTGGTGCTCGGGGACACGGACGCCGGTGCGGCGCTCGCCCCGGGGATGCGGAAGGCCGGTTCCCTGAGCGGCAGGATCGCCGCGATGGCGGGGAACGGGTGGGTGAGCGACGACGAGGTGCGCGGGGAGCCCGTCGATGTCGATCTCGACGCCGACGCCGACGCGGACATACGGGAGGTCGACGCCGTCTGGCGTGAGGCGGGGTGGCGCTTCGGCCTCACCGGGCGCCGGTCGGACGCGGACGGCGACCGGGCGCTGCCCGGGATGACCGGTGCGCTACGGGTATGCCTGCTGCGCGCGCTCGGGGCGGCCCGCGCCGAGGGCACGATCTCGGTGCGCTGCCGCCATGTGGCCCGCGCGCTGCTGGAGCTGCCGGACAGCAGGGCGCGGGAGGCCCTGACCCTGGAACGGCTCGACCCGTCCGCCGCGGCGACCGCGCTCGACGCCCTGGACGCGGGCGCCCCCGCGGAGACCCAGCGCCCGGAATCCCGTGGCGTCATCCTGCTCCGCCAGGCCGGAACGCTGGGCAAGAGCGGCAACTGGCTGACGCGCGGGCTGATGTCGTGGACGTCCGGGAGCAGCGTGAACGGTTCCCCGGTCGTGTTCGCGGTGACCATCGAGGCGATGCGGCAGGCGGTGCGGTGCGGGCGGGCCGTGGTGGAACCGGTGGACCTGCTCCTCGGGACGCTCGCCCTGGACCGCGCCCTGTCCGTCGCCGGACGCGCGCTGCCCGAGAAGCTGGCGGACGCCAACGCGGCTCCTGAGCTGCTGCGGCGGCACGGGGTACGGCAGGTGTCCCTCGTCGCCTCGGCCACCGACACCCCTCCCGCGGCCGTCCCCGGCGGTGACGGCGAAGGCGCCGACCTGCTGCGGTCCGCAGCCGCCGACCGGATCGTGGCGGTCGCGCGGCTGTCCGCCGCCGAGCACGGTTCGCCCACGGTGGGTACGGTCCATCTGCTGGCGGCGCTGCTCGACGAAGCGGCACCCGAGGCGGGCGCAGGGGTCGGGGGCGGCGGCACGGTCGTACGTCTGCTGACCGCCGACAAGGTGGACGTGGCGGCGCTGCGGGCGGAGCTGAACCTCGGGCCGGGCGCGTGATACGCGGGCTGCCACGGTGGGCGCGTGGCCAGGTCGCCGGTGGCCTGGCCGCGCTGCGTGCCGCTCCGCGCCGCACGCTCGTCACCGAGGCACTGCTCTCCGCCCTGGCGGCGGCCTTCTGTCTGACACCGCTGCTCCTGCTGACCCCGGAGCGGCCGGTATCGGCCGTCGTGGGGGCGCTGTGGGCGGCGCTGCTCGTCCCCGCCCGGCGCGGCCGGCCGGCCGCCGCGGTCGTCGGCGCCTCGCTGCTGCTCGTGGGCGACAACGTGTGGACGCTCGCCGTGGTGCCGCTGATCGTGCTGCCCGCCACCCGGCGTATCGCGCCGACGCGGCGCGCGTGGCGGGTCGTCGGCGTGGGCTGCGCCCTCGTCGGTGTCCTGACCGCCGTCCGTGTCCTGGTCCTGCCGCACGAGGAGACCGGGGGCCCGCTTCTGGCGCTGGCCGGGAACGCGGGCTCGGCCGTGCTGCTCCTGCTGCTGCCCGCCCTGGCCGGGACCCTGCTGGGGCGCCGCCGCCCGCTGGTCAGCCTGTTGCGGGAGCGCAACACCTATCTGGAACAGGCCCGTACGCTGACCGCCGCCGCGGCCCGGATGGAGGAGCGGAACCGGATCGCGGGCGAGATGCACGACCTGCTGGGCCACCGGCTGAGCCTGATCTCGGTGCACGCCGGGGCGCTGGAGCTGGGCGCCGCGCGCCAGGCCCCGGCGCTCGCCGGGCAGGCGGAGCTACTGCGGACGACGGCCGGTACGGCGATGGGGGAGCTGCGCGAAATCCTGGGTGTGCTGCGGCGCGAGGACCTGACGGACGCCCTGGCGGACGGGGGGACCGGGGACGGGCGGGGAACGCGGGACGACATCGCCGCCCTGGTGAAGGAGTCCCGGCAGACGGGCAGCGCCGTGGAGCTGGACTGGTCCGTGCCGGAGACGGCGGAGTTGGGGTTCGGTACGCGGCAGGCGATCCACCGGCTCGTCCGCGAAGGGCTGACGAACGTCCTGAAACACGCGTCGGGCGCGCCGACCAGGGTGCGGGTCAGCGGTGGCGGGGACGGGGGGATCGAGGTGTCCGTCACGAATGGGGCGCCGGGTGCGGGCGGCCACTCCCGGGGAGGGAATCGCAGCGGGCTCGCCGGCTGTCAGGAGCGGATCTCGCTGCTCGGCGGGGTGTTCGAGGCGGGGGCCTTGACGGATGGTGGGTTCCGGGTGGCGGCGTGGCTGCCGCCGCAGGGAATCGGCACCCCGGCGCCCGTCGCACCCCCGGCACCCGTCGCGCCTATCGCACCCGTCGCGCACCCGCTGGACCCATCCCGGACCGCGCAACCAGGGGCACGCGCCCCCCTGCCGGACGAGATCCTGACCTGGCCGCGCGTCCTGGGCTCGGGCTGCGCCGCGCTGCTCGTGATCCTGCCGACGGTCGGTTTCGTAGCCCTGTTGCTGGCGCTGGCGGCCGTGAAATGAAGAGGGAACGGGGGGGAATGGGGGACCCCTAGGATGACCGGATGATCCGAGTCCTGATCGCCGACGACGAGGCGCTGATGCGCGCGGGCATCCGGCTGATCCTGGAGAACGCCGACGACATCGAGGTGGTCGCCGAGGCGGGCGACGGCCGGGAGGCAGCCGCCGCGTGCCGCGCCCAGGACATCGACGTCGCCCTGCTCGACATCCAGATGCCGGGCAGGGACGGCATCGCCGCCGCCGAGGACATCGCCCGCCTCTCGCCCCGCACCTGCGTCGTGATGCTGACGGCGTTCGGCGAGGAGGCGAGCGTGACCCGCGCCCTGCGGGCCGGGGCGAGCGGCTTCCTCCTCAAGGACACGGGCCCCGCCGACCTGATCCGCGCCGTACAACTCGCCGCGAAGGGCGAACCCGTCCTGGCCCCCCGGATCACCCGCCAACTCCTGGACCGCCACGTCCAGTCGGGCCGCGACACAGAGGCCGCCCGCCGCAGAACCGAACACCTCACCCCCGCCGAACGCGACGTCCTGCGCCTCCTCGGCACCGGCCTCTCCAACGCCGAGATCGCCGACCAGCTCCATCTGAGCCCCGGCACGATCAAGTCCCACATCAGCAGAATCCTCACCCGCACCGACTGCGCCAACAGAGTCCAGGCGGCGGTACTGGCCCACGACGCGGGCCTTCTCAGGGACCACTGAGCCGCGTGTCAGCCGCTGCGGGAGACGGGGGTTTCGCGAAGCGGGGCGTGGAGGTTCGGCGTTCGGCGCTCGTACAGGGTCAGGCGGCGACCCCGGGACTGGTGGTCCGTTGTCGGGGTGAAGTACTTCCTCAGGATCGCGGTCATGGCTCTGTCCCGGGGGCCCGTCGTCGGTTTCGCCGCGTCCGGGGCGTCCGTGATCAGGAGGATGCGGGGCTCCGCCAGCATCGTGGTGCGGAGGTGGGACGGGGGGATCTCCGTGCCCTTCAGGGTTCCCGACGCTTCCGGGGACTTCGCCAGGGCTATGTCGCGTAGGCCCGTGAAGGCTTGAGGTGAGACCGACTTGGTGTCGCGGCGGGCCGCCGGGAGGAACAGCACCGCGTCGCCCGGCTGCTTCACGCGCCGTACGTCGGCCGCTATCGCGAGGACGTCGTCCACCCGGCTGGACGGCGACCGTTTCGCGAGGGACTGCGGAAGCAGCCCCACCAGCGCGACCAGGACCACCGCCGGGACCAGCCACCTCGACGCCCTCGGGAAACGCGGCCCCGCCCTCCGTACCGCCGCGCCCAGTCCCGTACCGATCAGCAGGGACAGGCCGACGAGGCTGAACACCACATAGCGGTCCACGAACAGCGGCTTTTGGAGGGAGATTCCGATCAGGGCGAGTTGCGGTATCGCGAGGAGCGGCAGGCCCACCGCCGCCGCCGACAGGTGGCCCGCCCTCGGGCGGTCCAGCCGGGCGCCCAGGCCGCCGATCGTGAGCAGGATCGCCGGGCCGATCAGCATGTGCCAGGTCATCGGCGGTATCCAGGAGAGCTGGCCCGCCTGGCCCCGGCTGAACAGGATCAACGGCAGCGCGCCCGCCAGCGCCGCCGCCGAGGCCGCCGCCCAGCGGGTCCACGTACCGCGCGCCGCCCGCGTCCACAGCAGGGTCGCCAGATGCGCGGGCAGCATCAGCAGGGACAGCCAGTTCAGGAGGGCGGACAGGACGACCGTGGTGCCGTACGCCATCCAGTGCCACGGCCGGGCGCGGCCTTCGAGCGCCGTCACCAGGAGCAGCGTCGCGAGGGCCGCCCCGGCCGCGACCAGGGCGTACGGGCGGCCCTCCTGGAGGTAGAACTGCATCGCCGGGAGCAGCCCGAACGCCAGCCCTCCGCCCAGGCCCCCCCACGCCCCCGCGAGCCGTTCGCCGATGACCGTCACACAGGCCGCCGCCACCGCGCCGGCCAGCACGGACGGCAGTCGCAAGGTCGTCGTGCCGGGGCCGAAGAGTTCGAAGAGGCCGTGCATCAGCAGGTAGTACAGGCCGTGCACCGCGTCGACCTGCCCCAGCATGTGCCAGATGTCACCGGTCGACCGCTCGGCCACCTGCCAGGTCGCCGCCTCGTCCCGCCACACGCTGTGCCGCCGGGACAGTCCCCACAGCCCGAGGGCCACGGTCCACACCACCGGGACCAGCCAGAGGGGCGGCCGGAGGGGCAGACGGCGTCGGAAAGCGCGTATGTGGGATGTCATGCAGGTGGTCAGGCCCCCGTGTAGCGGCGTGGATCGACGCCGGCGGTCCATGCCGCCAGGGGTGGCTACCTGACGTGCACACGATTCCACGACGGTACGACGGTGCCCCTCGGCCCCGAACCAGGGGTCACCGTTCCGGTGTGCTGACCGCGCAGTCGCCCGCCGGCAGGGACTCCGTACCGTCCGCCGAGACGGCCGTCATCCAGTAGCAGGACGTGGTGCCCCGCGGTGCGCCGACGTCGAAGTACACCGGGCCGGAGTGGGCGGGCAGGGCGTCAGGCGTCGGCACGCTCGGCATCATGTCGAGTTCCGTCGCGACCAGGTCGCTGTGGGGCGGGAGTTGGAGGGCGTTGGGGGCGGAGGGCGTGCTACGTCGCGTGACCAGGGGTCGGCGGGGTCGGCGGGGTCGGCGGGGTCGGATCGAGGACCGAGCCGATCGCGGTGATGAACTCCTGCCACACCGTGCGCTCGGTGGCCAGGCTGCGGCGGCCGGCGTCCGTGAGTTCGTAGCAGCGGCGGCGCCGCTCGCCCACCGACTCCCAGTCGCTGCGCAGCAGTCCCAGCCGCTCCAGCCGGTTGAGCGCGGGGTAGATCGTGCCCTTGCGCAGCTCCAGGACGCCGTTGCTGCGCTCCTGGACGGCGGTGATGATCGCGTACCCGTGCAGCGGGCCGGATTCCACGACGGACAGCAGCAGCCCGTCCAGATGCCCGCGTACCTCGCTCACCTTCATGGTCAGGCAGCCTACCCAAGCTGCCGGCGGTACGCTCGCCAAATACCCCCCGGGGGTATATAGTCCTGATCAACGTCCTGAACGACGGATGGCGCCGGAAGGCGCACCCCGCCCGACCCACCTGAGGAGATGCCATGACGAATCACTCCGGCCACAGCGGACACGGCGCGCACGCCGGCCACGGCGGCCACGCCGGCCACGGCGGAGCCCAGCCCGGCGGGCTGTCGGTCTCGCAGAACGGGTACACCCTCGAACTCGACTCGACGATCCGCACCCCCGGCGCGCAGCCGGTCAGCTTCCGGGTGATCGGCCCCGATGGGCGGCCGGTGACCGAGTACACGCCCGAGCACGAGAAGGAACTGCACTTCATAGCCGTCCGGCGCGACACCGCCGGGTTCCAGCACGTGCACCCGGTGAGGGACGAGAAAGGCACCTGGAGCGTCGAACTGTCCCTGGAACCGGGCGACTGGAGGTTCTTCGCCGACGTCCACCCGGTCGGCCACGACGGGACCATGACGCTGGGGATCGACGCCGCGGTCGCCGGGCCGTACGACCCGAGGCCGCTCCCCGAGGCCACCGGGATCGCACGGATCGGCGAGTACACCGTCGCGCTCGACGGCGAACTCCTGCCCGGCGAGGCGAGCCGACTGACCCTCACCGTCAGCCGCGACGGCCGGCCCGTCACCGACCTCCAGCCCTACCTGGCCGCGTACGGGCACCTGGTGGCACTGCGGGTCGGCGACCTGGGCTACCTCCACGTCCACCCGGAGGGCGAACCCGGTGACGGCGTCACCGCACCGGGACCCGGGATCACCTTCATGGCGGTCGCGCCTTCGGCCGGCACCTACCGCCTGTACCTGGACTTCCAGCACAACGACGCGGTCCGGACGGCCGAGTTCACGGTACGCACCGCCGAGACCACTCCCCGCCCGGACGCGGCACCCCAGGCCGCACCCGTACCCGTACCCGAGCACGGAAGCCACCACCACGGCGACCACGCACACCACTGACGGAGGGAAGGAGCGTCATGTCCCGCCTGACCCGACTCACGCCCGACACGGCGGTCGGCGCCTCGCGCGACCTCCTCGCCGACCTGGTCTCCCGCCACGGACAGATCGGCGACATGGTCTCCACGATGGCGCACTCGCCCGCCGTACTGGGCGGCTACCTCCAGCTCAGCCGCGCCATGGGACGAGCCAAACTCGACCGCGCGACCAGCGAACGGATCTCCATCGCCGTCCAGGTCCGCCAGGGATGCGGGCTCTGTCTCGACGCGCATGTCAGTGCCGCCCGCGCCCTGGGGGTGGACGAGGAAGAGATCGAGCGGGCCCACGCGGGCACCTCGGCCGATCCCGCGATCGCGGCGATCATCACCCTCGCCCTCCAGATCTATCGCGAGCCGACGTCGATCACCGACGAACAGGTCGGCGCGCTGCGTGCGCACGGCTACAGCGACCGCGCGATCGCCGACGTCGTCGGCGTCGTCGCACTCAACGTCCTCACCGGCGCCTTCAACCTCCTCGCCGGCCTCACACCGGGGAGTGAAACCGGTGCGTAGAGAATCCCCCGCCTGTACTCGCGGTGCACGGCCGCCACCCCGGGGCCGTGCCCCGCCGCATGGACACGGAAGGAACCCGCCATGCGACTGTTCGCCCACCGCGACTACCGCCGCCTGTTCGGTGCCCAGGTCATCGCCCTGTTCGGTACCGGGCTGACCACAGTGGCCCTCGGCCTGCTCGCCTACGACCTCGCAGGACCGCGCGCCGGCATGGTCCTCGGCACCGCCCTGACCATCAAGATGGTCATGTACGTGGTCATAGCCCCGCTGGCCGCCGCGTACGTCGACAGGCTCCCCAGAAGAACCCTTCTCGTCCTCCTCGACGTGGTCCGCGGCGCGGTGGTCCTGGCACTGCCGCTGATCACCGAGGTCTGGCACGTCTATCTCCTGATCGGCCTGCTCCAGGCCGCCTCCGCGGCGTTCACCCCGACGTTCCAGGCCGTCATCCCCGACATCGTCACCGACGAGTCCGACTACACGCGTGCCCTGTCCGCCTCCCAGGTCGCCTCCACCATGGAGAGCCTGCTCAGCCCCGTACTGGCAGCCGTCGCCCTGACGTTCATGACCTTCGACCGGCTGTTCCTGGGCACCTCCGCCGGATTCCTCATCTCCGCCCTGCTCGTCCTGCTGACGCGCGTCCCCGACGCCCGCCCCAGCGCCCACACCAAGGCATGGGACAAGGCGACGGCGGGGATCAGGACCTTCCTCAGGACGCCACGGCTGCGCGGCGTCATGGCGCTCAACCTCGTGGTCGCGGCGGCCGGATCGATCGTCGTCGTCAACACCGTCAACTACGTACGGGACCGGCTCGGCGGGTCGCAGTCGGACGTCGCCTGGATGCTCGCCGCCTCCGGCACCGGAACCCTCGTCGCCGCCCTCGCACTGCCCCGCGTCCTCGACCGGGTCGCTGCCCGCACCGTCATGATGACCGGCGCCGGAGTCCTCGTCGGCGGCACGACCGGCGCGGTGGCGCTCGTCGCCGCCGGCCTCACGACATGGATCGGTACGGCGGTCGTCTGGACCGTGATCGGCATCGGTATGGCACTGGTCATCACACCGACCGGCAAGGTCCTGCGCACCTCCGTCGGACGCAACGCGATCCCCGAGGCGTTCGCTGCCCAGTTCTCCCTGTCCCACCTGGCCTGGCTGGTCACCTATCCCGTCGCGGGATGGCTCGGCACAAGCGGAGGCTTCACACTCACCTGGTCCGTCCTGGCGGTACTCGCCGCAGCGGGCACCATCGGCGCCCTCCTCCTGTGGCCGCGCCACGACGAAGGAGCAGCCGGGACGACCCCGCCGCCCCTCGTCCGCCACACACCCCGAACGGACCGCGCGACCTTGTCCAAGGCAGCGTGAACCGCGACCAGCACCGCCCTGACCACCGAGACCGCCTCGCCGACTCCTGGACACGCCACTGCCTCTCGTCGGGCAGGGGAAGATCCCACACCGGGACGCCCCTCTCACACCGTCGAGTACCGCGTCAGGCGATGTACGGCGCCTGTGTACGGAGTCCGTGGTCGATCCGGAATCTGAGTGCGGGGTGGATCGGGTACGCGTCCAGGTCCGCCGGATCGACCCATCGCACCTCCTCCGCCTCGGACGGCTCGGGGGCGATCTCACCGCCCGTCACCCGGGCACGCAGGCAGATGTTGATCGGCTGCCGGACCTCGTCCACGCGGTCGCCGTGCCAGTAGACGATCACGTGGTCGGGCGTGGAGAACACCCCGACGAGTCCGGTGACTTCGACCTCCAGCCCCGTTTCCTCGTGGCACTCACGCACCCCTGCCTGGCCGACGGTTTCGCCCTTCTTCACCCCGCCGGTCGGGATCGTCCACAGCCCGTTGTCGACGCGCTGGAGAAGCAGCAGACGCCCGTCCTCGTCCTGGACGAACACGGAGGCCGAGGTCTTACGGCTTGTCGGCCTGGGAGCATCGGGGTCCTGCCAGTGATCGACCCTGCGCGTGGCCTTGCTCTCGCTCATCGGTCCTCCGTCACGATGTCGACCGGCCGAGCCGAGGCCCAGACCCGCTCGTACGACTCCACGTAGGTGTTGAAGTAGGCGCCGTCGATACGCCGTAGCCGCATCACCGGGGTGAACGCGGCGAGCACGCCGTAGGCATGTGTGTTCACGATCATCTCGTCGTCGAAGCGGTAGATGGAGTTGTACAGGGAGGTGTCGTGCAGCCGGATCTGAACGGTGCGCGGCATGCGCTGCTGATAGTGGGCGAGGACGGCGGAGACCCGTCCCGCGACGCCGCCGCCGATCTTGTACTCCCCGTCCCGGGCGGCCAGATGGGCACCGTCCTGGTCCCCGAGGAGGAGTCGGACGCGGACCCCCTGCTCGGACTTCGCCGCCAAGGTGGGCAGCCAGTCGGGGTGTTCTTCGGTGAGAAACAGTCCCGCGTAGGCAAGGAGGTCGATATCGCGGTGCGCGCCGCGCAGCAGCTCCATCCACAGGTGCCTCGGCACATCGCTGCGGCGAGGGTAGGTGGCCACCATCTCGGCGCCGGTCAGAGCTGAGGTGTTGACCGCTTCGGGCCACAGGTAGGACTCGTCCTCTTGGAGGATGGCCGCTACCCGGTACCGCGTGCGGGGGTAGGGAGTCTTGCCGCCCATCCACCGTTCGACGGTCTTGGTAGACACCTCGGAGGCTTCTGCCAGGGACTGGATGTCAAGTCCGGCCTGGTGCATTGCACGTCGCAGGCGCTCGTTCACCATGGCCCGCAGGATAGACGTGAAGCGACGACTCACGTCACCGTGATGGGCCGAAGACGTCCCAAGATGTCCGGCAGTGGGGGTGTGCTGTCCGTGACCGGCCGAAACCATAGCGGTATCAGACCAGGTCACTCACTGTTTGGAGTCGGGCCATGACCACTGCCGCCGACCACACTCCGCTGCTCAGCGACCGCCTCACCGCCTGGGTGCGGGATCAACCCCCTTGCGAGCGGTTCGCGTTGGCCGCGCTCATCGAGGAGGACGAGTTACTGGCGCGGGAGTGTGTGCGGCGGATTCTCGTCGCCGAGCATGACGGTGGTGCGGTGTCGTGCGACTGGCTGGCGTTCGAGGCCCGGTACAGCCGGGCGCCTGGGCTCACGTCATCGGACAAGGCGTTCCTCGCCCTGATCGTCGCTGTCCGGTTCCCCCGCAACATCACCTTCTGGAACCTGGAGTCACTGGGCGACCGCCGCCTCGCCATCGTGCTGCGGGCGATGGCCAAGCTCGCCGGGTCCGACACCATCGCCGTCGGGACACGGGTATGACCCGGAGCCTGTTCACCCTCACCGAGGACGGCCGCACCGTGATGCTCCCCGACGCCGCCGTCGCGTACAAAACTCTGATCGAACACACCATCACCTGCACCCAGTGCAATACCGACCAGCGGAAGTGCGAGCCGGGCACCGTTCTGCGCCGCGCGCTGAGGGAGACCCGCCGATGAGCGCCACCGAAGACCAGGACCTCACCGACCTCCAATTCTTCGAAATCCCGCACATGCGCCAACTCACCACCGAACAGAACACGGGCGCCGCCTGCATCTGGTGCGCCGATCCCCTCGCCCCCGCCACCGGCATCAACCTCCACGTCGGCATCGGCTGGGCCCCCCCACTCCTGCCCCACCTGCTACCCGATCCGCACCGCCGTCGTCACCACGTACCGCGACCTCCACACCCACTGGACCTCCTGCGAGCCCTGCGAAGACGCCGCCCTGACAGGGGACCCGCTCTGCCCCACCGCCACCCCCCAACAAACCGCACTCGCCCGCGCCCGCACCGCCGCCCACAAACCCCCACCCACCTGCCTCTCCTGCCACACCCCCCTCACCCACCACGAACTCCACACCGGCACCTTCGTACCCCTCATCTGGATGGGCTACAGCTCCCCCCATCGAGGCTTCCTTCACACCGGCCCCTGCATGTGGCAAGGGGCCACTCCCTGACCCGCATGCAATCACGGCCCTCGCCCCTGCGGGCCAAGCGGACGCGAGATCCGCGCTCTGATTCGTACGTGGCGTACGACTGCTTGGGGCGCTCAACTCCCTTACTGATACGTCATCTGCCCGGAAGTGCCAGGGGTACCGTTCTCGTGTCGAGTCAGAACGGAGCCGGCATGCACTCCCTTCCGCATGACCACATCGGCGCGCGCATCAAGCGTCTGCGCCGCGAACGACACCTCACTCAGCGCGCCCTCTCGGATCTCTCCGGGGTTCCGTACTCCACGACGACGAAGACCGAGCAGGGTGTCCTGCCCGCGACCCCCCACGTGATCGCTTCGTTCGCGCGGGCGATGCGCGTGGAGGTCAGCAGCATCACCGGCCAGCCCTACGTCGCCGAGCTGCGCGCCGACCAACTGGACGTGCTGATCATGCCGATCCGCGAGGCGCTGGACGTCTACGACCTCGGCCCCGACCCCGACATCCAGCCCCGCCCCCGCCAACTCCTCGAAGCCGACGCCGAGGACCTGCTCGTCATGGTCCGCGCCGGCGAGATCAAACGGGCCGCCTCCCAGGTCGCGGGGCTCATTCAGGAAGCGACCACGGCAGCGCACTCGGCGGACAGCAGGGAGGGTTGGCTGCTGCTGGCATCGACGTACCGCACCGCGTACGACGTGGCGGCGAAGCTGGGCCACAACGACCTCGCCGCCATCGCCCTCTCCCGTATGGACTGGGCGGCCCAGCGCGCGGGTGACGCGGTGGTGGGCGGCATGTATCGGTACATGCGCGCGCTGACGTACCTCCGCGAGGGGCAGTACCGAACCGGCGAGCGCCTGGTGAAGGTGGGCTTCTCGACGCTTGAGCAGGCCCCCGCCGGCCGGGAGCGGGACGTGGTGACCGGGCAGCTCCACCTCGGTGCGGCCGTGATGGCGGGACGGGCGGGGAACGCGGATCGCGCCCAGGGGCACCTCGCCGAGGGCGAGCGGATCGCCGCCGCGACGGGCGAGGCGGTGGATGTGCACTGGCTGACGTTCGGCCCCACGAACGTCAAGGTGCACCGGGTCAGCGTGCTCGCCGAGCTGGACGAGTACGGAGCCGCGTCGCAGGCCGGGCGGACGATCGCGTTCCCGGAGGCGTGGCCCGCCTCGCGCCGCAGCCACCACTACGCGGAGCTGGCGCGCGCACAGATGTGGACGGGAGCCCTGGACGAGTCGTTCGGCAACCTGCTGCGCGCGCGGAAGGCCGCTCCCCAGCAAGCCCGCTACCACGCGACGGTACGGGCGACGTACGAAGGGTTGGAGGCGGCGAAGCGCCAGCTCCCCGATTCGTTCCTCAGCTATGGCTCCTGGCTGAGCGCCTGACAGAGCGTCACCCATTGGCCCCAACTATCATCAAGTCGTGATAGTTGGGGCCTTTCGCTGCCCCCACCCTGGTCGTGGACCTCATGGCGACCACTGAGCACACGGGGGAGATTCCCGAGTGGCTCGCCGTTACCCACCCACGGCCCCTCGACCGCACACGCCACCGCGACTTCCGGCGACCGTGCGATCCGTTCCGGGGCGTGGCCGACCGCGGAAGAGTCGACATGAACAACATGAACAACATGAACGACATTGTGTGGCACGACCAGGAAGCCACAGGCGGTACGAAGGCGGACCCGCCCGACACCCCTCCTCTCCTCTCCGACCGGCTCGCCGCGTGGGTGCGGGATCAACCTCCTTGCGAGCGTTTCGCCTTGGCCGCGCTCGTTGAGGAGGACGAGTTACTGGCTCGGGAGTGGGTGCGGGGGCTGCTGGTCACCGAGCGGGATGACGGTGCGGTGTCGTGCGACTGGCTGGCGTTCGAGGCCCGGTACACCCGGGCGCCGGGGCTCACGTCATCCGACAAGGCGTTCCTCGCCCTGATCGTCGCGGTCCGGTTCCCCCGCAACATCACCTTCTGGAACCTGGAGTCACTGGGCGACCGGCGCCTCGCGATCGTGCTGCGGGCGATGGTCAAACTGGCCGGATCCGACAGGATCGCCGTAGGGACCCGGGTATGACCAAAAGCCTGTTCACCCTCACCGACGACGGCCGCACCGTGATGCTCCCCGACGCCGCCGTTGCGTACAAAAATCTGATCGAACACACCGTCACCTGCGCGCACTGCAATACCGACCAACGCCAGCGCCGCGCGCTGAAGGAGACCCGCCGATGAGCGCCACCGAAGACCAGGACCTCACCGATCTCCAGTTCTTCGAGATCCCGCACATGCGCCAACTCACCACCGAACAGAACCTGGGCGCCGCCTGCGTCTGGTGCACCGCCCCCCTCGCCCCAGCCACCGGCATCAACCTCCACGCCGGCATCGGCTGGGCACCCCACTCCTGCCCCACCTGCTACCCGATCCGCACCGCCGTCGTCACCACGTACCGCGACCTCCACACCCACTGGACCTCCTGCGAGCCCTGCGAAGACGCCGCCCTGACAGGGGACCCGCTCTGCGCCACCGCCGCCCCCCAACAAGCCGCACTCGTCCGAGCCCGCACCGCCGCCGACAAACCCCCACCCACCTGCATCGCCTGCCACGACCCCATCACCGAACATGAACAGAACACCGGCACCTTCGTACCCCTCATCTGGATGGGATACAGCTCCCCCCACCGAGGCTTCCTCCACACCGGCCCCTGCATGTGGCACGGGGCCACACTCTGACCCGCACCGCAAGCACGGCCCTCGCCCCTGGGGCCGCCCAGGTCAGTGGTCGGTCGTCCTAGGTCAGCGGTCGGCCGCCAAGACCCGTCAACCCGACGCCGCGAGGCGAGAACGTGATCGGGCCTATCCAGCCCGTGCGGACCACGGCGATCTGGGACGGCAGCGGCGACACCGGATCGAGCGCCCTCCCACGCGACCAGTTCCGGAACAGCCCCTCGGTGGTCTCGACGGCGGACACCACCATGGTCACCTTCAGGTCATCCCCCTCGCTCCAGGTGTTCCACAGTGCCCAGCCCTCGGACCGGGGTTCGACGCCGAGGCGCGCGCAGACTTCTTCGTACGGTTCCTCCACCCCGGCGGGCATGGTCCCGGGTTTCAGTACGGAGGCTCCGACGAGCCGGATCAGGGGCCGGTCCTCTTCCGTGCAACCGTCGCCCGTGAAGTGGTAGCGGCGCAGGGTTCGGGCCAGCTCGTTCACACTGCGCAGAAGCGGTGTCGAACTGTCGGGGTTCGCGTCGGGGTCCGTCCCCAACGACAGCCATCCTTCGTCGGACGCCGCCACGCTCACGCGGCCGGCAAGACGCTCGATCTCCCGGAGGTAGTCCAGTTCGCCGAGTTCGGGTGAGGTCATGGCCCGAAGTTTCGCAGCGGGCCACCCGGCGCCGAGACGGGTTATCGATCGGGCATGCGCCACAGGGGCCAACTCTCGGGTGCCCGCTCCCGAACCCACGCCCCAGCCACCCCGCAACCCTCCCGCCGTCACTCCCGGAAGGGCAACCTCGCACACCGCCGACAAGACCGAGCCGACCCCGCCATCAGCCCATGCGACGCCGCCGCCAGCACCCCCGCGAACGCGATCAGCAGCCCATTCGTGCCCAGTACCGCCGCGATGGCGAGGGCGAGTGTCGCCACGGCCATCGACACACTCGCGACCGTCCCCGCCCACGCGACGGCGAGTGGCAGCCGGTGCGGTGTCGGTGGCAGTCGGCGGGCGAGCGTACCGGTGGCCGCGAGTGTCGCCCCGGCGAGCAGCGCGGCCACCGTCGAGACCTCGGCCAGATGGACGGCCAACAGTTGTGCGGTACGCGGGAGTTCCCCGTCCGAGCGGTACCCGGCGTTCTGGACGAGATACCAGCAGGTCAGCAGGAAGGGGACCGTCAGGGCCACGGTCCGTGCGGTGTGCCGGGCCTGAGCGATCGTCAGCTCCCGTTGCCAGCTCACCACGAGTTCGTCCGTACTCCCGAACTCCCGTACCGCCTGATCCGCCGCCCGCTCGTACGTCAGGCCCTCACCGGTACGTTCCGCCACCGCGTCCGCGAGACCGTCCCGGACCTCGGCCACCATCCGCGCCTTGGTGCGCGCCGGTCCGTGCAGGGCGTCGGAGAGCGCGGTCACGTACTCGTCCACGGGGTCGCTCACGTGGCCAGCTCCGGGGGAGTCGCCGGGTTCAGTGGGGAAACCGGGTTCAGGACCGAGCCGATCGCCGTCGTGAACTCCCGCCACGCCGTCCGTTCGCCGGCGAGCGTCCGCCGGCCCGCCTCGGTCAGCTCGTAACAACGCCTCCGCCGCACACCGTCCCCGTCCGACCGCCAGTCGCCGCGCAGCAATCCGATGCGCTCCAGGCGGTTCAGCGCCGGATAGATCGTGCCCGATCGCAGTGCGAGTGTGCCGCCGCTGCGCCGCTGGACGGCCGTGATGATCGCGTACCCGTGCAGGGGCTCCGCTTCGAGTACGGCCAGCAGCAGTCCGTCCAGGTGCCCTCGCACCGCGTCCTGTCTCATAGGTAGGCAGCCTACAGAAGTCAGGTATTGGTGTGCTATCTATTGGCAGCCAACCTATTCATCTCGTCGGTGGAAGGCTCCGCAGTGACCAAGGTGTTCTTGACCCTGCATGTCCTCGTGGCGATCCTGGCGGTCGGACCGATCGCCGTCGCCGCGTCCCTGTTCCCGCGCTACGCACGGCAGTTGGCGCCCGCGGCGCCCGCGATACCCGAGGAAACCCCGACGCCCGGCAACGCCGCCGGAATCGCCGCCTTCCTCCACCGCATCTGTCGTGGATACGCCGTCTTCGGCATCGCCGTCCCCGTCTTCGGCTTCGCCACCGCCGCCTACCTCGGCGTCCTCACCGACATCTGGCTGCTCGTCTCGATCGGGCTGACCGGCGTCGCGGCCGTCCTCCTCGCGATGGTGATCCTGCCGAACCAGCAGCGCGTCCTCGCCGCGTCCGGCGGCGCCGCCGACGGGCCACCGCCACCCACCGCGAGCCGGTTGTCCATGCTCACCGGGGTGTTCAACCTGCTGTGGGCGATCGTCGTCGTGCTCATGATCATCCGACCCGGCTCCACCACGGGGGCGTGACCGATGTCCGACCCCACTCCCACCTCGGCGTCCGGGCCCGCGACCCCGCGTCTGCTGCGGATCGCCGCCGCCGTCGAGGCGGCCTCGCTCGCCGTCCTCTTCCTCAACCTGTTCACGGTCCACGCCAAGGTGGTCACCTCCCTGATGGGACCGGTGCACGGCATGGCCTACCTCGTCACCTTCGCCGCCGTCTGGCAGGCCCCGGGCGCCGCCGGATCAGGCGCCCGATGGCGCGCCGCCGTCCCCGGCATCGGCGGACTCCTGGCCCTGGCCCGCCTCCGCGCTCCTCAACCACCTCGGGCCTGCCGGAACCTCTCCAGCCCTTCACCCAGGTCGACCAGCGGATCGGGGTAGTCGTAGCGGGCCCGTTCCGCGGGCGGGAGGGTCCAGGGGTGGTGGATCGCGGGGCCCGGCAGGGCGGCCAGTTCGGGCAGCCAGCGGCGTACGTACTCGCCGCGCGGGTCGTGGCGTTTCGCCTGCGTGACCGGGTTGAGTACGCGGTTGGGGCGGGTGTCGGTGCCGGTGCCGGCCATCCACTGCCAGTTGAGCTGGTTGTTGGCGACGTCGCCGTCCACGAGCAGGTCGAGGAAGTGCCGGGCGCCGATCCGCCAGTCCAGGTAGAGCGTCTTCGTCAGGAAGCTCGCGACCAGCATCCGGGCCCGCCCCGGCATCCAGCCCTCGTGCCGGAGCTGGCGCATCGCGGCGTCCACCACGGGGTATCCGGTCCGCCCGGCGCGCCACGCCTCGGCCTCGCGCGCGTCGTGGCGCCAGTGGTCGTGCCGGGTGCGGTAGTCGGTACGCGCCGCCTCCGGGCGGGCCGCGAGCACCTGATGATGGAAGTCCCGCCAGGCCAACTGGCGTACGAAGGCGTCGGCGCCCGGTCCCCCGAACTTCCTTGCCCGGTGGACGAGTTCGAGGGGCGACAAGGTGCCGAAGTGCAGATGCGCGGAGAGGTGCGAGGTGGCGTCGGCCGCGAGTTCGGCGCCCTGGTCGGCGTATCCGGCGAGTGAGCCGCGCAGCCAGTCCGCGCAGCGCCCGCGCCCGTACCGCTCCCCGCCCGTCGCGAGCCCCGGCGACACCCCGGCCACCTCCGCGCGCACGGGAAGCGGCACGGAACCGGCCCGCTCGGCGACGGACGCGGGAACCGGCACGGCCCGGGGAGCCGCCACGACGTCCCGTACCGCAGTGGCCTGCCAGCGCCGGAAGTACGGCGTGAACACCGCGAAGTGGTCGCGGCCGTGCGGTACGACGGTTCCCGGGGGGAGCACGGTGGTCACCGCCTCGTGGACGTGAAGGGCACAGCCCAGGGCGGTCAGCGCCGCGCGAAGCCGCTCCTCACGGCGGCGCGCGTACGCACTGGCACCGGCCGCCACGTGCACCCGGCGGGCACCGGTACGGGTGACGACCGAGCAGACCTCGTCCACCACGGGCCCCGCCCGCACCACCAGCCGCCCGCCCCGCCCCCGCAGCCCGGCATCGAGATCGGCGAGGCAGTCGGCGAGAAAAGCGAGCCGATTGGGTACGGCAAACCCCGCCGTACCGACCCCGACGTCCAGCACGAACACCGGCACCACCTGATCGGCCTCGTCGAGCGCGGCCCGGAGCACCGGGTTGTCGTGCAGCCGGAGATCAGCGGTGAAGAGACAGAGGGAGACGTTCACGAGGGGCTTTCCCGTCGGTCCGGGGCCGGGGGGTCATTCGTAGTACGCGGCAGCCATGAGGGCGCGGGCGAAGAAGGTCCAGTCCCCGTCCGCCGGGAGCGCCTGGCCGGCGTTCGCGTACGAGCCGCCGGCGTCCCGTACCCATGCGGCCAGTGCCTCCAGGAAATCGTCCAGAGTCGCGTTCTCCCACGCGTGGCCGTGCCGGCGGTGGTCGGCGCGCAGCGCGTCCACGTAGGCGGCGAAGGTCTCGCGGTCGGGTATGCGGTCGGGTATGCGGTCGTACGCGGTGAGGTGCGGCATCGGCGCACCGTAGCGCGGGGGCGGGAGCCCGCCGGACCCGCGTCCCCCGTTCGGCGGACAGGTCCCGTACGCCAGACAGGGACCCCCGGTCCCAGGACGGGCGGTGTACTGCCTAGGGGCGGCGGGGCGCGGCAGAGTCGGAGGTGGGAGCCGCACCGGAGTCCGTGGACAGGTCCAGGGCCAGGTCATGGCCAGGTCCGTGACCAGGTCCGTGGCAAAGCGCGGGAGCGGCCGGTGGCGCGGGATAGCGTCGGGCTCTCGAATCGGGACGAAAGGTAAGAAAATGACCAGCAGCGCCCCCGGTGGAACGCTCACACTCGCCGACGACCTCATCCTCAGCCGAATGGGGTACGGAGCGATGCAACTGGCGGGCCCCGGCGTCTTCGGGCCGCCCAAGGACCGTGCCGAGGCCGTCGCGGTCCTGCGTACGGCCGTCGACCTCGGCGTCACGCACATCGACACCAGCGACTTCTACGGCCCGTTCGTCGTGAACGAGATCATCAAGGAGGCCCTGCACCCCTACCCGGCGGACCTCCGTATCGTCACCAAGGTCGGCTCCCGGCGCGACGGTGACGGCGCGTGGGTGATGTCTCGCGAGCCGGAGTCCCTGAAGGCACAGGTCCACGACAACCTCACCCGCCTCGGCGTCGACGCCCTCGACGCCGTCAACCTCCGCCTCGGCAACGTCGAAGGTCCCGCCGACGAACCCGGCCTCGCCGAGGAGTTCGGCGCCCTCGTCGAGTTGCAGCGCGAGGGGCTGATCCGCCATCTCGGCCTCAGCACCGTCACGTCGGAGCAGCTCACCGAGGCGCAGGCCATCGCCCCGGTGGTCACCGTGCAGAACCTCTACAACGTCGCCGTCCGGGGCGACGACGCCCTGGTCGACCGGTGTGCGGCGGAGAACATCGCGTACGCCCCGTACTTCCCGCTCGGCGGCTTCTCGCCGTTCCAGTCGGAGACCCTGAACACGGTCGCGGCCCGCGTCGGCGCCTCGCCCCAGCAGACCGCACTCGCCTGGCTGCTGCGGCGCTCCCCGACCATCGTCCTCATCCCGGGCACCTCGTCGGTCGCGCACCTCCGCGAGAACATCGCCGCCGCCGATGTGGTCCTGCCGGACGACGCGATGGCCGAGCTGAACGCCATCGGCGGCTAGTCCGCCGCCCCCCTCATCCGGCGTTCCGGCCTGATGTCAGTGGTCGGTGTCATGATTTCTGGAGATCGGCGGGGGCACTTTCGGCGGTACGGGGGCGGGGCATGGCGGAGCGAGTGGAGCGAGCGGTACGACCGGTGGTCGAGGCGATGGCCGGGTACGGTCCGGACGGCTGGACGGAGGGGGTGCTGCACGCCCGCGCGGGGCGTTTCGGTACGTCGGTGACGGGCGGCTTCGCCCGGCGGGGAGCGTCGGCCCGGACATCCGGCGTGCCCAACCCCTACGAGGAGTTGATGGCGCTGGCGGAGGCCCTGCGCGAGGAGCGGGGCTGGGAACCCGTCAGCTTCGAACTCCGCGTCCAGGCGTCCGGCGCGTACCGACTCGTGGCGTTCCATGGCGCGATCACCCGCGTGACCGGCACGGACGGCGGCTTCCAGGTCGTACTCGACCCCGCGTACCGGCTGCCTCAGCCCGGCGCGCGTCAGGAGCCCGGCACGGCGGGACCGGCGGGCGACCCGGACCTCGCGGTGGCCCGCTTCCGTACGTATCTGGAGCGGCGGGCCGCGATCCTGGGCCGCCCCGACGAACTGCCACCGCCCGCGACACCGGCCGAGATCGAGGAGGCCGAACGCCACCTGGGCCGCCGCCTCCCGGCCGACCTGCGCGCGCTCTACGCCCTCGCGGACGGTGACGCGGTCGGTTTCGAGAGCGGCTACCTCTTCGACGGCAGCTCCTGGCTCTCGCTACAGCGGATGGTCGCCGAGTACAGCGGGTGGGGCGCGGGCGAACGGCCCTGGTTCACCTGGGAGTTGGAGTGGGGCGCCGTCGTCTTCGACGCCACGCCCGCCGACACGGTCCGCCGCTGCGGAGGCCACCCCGGCTGGCTCCGCTTCGCCACCAGCGAGGACGGCAATTACCTGGCGGTCGACACGGCCCCGGCCCGCGCGGGCCACCCCGGCCAGATCATCCGCACCGGCCGTGACTACGACGACGGCCCCCACTACATCGCGGACTCGGTCACCGCACTCCTCGGCCACTACCTGGACCTGCTCGACCAGGGCGCGTATGAACTGGAGGACGACGACTACCTCTCGCTGCTCGCCCCCGCCCCCGCCCCCGCCCGCGAGCGCGGCCCTCAGCAGATCATCGGCGACCTCCCCGGCGAGGTCCCGCCCACGCTCCAGGCGATCCACATCAACGACGCGACGGGCCCGGTCGATCTCGCCCCGCTCAGGGCGGCGCCCGGCCTGCGCCGACTGCACCTGAACCGTTCTGTCGCGTCCGACCTGACGCCGGTGCGGGATCTGCCGGTCGAGTCGCTGAGGGTGGGGCTGGCCGACGGAACCCTGACCGCATTGACTGCTTTGACGGGCCACCCGCATCTGTCGTCGCTCGACTTGAAGACGACGGCGCCGGTGGACGTGACCCCACTCTCCACGGTGCCGAATCTGCGCTGCCTCGACCTTTCGGAGGCGGAGACCGTGGACCTGACGGTCGTGGCCGACCTGAAGGACCTCCGCTACCTCGCCCTGACCGGACGCCAGTGGGCCACCCTCATGGACGCGGACGCGATACCCCGCATCCTCCGTACCCTCGCCGCCGCCCGCCTGGCCGACGAGGACGCCTCGATGGACGACGCCTTGGCGTGGGCGGCCCGCCTGGGGCTGGAGACGGGGGGTGCGGTACGGGTGAGTGGTGGTACGGGGGAGTAGTGGTACGGGGATGGGTGAGGGGCGCTCAGGGGGTGTCGGCGGCGGGGCGCGCGGCGTTCGCGTACCGGTGGGCCAAGTGCGCGAAGGCGTCCCGTAGTTCGGGCGGCCCGATGACCTCGATGTCGGCGTCGAACCGGCCGATGGTGGCGGCGAGGCCGGGCCATGACCAGGCGCCCAGGACGAGCCGGCAGCGGTCGGGGCCGAGCGCTTCGACGATTCCGTCGTGGGTGTAGCCGGAGACGGCGGGTGCGGGCAGGTCGAGGATCACCTCGCCGGTGCAGGGCCAGCGTTCGAAGCCGTCGGCGCCCTCGAACTTGCTGGTGACGAAGGCGGCCACGTCTCCTCCGGGCAGGTCGCGCGGGGTGAAGCGGGGACCGGTCGGGGTGCGCGGGGTGATCCGGTCGACGCGGAAGATGCGCCAGTCGTCGCGGTCGAGATCCCAGGCGACTAGGTACCAGCGACCGCCCCGGGTGACGAGGTGGTGCGGTTCGGTGCGGCGGGGCGGGGGCGGGTGGGCGCCTTCCGAGGAGGCTCCGTGGGCGGACCTTTTGGCCGTGGACCCCTCGTAGTCGAAGCGCAGCACTTCGCGAGCGCGGACGGCGGCGCTCAGCGCGACGAGTACCTGAGGGTCGGCCTGCGGGTGCGACCGGCTTCCCGTCCGTTCGACGGCCGTGACCTGGAAGGCGTCGACGCGGTGCCGCAGCCGGGCGGGCATGACCTGCCGTACGGTCCGCAGGGCCCGCGCCGCCGCCTCCTCGATTCCGGCGCCGGTGACGGTCGCGGTCCGCAGCGCCACGGCGAGGGCCACGGCCTGGTCGTCGTCGAAGAGCAGCGGCGGCAGCTCCGTACCGGCGTCGAGCCGGTAGCCGCCGTCGGGACCCTTGGTGGTGAGGACGGGGTAGCCGAGTTCGCGCAGCCGGTCCACATCGCGCCGCACGGTCCGCACGCTCACGTCCAGCCGCTCGGCCAGCGCGGCCCCGGCCCATTCCCGGCGTACCTGGAGCAGCGAGAGCAGGGCGAGGAGTCGGGCGGAGGTCTTGGGCATGTCCCCATGGTGCCCGCGAGGTCGGACAACCGGGGCGGGTCAGGGTCGGTGGCCGTGTCGGTGACCGTGTCGGCCCTCCTGGTACTCGTCGGCGAGGAGCCCGTCCATGGTTTCGCGGAGGCGGACGAGGAAGTCCTCGAACTCCCGTAGGCGCTCGGGGCTGTACGCCGCCATGACAGCGGTGGTGCGCTCGCTGTAAGGACCGAAGAACTCGATGGCGTGCGGCCTGATGTCGGGGCTGCTGCGCAGCGTCACGATCCTGCGGTCCGTGCCCTCGCGGGTGCGGACGATGTGTCCCGCCTGTTCGAGGCGGTTGAGCAGGGCGGTCGTCGCGCCGGAGGACAGCGCGATGCGCTCGCTCAGCCGGGCCGGGGACAGCGGAACCCCCTTGTCCTCGGCGTACAGGATCTCGGTCAGGGCCACGGCGTCGGTGGAGTGCAGCCCGAGCCAGGTCGCGAAGCGGCGGGTGAACTCGGCGTAGTGGGCGCCGAAGGTCCGGAGCCCGTAGAGGAGGCGGTCGCGCTGGGCCTCGACGGGGTCGGGGTCGGGGGTGGGGTGACCGGGCTGGCCGGGGTGCTCGGGTTGCTCGGGTTGCTCCATCGACATGCTTCACCTTCCCATCCGCGCGTACCCGGGCCGCTTCGGCCCTCGGTGACGGTCGGCCACTTGACAACCCACCTCACATTACCTCCATCATAAAGATACTTCACCATGGAGGTAACTTCCTTGAGTAAGCCAAAGCCGACCCCAGCTTCTCCCCCTCCCCCTCCCCCACCCCTCCGCCAGTGGCTCGGTCTCGTGGCCGTGTCCCTGGGCGTGGCGCTGATCGTCGTGGACATCACCATCGTCAACGTGATCCTCGCCCCGATCATCGACGACCTGGGGATCACGTCGGTCGAGGACCAGTGGATCCAGGAGTCGTACGCGATCGTCTTCGCCGCGCTGCTGCTGATCACCGGCCGCCTCTCCGACCTGCACGGCGCCCGCAGGATCTTCCTCGTCGGCCTCGCCGTGTTCGGCGTGACGAGCCTGCTGGCGGCGGTCGCGCCGGGCGGCGGCACGCTGATCCTGGCGCGGTTCCTGCAAGGTGTCGGCGGGGCCATGATCCTGCCGACGTCGCTGGCGCTGGTGAACGCGACGTTCACCGGCAGGGCGCGAGGGCAGGCGTTCGCCGTCTGGGGATCGACCATCGGCGCCGCGGCGGCCGTCGGCCCGCTCCTTGGCGGGTGGCTCGCCGACTTCTCCTGGCGCTGGGCCTTCGGCATCAACCTGCCGCTCGTGGCCGTCATCGTCGCGGCGGCGCTGCGCTACCTGCCGGCGTCGCCGCGCACGCCGGGGCGGGTCGACGTCGCCGGTGGCGTCCTGTCGGCGGTCGGCCTGGGCTTTCTGGCATTCGGGCTGATCGAAGGGCGTACGTACGGCTGGCTGATGACGGTCGAGCCGCTGACCGTCGGAGGACTGTCGTGGAGCGGGGGCCCTTCCCCGGTCCTGGTCGCGTTCGTCGTGGCGGCGCTGGTCCTGTTCGTGTTCTGGCGCAGGCAGGCGGCGCTCCACCGCGCACGGCAGGAACCCCTCATGGACGTACGGCTGTTCGCCATCCCGTCCTTCCGCAACGGCAATGTCGTGACACTGGTCGTGGGGCTCGGCGAGTTCGGCATCATCGCGGTGCTGCCGCTGTGGTTGCAGTTCGCCTTGGACTACAGCGCGTTCCAGGCGGGGCTGGCGCTGGTCGCCCTCGCGGCGGGCAGCTTCTGCGCGAGCGGCGCCAGCTTCTCCATGGGTACGTCGGCGCTGGGGCTGGTACGGATCGGGCTGCTCCTGGAGACGGCGGGTCTGGCGATGCTGGGCCTGGTCGCCGCCACCGACACCGGGTGGGGCCTGATCGCGACCGCCCTGTTCGTCTACGGAATCGGCGTCGGCTTCGCCACCGCGCAGGTCACCAACATCGTGATGGTGGACGTGCCGGCCGAGAGCGCGGGGCAGGGGTCGGGCATCCAGAGCGCGTCGCGCGAACTGGGCGCTGCGCTCGGTATCGCCGTACTGACCACGCTGTTCTTCAGCACGCTGACGTCGAACCTGCGGGACAGCCTCACGGGGAGCGGGCTGACGGGCCCGGAGGCGGACCGGATCAGCGGAGCCGTGACGGACAGCGCAGGCTCGGCGATCCCGTCCCTCGCGGCCGACCCGCGTACGGCGGGGGTCGCGGAGGCGGGGCGGGAGGCGATGGCGGACGCATTGGCGATCTCCAGCTATGTGTGTGCCGGTCTGCTGATGCTGGCCTTGGCGGCCACCCTGTTCGTCAGCCCCCGGAAGTCCGACGAACCGGTGTCGGTGTCCTAGACGTCAGGAGGGGGCGTTCGCCGTACGGTGTGAGGCCGCCGAAAGAGGCCGACGGCCAAGGCAGTCAGAGGAGCCAAGGATGACGCGGTACCTGATCTCGTTCGACGACGGCACGATGATCATCCCCGAGGAGGAGCTGCCCGAGGTGGCCGCGGCCTCGCACGAGGTGGTGCGGGAGGCGCAGGAGGCGGGTGTGTGGGTCTTCGGTGGGGGAGTGGAAACGCAGCGGGCGAGCGTCGTGGCCACCGACGGGACCGTCACCGACGGCCCGTACCCGGAGACCAAGGCGGTACTCGGCGGGTTCTCGGTCATCGACGTGCCGTCACGTGAGGACGCGCTGGAGTGGGCGGCCAAGATCGCTGCCTCGTGCCGCTGTGCGCAGGAGGTCCGGGAGATCATGCCCGACGACCCGACCGACTGACGACTGACCGAAGCCGCCCCTGCTCCCGGGCCCTAGTCCGGCTTGCCGTCGTGGACGGCCCAGGAGTGGGGGTGGGGATGGTCGCGGAAGAGGGTGCAGGCGTCGGCGTCGGGCCCGCCGGGACTTTCGCACCAGGGCAGGGACTCGAACCGTAAGGGCTGGCCGGTGGTCCAGCGGGCCCAGAGGGCGTGGGTGGGGTTGTGGTCCCAGTCCCATACGTGGTCGGCGTGTTGGCCGGGGTGTCCGTGGGCGAGTTCGCAGTGGGTGTGGATGGGGGCGTACTGGAGGTCGTTGCCGAGGACGCGGCCTTGTCCGGCGAGGATGGCGAAGAGGAGGGGGGTGGGGGGTACGGGGTTGGTGGCTTGGCATTCGCGCATGGCGGGTCCTGGGGATTTCGGGTGGTGGGGTGGTTGGACGGTGAGGGTGTAGGAGCAGTCGGTGTCCGGGATGAGGATGAGGAGGGGGTGCCCGGCCTTGATGCGGAGGCGGGCGGCTTGTTGGCGGGTGGGGTTGTGGGCCCATGTGCGGAGGTGGGTGGGGCTGTCGGGCTCGGGCGGGGTGGTGGGCTGCCGCATGGCGGGTGTCACCCAGGGCGAACGGTTGGGGTCGGGGTCGAGCCGGTCCGCGATACGCAACGCCTGGCTGCGGAGCCAGCGGATGGCGAGTATCGGGGAGATGGTGTCGTGGGTGGAGAGGATGTGGTGGGCGGTGTGTCCGGCGCCGTGGACGACCCCTTCGGCGTGGACTTCGCACCGGTAACTCGGTTGGTCCGATGCGGCGCTTGTGGTCACAGAAGTTCGCCCCGGCTCCGCTTGTTGGCGTTGTTGACGAGTGCCCGCAACAACTGCTCGTGCGTGGCCGGTTGACTGTCGTCGCGTAACACGTCCCACTCCCGGCCGCCCTTCGGCGGACGAAGCGTGACCCACGTGTGGGTGAACTCCATCACCCTGCCGACGCGCCCTTGTTCATCGATGAGGTACTCGCCAAGGATCGGCTCCCTCGTCATGGTCCATCGCCCCTCTTCGATCTGATGCCGTCGAGCGCTGCCACTCTGTTAGTGCCGGTCAGCACAGAGTGTCTACTTGCATGGTCCACCGGTGGACTAGTCAGGTCAAGAGGGAAAGAAAAAGAGTCCCCGCCAACGACGGGGACTCTCAGGGTGATTGACGGTGCGTCAACTGCCCATCGCGTACTCCTCCGTACGCGCCCAACGCCCGGCAGGGACGATTCCTACCTCGTACGTGAGTGGTCGGCCTTCGGCGCAGTACGCGACATGGCGCGACTCGGCGACTGCTTCCGGTCCGGTGAGGTGCAGGAGGTCCAGCTCTTCGGCCGATGCCAGGCGGGCGGTCCACCAGTCCCGGCCTGTGTGCGGGCTGCGGCCGGTCTGCATTTCCACGTAGCGCGTGGTGCCTTCACGGACGCGTTCGCGCTGGAGGAGTCGGGGTGCCGCGTCAGCGGTCTCGGAGGTGAACCAGCTGTAGGAGGTCGCGGTCGGGGTCTCGCCCTCGAAGGTCACACGGTGCCTGCGTACGACCGGGTCGCCGGGCTGGACATCCAGAGCCGTGGCCACGTCTTCCGGTGCGGGCACCATCTCGGCCGAGTGGATCTCCGCGTACTCCCCGGCGGTGTAGATGTTGCCCGTCGCCACGGACGTGGCGTACCGCTCGCCGGCCGTGCGCGCCAGCGGCAGCCGTTCACGTACGAGCGAACCGGTTCCCTGACGGGTCTCCACGAGCCCTTCCTGACGCAGGACGTCGAGCGCCCGTACGACGGTGGCGCGCGAGACGTTCCAGCGTTCGGTCAACTCCCGCTCGGAGGGCAGCAGATCGCCCGCCGCCAACTCGCCGCGCACGATCCGTCCTCGAAGGTCGCCCGCGATCTGGTCGTACTTGGGCAGTGCCATGTTCGCCCTTCCCCTGACTAGTGGACTGGTCCAGTAGTCATGCTGCCGATGCGCCCGTCATCGGTCAAGGCGTATCCCACGGTCCCCAGTCGTACCCCGTTGCTCACCCACCTTGGCTGGGTCTGTGTCTCGTTGCTCTGGGCTGGTAGAACGGCGATTCAGAGCGTGGGGAGGCGGGAATGGCGGTCGGGCGAGAGGGCGATGACGAGGTAGAAGCGAGCGAACTCGCCCTCAGGGTCGCGGCAAGTGCCGTCGGAGCCGAAACGCTCTCGCGCTTGGAGGTCGTCTTCGATGAGCTTGCGCGTAAATATCCTTCCGTTGCCCCGCAGGAACTCCGGTTGCCATAGAACTTGGTCGGGCACCTCACCTACGCGGAATCGAATGGAAGGGCTGATCGAACTGGGCAGACAGGACATGGACCCGTCGAGGCGCGGGGTTCTCGGTGCCGGGTTGTTCTCCGTGGCGCTCACCATCCCGGGGTGGCCGGACGTGCTTGGGCGGATGGAGGCGTTCAAGACCGGGCGGGCGACTCGTATAGGGATGCCAGAAGTCGACATGGTCATCGACATG
Organism: Streptomyces sp. NPDC091292; assembly: GCF_044757265.1. Taxonomy (NCBI): domain Bacteria; kingdom Bacillati; phylum Actinomycetota; class Actinomycetes; order Kitasatosporales; family Streptomycetaceae; genus Streptomyces; species Streptomyces sp. NPDC091292. The sequence goes on along the minus strand of NZ_JBIVUQ010000004.1, from coordinate 126,899 downwards.
ACGGCCAAGGTGTCCGAGCTGGTCGACCTGTTCGGCGGGCGCCATACCCGCCCGATGGCCGCCGCGTTCATGGTCAACACGGTCGCCGACTACCTCGGCGCGGACGCATCCGACGACGTACGCAAAGCGATGATGGCGGCGGCGTCCGATCTCAGCTACCTCACGGGCTACATGGCCGTGGACGAAGGGCTGCACGGGCTCGCCCAGCGCTACTACGTCAAAGCTCTTGAACTCGCAGGAGCGTCGGGCGACCACCTCACGTATTGCAGAACCCTGCGAGGCATGAGCGTGCAGGCCGTTGACCTGGGTCATGGGCCGAAGGCCATGGATCTTGCGGACGCCGCCGCTGCCGCGTCTCCGGCAGCGGGTCCCCGGTTGCGGGCCTTCATCGCCGGTCAGCAAGCGCACGCAGCCGCGCAGACCGGTGACCGTACGGGCGCGTTCCGGTATCTGCGGGAGGCCGAGGCGGCCATTGACCGGGCTGAATCGCGCGGCAAGACGGTCGGCAGGTACGACCCGGCGGCCCTCAATTACCACATCAGCCAAGTCCGTTACGAACTCGGCGACACGACCGGCTCCATCGAGGCCATGCAGCAGGCCGACCGCCTACGGCACAGCGTCTACCGGCGCATCCGAGTACAGCGCCGTGGCACCCTGGCCGAGCGCCAACTGAAGGTCGGCCACCTTGAGGCGGCGTGCGAGACATGGACATCCGCTCTGGACGAGTGGCCCATGGTCCAGTCCGGCCGCGCGGACGACCGTATGCGCACCATGGTCGAACTGATCCGCCCCCACACGAAGAACGCGCACGCCCGAGCCCTGTATGAACAGGCGAGGACCGTCCTTCCGGCGTCCATGCACTGACGACAGCCCCCGCAAATACCGCCCAGGGTCAGACAGCAAGGTCGGGCGATGCGGGTCGCCCTCGTATGCCTCGCGGTTGATCTGCGTTCTGTTCGGGTGGAAGTTGAGATGGGCGATGCGGGATGCGTCGAACATCCACCAGTCGCGGCCGGAAAGCGGCAGGCCCTGGTCGTTCTCGGTGACGTCCAGGATGCGGATGTCCTCGCCGGCGGCGATGTTTCCGGGGATGCCCCAGGCGATTGGTATCGCTGATATGGGGTGAGTGGTTGGCGTACGACTCGTACACGGCTGATTCGTCGTTCCGATTCGACGCCACGTTTCCTGCTCGAAGGTGTCGAAGAACCTGCGCCATTCCTCACCATCCAAGAGCGCGGACGGCCTCCCTCCATCGGATGCTCGTCCGCCAGGCCAGGGCCCGCCCGGCGGGTTTTGCCGGACAGGCCCCCGGTTCCCAGGAACGCTCAGCGCTTCAGCGTGAACGTGAAGTCGCCCGAAAGCCTGCCGCTCAGGCGCACCGCCGAAACCAGCTTTCCCTCCGCGATCAGTCTTTCGATCTCGGCCCGTGGAAGAGCGCAGCCTTCAGCGATCAGTCGTACCGGCCGGACAGGGATTCGGGCCGTGAAACGGACCGAGACGTCGATCACCTCGCGTGCCAGGTGATCCGATCCGCCCGTATCGAGACGCCAGGCCTTGTCCCAGTCGAGCGTGATGCGGTTGCGGCGTTGTACGACCGGGTCCTGGAGGAGTTCGGCCGCCAGGCCGGGGTCGTTGTTGTGGAGACGGTCCAGCAGTTCCGGTCGTACGGAGCGGACGTTCACCCGCTCGAAGACCGTGAGCTTCGTGGTCTCCCCGCAATCCGTACAGAGTGCGAGGAGCCAGGCGTCTATGAGCTTGTGGTGCGCGTTGACGCGAAATTTTCCGTTTGCCCGGAAACGCTCGGACGCGCACCCATGGCAGCGGCGGCGAACGAGCGGCAGGCAGGTGGGCATGACCACCCAGATATGGAGCACAGAAATACACCGGTCTCAGTGAGAAATCCGCAGCAGAAAACAGCGCGGCGCACAGGTGCGACGCGCGACAGATCAGCGCTTGGGAGGTCTCACACGGTGTACAACGGCACGTCCTTGTCCGGGTCCAGCCGACTACGACTTGGTTCGGCAGCAAGGTAATGGCGCACAGCGGCGCCGCTCCACTGGTTATCGAGCGCCCACCACCGACTACCTCGTCCGGATGCGGTGGCCCGGGGTCGGCGATCAGATCCGCGGTGGTCAGGTCGCGGGTCACCGGAGCGGGCACGGCAACTCGGCTCGTATGCGATTCGGGCAGCACACCAAGGCCAGTGACAGGAACACGGGGCGTTCGAGGTACCAGCCGTGGGACACGTCCCCGCCCCATCCGAGGCGTTCGGCGGCGCAGTCGATCAGGACCGCGGGCCCCGTGACGTCGCGGTCGGCCGCTGACTGGAAGCGAGGCGCGTACTCCGTCATCCGCTCCCCGAGCCAGGCCGCCGCTTCCTTGGGTTCCGGCCAGGTGCCCCGCACCAGATTCCTCGACTTGATCAGCCAGTACGCGGTTTCCAGCGGAGGGAGGTCCACGAGGGGAAACTCCGCCATCACTTCCTTGTACCGCTGGATCAGCTCCGGTCTGCCGTAGGGAGGTGGTGGGTCGGGGTGTGGCGGTCGTCGTAACGCCTCGTCATCGAACCGTTGCTTGGGGCCTGTCCACAGATACCCGTGGTAGTGCAATTGCCGTTCCCTCTTCGGGTAGTCGGAGCGACTGGCGTCTCGGTCAGCACGGCCCATCCCCGCCCGCCTGAGGGGCGGGGACCGGCCAGGGACAGATGCGTCAGGCCGTCAGGTCGAAGCGCGCCGGGTCGATCCCGGCCGCGTCCAGCTCGGCCGTGGTGAACCGCAGTGGTTCCACGTCCGGCCGCTTGCTGTCACCCAGAGCCCAGGCGTCCTCACCGATCCGGGACAGGGTCACGCACCCCTCGGTGCAGGGGCCCCCGCACGCCTTCACGAACGAAGCCCCGGTGATGTCCATCGAGTACAGGTCGGTCATGGTGGTGCCTTCCTGATCGTCTTCACGGCCGGGATCACGGCCGCCCGCCATCCGAACCTGGGCGGTTGCGGTTGGCATGAAGGGATCGTCGGCTCCCCGAGACCACGTCTCCAGCTTTATTCGCGTTGTGGGGTAGACGATCACGACCGGAAGTCGGCTGCCCATTGTCCGAGTAGATTTCTGGCTTCATCGCCGAACAGTGCATGGCGCTCGTACAGGGCGAATACTTCAAGATGTTCCGCGATATCTCTGGCGTCCTGGAAAATTATGCGCCCCGTGAAGGTCTCGACGGTAACCAGCCGTTGGTCGTACACCGTGAACGTGTTCATCGGGCCACGTGCCGAGGTCGCAGTGAACGGAATGATGCCGATACATACATGAGGAAGGTGGGACAGGGAGATCAGGCGGTCAATTTGCACGGCCATCGCCGGACGGGAGACCACGCCCCATCTGGCGGCCTGCTCGGTCAACAGGAAAGTGAACTGCTTCGTACTGTCGTAGAGAACAGCCTGCCGTTCCAGTTTCCGCGCGACCGTTTTGGAAATGTCCACCGGCGAGTGGCCAAGGCTGGCCCTGGCGTATTCGGGTGTGGCCAGCAGGCCCGTCACCATCGCGGGGAGGAAGTAGCGAAGTTGCGTCGCTTCGGCTTCGAGGACCGCCAACTCTGCCTGACGTCTGTCCAGTCCCCGCCGCCACGACGCCCGCTTTCCCTGCCATTCCGTGTTGGCCAGCCGTGCGAGGGCGGCCACTTCGGCTACCAGCGCGGGAGGCGCGTCGAGGCACCTGAGAATCAACTCGACGTCGACCAGACCCGGCGTGATCCGGCCCGTCTCCATGTTGCTGAGCTTCGTCTGGGACATGTTGCAGCGCTGAGCGAGCCAGACCTGCGTACGGCCGGCTCGCTTGCGCAGGGTGCGGAGCGTCTCCGCCAGGTCAGCCTTCGACTGGCCCAACTGCCCAGGGTCAAACGTCAAGGCCCTTCACGTACTCCTCGAAAGGCATCGCGTGCTCCAGGGCGATGCGTTTCCACTCCCGGTACGGTGCCGGGTTGCCCTCGTATGCCTCGCGGTTGATCTGCGTTCCGTCCGGGTGGAAGTTGAGGTGAGCGATGCGGGATGCGTCGAACATCCACCAGTCGCGGCCGGAGAGCGGCAGGCCGTGGTCGTTCTCGGTGACGTCCAGGATGCGGATGTCTTCGCCGGCGGCGATGTTGCCGGGGATGCCCCAGGCGAATTGGTACCGCTGATATGGGGTGAGCGGTCGGCGTACGACGCGTACGCGGCCGATCCGTCGGCCCGATTCAACGTATCCGCGTACCCGTTCATGCCAGCGTGCGTTGTGATCGGCGGGCTTGTCCGCGCCCCGTAGGAAATGGGCGATGTTCTCCTGCTCCTTCGGCATGGTGTACGTGGGCTGCGCCTCGAAGCGCCACGCTTCCCGCTCGAAGGTGTCGAAGAACCTGCGCCATTCCTCACCATCCAAGAGCACGGACGGCCTCCCTCAGAACGTGCTCGGGAATCTCCACCAGACCCTCGCCATCACGAGTGGCGAAGGCGTCGGACAGCTCTCCCTGGACGACTAATGAACCCCTCTTCGTCCGGTAGACGTTGGGGCAATCGTCGTCGTCGCAGTTGGGGCCGCCGGTCGTGCCGGTAAGGCGGGTCAGTTCCTCACGTGCCATTAGGCCCTCCTCGGTGCAGTGTTGTTCCGTGCCGTCATGAGGACGCTAGGGGAGACGGTGGCGGCCGGTCCATGGCACTTCGCCGATATTCGCGTTGTCGGGTAGATGACCACCTCCGGCCCCGGACGGTCGGCGCGGATACCTCCGTCCGCAAGGACGCGGCCCGGTCCACTCGCTACCGTGGACACGCTGGGCCGGCACGCGTACATACGGGGAGGGCGGTGGGCGGTATGCCCGGACCGGGCGACACCATCCGAAAGCTGTACTTCGGCCGCGACGACGCGGAACACGACCTCGCCGACGGGCTGCTCCGCGAGGGGTTCCTCAGTACGGCCGCGTACGAAGCCGTGCTCTCCGGGCGGAAGATCCTCGTCATCGGCCGCAAGGGCGTCGGCAAGAGCGCGATCTGCATGCGGCTGAGCCTCGACGGCGTCGGCGGCGGACGCTCCGGCTCCACGGTGCTGATCACCCCGGACGACGCGGCGGGCGACGAGATCCGCAGATTCGAGCTTCAGGGGCTCACCCCGGACACCGCCAAGTCGCTGATCTGGCGCTACGTCTTCGCCGTACACGCGGCCCGGCACGTCATCACCCACGCCAGGGCGCGGCACGGACGACGGCTCCCCGCGTCCGTACGCGCCTTACGGAAGTTTCTGCGGGCGAATGGTGAGGAAGGGGAAGCCCGGCTGTACGACCGGCTGGTGAGCGGTACGCGCGGGCTCCAGACCGCTTTGTCCCTGGAGGCGTTCGGGGTCAAGGCGTCGCTGGATGTCAGCGGTTCGTCGGAGGGAGCCAGGGCGACCGCGCAGCTCGACGTCCTGGAGACGGGGGTCGCCCGCGCGCTGAGCGCACTCGACTGCGCCGAGACGCACGGGCCGCTGCTGGTGCTGGTCGATCAGCTCGAACAGGTCTGGTCGAACGACCCCGACAGCAAAGCCATGGTCACCGGCCTCCTGCTGGCGGGCAAGCATGTGGCGGGCGCGTACGGGAAGGCCCTGCGCTGCGTCCTGTTCCTGCGTGCCGACATCTACGACTCGCTGGAGTTCAGCGACGGCGACAAGTACCGCGGCGACGAGATCCGCGTCGAATGGACCCCCGACGAGCTGAAGGAGCTGGCCCTCACCCGCGCCTCCGTATCGCTGGGGCGGCGGCTGGCATCGGCGGAACTCTGGGGGCAGGTGTTCCCCGAGCGGACGGAGGGCCTTCCGACGGCGGAGTACCTCTTCTCCCGCTCACTGCCCCGGCCCCGGGACACGATCCAGTACCTCAACCTGTGCCGGGACAAGGCGACCGAACGCGGCCACACGACGATCGGCGCGGACGACATCGCCCTGGCCACCCGCCAGTTCTCGGAGTGGAAGCTCCAGGACGTCGCCCGCGAATACCTGGTCAACTACCCCTTCCTCAGCCGGATCTTCGCCCTGTTCCAGAACACCGGCTACGTGGTGATGAGGCCGGCGCTGGCGAGCCGCTTCGAGGAACACCGCGAGGCGCTGCACACCCGCTTCCCCGACTACACCGACACCCTCACCGTCGACGGAGTCATTGACGTCCTGTTCGGGGTGAACTTTCTGGGGGTACGCCGGGGCAGCGAGGTCGTCCACACCGGGGGCGCCCGTATCCCCGTCGAGCCGCACGACACCGAGTTCCACATCCACCCGTGCTTCCGCCCCGCGCTCAACGCACTCAACTCCACCGAACTGCGCCCCTACAACCCCCTCCAGCGCGCCCATGCCTTCGGCGGTGACAGCCTCCCCCCGGCCACGGTGGCGCAGGGCTCGGTGATCAACGCGGACTTCGTCGTCGGGCGCCGCCGGGACTTCACCCTGGCCCAGTCACTGATCGACTCCTGCGAGCGCATCAGACGGCAGCTCGGCCGCGCCGACCTCCCCGCCGAGGCGGCCTACGAGATCTCGGTCCAGGTGGGCCGCGTCGTCGACGACGCCTCACACCTCCTCGACCAACTGCGCTACGGGAACGGGCAGGACGTCGTGAGCCACCTGGTGGGGGCCACCAACTACCTCAACACCCTCGCGGTCCAACTGGTCGAGAACGGGGTGGACGGCGGCGAGGACGTACGCAGCGTCGTACGCCGCATCCAGGACGAGACGCGAAGGCTGGGGCGGGAGATCGGCGGAGGGTCCAACTCCGCCTGACCGAGGTTCGAGTGGTACGGGCCGTCCACCGGGACCCGACTTGCCGGGTTCCGTTGCCTCTCGGACCATGGGTGGTATGTCCGACAGCAACCTGAGCGGTCGCTCCGGTGAGGAGCCGCCGTCGGCCCCGGCCGGGCGCGTGCTGCTGATCGGCGCGTCCCGGGGGCTCGGTCTCGCGCTGGCCCGGGAGTGGGCGCGGGGCGGCCGGCAGATCGTGGCCACCGTGCGCGGAACGGCCCGTACCGCACTCCACGACCTCGCCGACAGCCTCGCCGACGACCACGACCACGCCGACGACCACGACCACGCCGACACAGGCGCAGGCGCAGGCTCCGGGCGCATCGAGATCGAGACCGTCGACATCACCGACCCCGAGCAGATCGCCGCGCTCAGCGACCGCCTGACCGAGGCCCACCGGACATTCGACCTGCTCTTCGTCAACGCGGGTGTCGCCAGCAGCCCCGAGGACACGGTCGCGCGGACCCCCACCGAGGAGTTCGTCCGCGTCATGGTCACCAACGCGCTGGGCCCGCTGCGCGTCATCGAGGCCCTTCAGGACCGCGTCGCGCCCGCCGGCACGATCGCGGTGATGTCCTCGGGCCAGGGCAGCGTGGCCAACAACGAGCACGGCGGCCACGAGGTGTACCGAGGCAGCAAGGCCGCGCTCAACACGTTCATGCGCAGCTACGCGGCCCGCCACACCGGCGAACCCCGCCCCCTGGTCCTCATGGCACCCGGCTGGGTACGCACGGACCTGGGCGGTCCGGGCGCCCTGCTCGACGTGGACGAGAGCATCCCGAACCTGGTCAGGACGCTCGACACCCTCCGGGACAGCCCGGGTCTGCACTACGTCGACTACCTGGGGCGGACGGTGCCGTGGTGAGCGCGGGACGGATCAGGGGCGCGGGAGGGCGCTCGTGGACGCGCGAGGCAACAGCACCTGGGCCAGCGCCAGCAGGCTGAGGCCGAACATCACCACGCCCAGCGGGACATGGAGCACAGGCTTGTGCGCGATGCCCAGTACCACCTGTATCGAGGCGAGTACGAGGAAGCCGGACGCGTACAGGATGGGGCGGGCCGGACCGCCGCCCGGCCGCCACGCCAGGATCGCGGCGACCACGTACAGCATCGACGCCCCGTACATCACGCGCGCTCCGACGCTGTGCAGTGTCTCGCCGTACGACGAGGTCAGCAGCATGCCGGCGGTGACCGCCTGGAAGAGCAGGGCCAGGGTCTGCGCGGCGATCGCGATCCGCAGGAACGGGAGGCCGCCGCCCCGCTCGCCCGTCGTCGTCGGTGTGGCCATGACGTGGTCCTCTCCTGTGCGGTGGTGTCTCATTGGTCCGACGATGTGGGCCCCCGAAATGTCAGAGCCGCGCCGGTCTGACAGTCCGGTGCGGTATTTCGTCGGAGTAGGGAGAGCGGAAGCGGAAGCGGAAGCGGAAGCCGAAGCGGACTGGAAGGGCCAAGGGGGGGCGGTCGCGATCATGAGCACCACATCCGAACCGGGGGACAGCTCCGGACCGGGGGACGACAGGGCCGAGCCGGACCTGAGCGCCGTCATCGGCGAGCGGCGGCAGCTCATCAACCTCGCCTACCGCCTGCTCGGTTCGCTGGCCGAGGCCGAGGACGCCGTGCAGGAGACGTACGCCCGCTGGTACGCGATGTCACGGCCGAAGCGGGAGGCCGTCGAGTCGCCCGGCGCCTGGCTGACGACGGTGGCGAGCCGCGTCTGCCTGGATCTGCTCGGCTCGGCGCGGGCCCGCCGCGAGCGCTATGTCGGCGCGTGGATACCCGAGCCGCTGCCCGACCGTACGGAGTGGTTCAGCGGCCGGACGCCCGACGGCGGGGCCGACCCGGCCGACCGGGTCACGCTGGACGAGTCGGTGAACATGGCCTTCCTCGTCGTACTGGAGTCGATGACGCCGGCCGAACGTGTCGCGTTCATCCTCCACGACGTCTTCCGGTACCCCTTCGCGGAGATCGCCGAGATCGTCGGCCGCACCCCCGCGGCCTGCCGACAGCTCGCGTCGTCGGCGCGTCGCCGTATGCGCGCCGCGTCGCCCGCCCAGGAGGCATCCGCGACCGGACAGGCCGGACAGGCCGGGCGGACCGGGCGGACCGGACAGGCCGGTCTGGTACGGGAGTTCAAGGAGGCGTGGGAGGCCAAGGACATCGAGGCACTGGTCGACCTCCTCGACCCCGACGCCACGATGATCGCCGACGGCGGCGGCATGGTCGGCACCGTCCTGCGCCCGGTCGAGGGCGGCGCGCGCATCGCCCAGTACCTGATCCACATCGCCGACAAGGCCCCCGGGCTGACGCTCCTGGAGCGCACGGTCAACGGCAGGCCCGGCCTGGTCGCGCAGCACGCCGGGGTGACCGCGACCGTGGCGGCGTTCCAGCTCGCGGGCGACCGCATCACGCACATCTGGGCGATCCGCAACCCGGAGAAACTCCGCACCTGGTCGGAACACCCCGAACCTCTCGGCGGGTAGCGGACACAACCTGTCCTCTACCCCTGGCACGGTGGTCTCGTACCGAAGAACAACCGGAGCAACCGGAACCGCGCCGACCGACCACGAGGACCGATCACCATGACCGCCACACCCCCCGCCGCGCCCTCCGCCACACCCCCCGCCGCGCTCGACCCCGAGCGGAGCGACCTCCTCGCCGCCCTCGCCACCGCCCGCACCGCCCTCACCGCCCCCGCCCGCGGGCTCACCGACGAGCAGGCCGGCGCGCGCCCGACGGTCAGCGCGCTGTGCCTGGGGGGCCTGATCAAGCACGTCGCGTCCATGGAGGAGCAGTGGACGCGCTTCGCCGTGGAGGGCCCGTCGGCCATGCCCCACGACCTGCCCGACGGCGTCACCTGGGACGACTTCCTGGCCGGTACCGCGCGCGAGTTCCCGCAGTGGGCGATCGACCATCAGCGCGAATTCGAGATGCAGCCCGGCGACACCCTGAGCGGAATCCTGCGGCGGTACGAGGAGGTCGCGGCCCGAACCGAGGAGATCATCGCCGCCGTCCCCGATCTGTCGGCGGCGCACCCGCTGCCGGCGGCGCCCTGGCACGAGCCGGGCGGCGTACGCAGCGTCCGCCAGGTACTCACCCACCTCATCGCCGAAACCGCCCAGCACGCCGGACACGCCGACATCCTCCGCGAAACCCTCGACCAGCAGAACCAGAACTCCGGCGATCAGGCCCCCGACACCCCGCCGACCCGATGACGGTGCTCGACCGCCGCTCCCTCAACCGCGCCACCCTCGCCCGCCAACTCCTCCTCGACCGCGCCGACCTCCCCGTCCTCGACGCCGTCGCCCACCTCTGCGGCCTCCAGGCCCAGGAGCCCCAGGAACCGTTCATCGGGCTCTGGTCCCGGCTGCGCGCCTTCGACCCGGCGGCCCTCTCGGAGCTGCTGACCGGGCGCCGCGTGGTGCGGACCCACCTCATGCGCCGCACCGTCCACCTCCTCACCGCCGACGACACCCTCGCCTGGCGCTCGCGGCACGAGGCGATGCTGCGGCAGCGCGTGGTCGGGACCTACCGCGGCGAACTCGAAGGTCTCGACTTCGACGCGATCGGCGCGGCGGGCCTGGCGGTGATGGCCGACGGCGAGCCCCGCACCATGAGCGAGCTGGTGCGGCTGCTCACCGAACACCGACCACCGACCACCGGCCGCCCCGCTCCGCATGCGCCGGGACGCAGGGCCCTGGGCGAACTGCTGATCCCCGCCCTGCTCCCGGTGGCGCAGATCCCGCCGCGCGGGCTGTGGCGTACCAAGGCGGGCGTACGCAATGTGCTCCTCTCCTCCTGGCTGGGCCGGAAGCCCGACCCGCTGCCCCTCGACGGTTCGGACCCGGTCGGCCAGGTGCTCGTACGGCGCTATCTGGCCGCGTTCGGGCCCGCCGCGTCGGCCGATCTGCGCGCCTGGTCCGGGATCGCCGGGCTCCCGGCCGCCGTGGCCGCCGTACGCGACGAACTGGTCACCTTCCGCGACGAGCGGGGCCGCGAGCTGTTCGACCTCCCCGACGCGCCCCGCCCCGACCCCGAAACCCCCGCCCCTGTCCGCTTCCTGCCGGCGTTCGACAACGCGATCCTCGGCTACCAGGACCGCAGCCGCATCGTCGACGACGAGCACCGCGGCCTCTCGGTCGCCGGCGAGCGCGCCGTCCTGGTCGACGGCCGCGCCGCCGCGACCTGGACCGTCGACACGGCCACCGTGGTCGTCACCCCGCTGCGCCCCCTCACCCGGGCCGAACGCGCCGCCGTCACGGAGGAGGGCCGGGCGATGGCGGCGTTCCTGTCCGAGGGCGAGAGTGACCGCGTACGAATCGCGCCCTGAGCGGGACCGGGAGGTCCGCCAGGGGCGCGCGGAAGTTCCCCGTTCAGATCCGGCGCAGGATCAGAATCGCCACGTCGTCCGAGCCCGACTGCGTGAGGTCGCTGGAGACGATGGCGTCGGCCAGGGTTTCGAGCGACTTCGCGGGGGTGTCCTCCGGCCCCGGGGTCGCCCAGGTCCTGAAGAGGTCCGCCAAGGCGGCCACCGCGTCGTCGTACGGGCGGTCCGGGTGGTCGACCAGGCCGTCCGTGTACAGCAACAGGCTGGCGCCGGGGACGAGTTGGCCGTGGTAGACGGGGTACGTGTCGTCGGGTGCGACGCCCAGCGGGAGGGCGGTGGGGACGGCGAGTTCGTGGACCGCTCCGTCGGGCTCCGCCTGGAGCGGGGTCGGGTGGCCCGCGCGGACGAGCTGGAGGTGCCCCGCGCGCGGGGACACGTCGGTGATGCAGCAGGTCGCGAAGCGGTCCGTGTCCAGGCCCCACAGGGTGCTGTTGCCGCGGCGCATCAGATGCTCGGCCCGGTAGCCGTCGGCGGCGTGCGCGCGCAGCGCCGTACGGAGCTGTCCCATCACGCCCGCGGCCTCCGCGCTGTGCCCCTGGACATCGCCGATGACCAGCGACGCGCCCCCGTCCTCCCGGGTCAGTACGTCGAACCAGTCGCCGCCGACCTGCATGCCCTCGGCCGCCGGCAGATACCGCCCGGCGACCTCGAAGCCGGGCAGTGGCGGCAGCGTGCGCGTCATCATCAGCTGCTGGAGTTCGGTCATCCGGCGCCGCGACAGATCGGACAGCCGGGCGCGCGCCAGCGACTGGCCGAGGATGCCGGACACCGTCGCCGCCACGATCTGGTCGTCCGGCGTGAACTCGCGCGGCTCGTCGTACGAGATGAGGCAGCTGCCCACCGTGCCGTCCGCCGAGGTCAGCGGCAGGAAGATGAACGCCTGGTGCTGCTCGGCGGGGCGCAGCCGGGGATCGGGGAACCGCTCCAGGTAGGCGCGGCGCGAGCCGAGGAAGAGCGGGCCGTCGGCGAGCAGCGCCGCCGACATCGGGTTGTCGTCGACCCGCCCGACCAGCCGCAGCCGCTCCAGGGTGTCGGCGGGGTAGCCCACCGCGCCCTCCAGGATCAGCCGCCCCTCGTGCTCGATGTGCACGGCGAGCGCGCTCGCGCCCAGCTCGGGCAGGACGATCCCGGTCACCGCGTCGAGGACGTCGCGCGTCGACAGCGCGGCGGCGAACGCGTGCGTCATCCGCAGCACGAACTCGCGGTGCGCCTCGCGCCGGGACTCCCGCTCCCGCTGCTCCGTGCGGTCCCACACCACACCGATCAGGGTCTCGGGCTGCCCGCCGGGCCCGCGGTGGACGGTGCCCTTGCTCTCCAGCCAGTGCACCGAGCGGTCGGGCCACACCACCCGGTACACACAGTGGTAGTCGCCGCTCTCCAGACCCTCCTGGATGGTCCGGCCAAGCCGCTCGCGGTCGTCGGGGTGCACGGCGTCCATGAAGGTGTCGAAGCGTGAGTCGAAGGTCTCGGGGTCCAGCCCGAAGTGCCGGATCTGCCGCTCGTCCCAGAAGATCGCGCCGGTCCGGATGTTCCACTCGAAGGAGCCGATGTCGCCGCTGGACATGGCGAGTTCGACCCGGGTCTTCCGGGTGCGCTGCGCCTCGTTGCGCTCCGTGGGGACCGGTCGCGGACTGTCGGCGGGCAGCAGCGCCGACCGTTCCAGGGCGAGCAGATGCTCCAGGCGGTGCGCGCACACGCCGGTGACCATGAGCAGGAGCTGATGGTCCTCCTCGGAGAGCGGCCCCGGCCGGGACAGCTCCACGATCAGGGCGCCCAGGCACCGGTCGTCGACGAGCAGCGGCATGGTGACGAAGTCGGTGGGTACCTGGAGCGCCGCGATGTCCGGATACCGGTCGCGGTAGTCGGCGGACATCCCGTAGAAGGGGCGCCGCTCGCGGACGGACATCGCGATCGGCAGCGCGGCGTCCGGCGCGATGACCGCGAACCGGTCCAGCACGTCCTGGTCCATGCCCCGCTGGGCCACCAGCCGCAGCCAGCGTTCGTCATCGGTGAGGTAGAGGGCGCCCGCCCGCGCGCCGAGCCCGGACAGATCGAGGTCGAAGGCCGTGTCCAGGAGCGTCGCCGAGTCGGGGGCGGCGAGGAGCCGGATCACGCTCTCGGGGAGGGGGTCTCTGCCGACCTGGCCGATCCGCTGATTGGTGTCCTCCGTCACCGCACCTCACCTCCTCGTTCCCGACGATAGGAAACTTCGTGAACCGGTGCCAAATACCCTCTATCAGTAAAATCTAAATAAGAAGACTCTTTAACCTTCTTTGCTCTATTTACGCTTTATTTGGTCTTTTCGGGCAAAGGGAGTCTCATGACCCAAGGAATCGATAGGGAGACGACCGACCTGCCGGTGGCTTCGCTCGTCGAGGACGCCACCCTGGCGCCGTCGCTGCACAACGCCCAGCCGTGGACCTTCCGCTACGACCCCGCCGACCGGACCTTCCAGATACGCGCCGACCCCTCGCGGCAACTGCCCGCGATGGACCCCGACCGGCGCGCCCTGCATCTGAGCTGTGCGGCGGCCGTCCTCAATCTGCGCGTAGCGGCGGCGCACGCGGGCTGGACCCCGGCCACCCGGCTGCTGCCGAACCCCGCCGACCAGGACCTACTGGCCGAGGTCACCCTCACAGCCCCCGTGAGCGGATACGACGAACTGGCCGACCTGTACCCCGCCCTGCACCGCCGCCATACGAGCCGTTTCCCGTTCAGCGCGGAACCGATCGAGGAGTCGCTGCTAGGCGTCCTGCGGCGGGCCGCGCTCCTGGAGGGCGCACGACTGGTGTACCCGGACGCCTTCCACACCCAGACCATCGTGGACCTGAGCCGCGACGCGGCGCGGCGCGAGGCCGAGGACGCGGGGCTGCGCGAGGAACTGGCGCACTGGACCACGGGCGGCCGGGCGCGGGACGACGGGATTCCGCGGTACGCGTTCGGGCCGCGCGAGTCCGCCGGAGGCGCGCCGGTACGCGACTTCGACGGCGGACAGGACACCGGGACGCTCCCCTTGCGCGAGTCGGTCGTCTTCGAGGACGCGCCGAGACTCGCCCTGCTCGGCACCACGGGCGACACCCCGCTGGACTGGCTGCGCGCGGGCCAGGCCATGGAACGCGTCCTCCTGGAGGCCACCCTCGACGGCCTCGCCACCTCCGTCGCGTCCCAGGCCCTGGAGTGGTCCGAACTCCGCTGGGCGGTACGGGACCCGACGTCCCCGATGGGCCACGTCCACATGGTGATCCGCCTGGGCTACGGGCCGGCGGGCCCGGCGACCCGACGGCGGCCGGTGTCGGACGTGCTGTCGATCAACACGTAACCAAGATCGTCGGTCTGATGACGGCCGACAGTTTCCTGCGTGTGCGGGCCGCTCGGTTCCTCTCTGCGCTGGAGGGCTTCTGCAAGCGCCGGTTCTGCCGTCACTGTTGTTCGCGCAGTTCGAGAATCATCACGTCGTGGAGGGCCGCTCCAGCCCATGGGTGGGCCTCACCCACCTTGCGGTATCCCCATGATCGGTAGGCGGCCTGCGCGGCATCGGCATCGGGCCGCGCATTCAGCAGCACGCGTTCTTCAGTAGCTCCGGCGAGGATCATCTCGTGCAGTCGCCGGGCCGCGCCGCGCCGCCGCCAGGATGCCCGAACGGCAAGCTCGATCAGGCCGAAGGTACGGTTCCCGTCCTCATGGCGGAGTTCGGCTGACACGGGAACGGTCAGGTGATCCCACCATCCCGTGCGAGGACCGAGGGGATAGCCGTAGGCGATACCGACCGGAGTGCCATCGGCGGAGCGGGCGAGAGCGGCGCGGAAGGTCGCTTTCCGCACCTGAGAACGGAACCGCGCGGTGTTGGCCTCAACATCGGCGGAGGACTTCAGATAGGGCGGTTCAGCGAACGCCTCGGCATAGACGAACATGAACGCATCTTGTGCCTGCGCCGCTGCCGCGCCGTCCATGTATTCGACGGTGATGTCCTCGAACTCGCTCATCACGCGCTCGCCTTCGCATGCCTTACGCGGTCGACCGCTTCACGCGCGGCGGGATGATCGATTGCTTTGGCGGCGTACTCAAAGGCGCTGAGGCGGTGCCGAAGGCGCGCTGAGGACACACCACCGCACGCGCGAAGTACGCCTGTCATCTCGTGGCATGCCTCTTCGACCTCGCCCGTTGCCAACAGCGTCTGAGCAAGCCGGGCCCGGTACCAGGCAGCGTTGCGGGTGTACCCGCCGCCGAGCCCGTCCACCGCTGAGCGCAGGAAGGGGACGGCTCGCGCGGGCTTGCCGTCCTTGGCGTGGTATGCGGCAGTGGCGTAGTCCACTTCGACGGGCCCGGCGAAACGTGCCCATCGGGGTACCTCGGCTTCCCCGTCCGCACGCCCCTGGTAGGACACCGCACGCATCAAGGCGCGGCGGGCCCCCGACAGATCCCCCGCACTGGTCGCGGCATTCGCCTCACGCAAGGAGATCACCAAGTGAACGGTTGGCCCGGCGCCTGCCCGTTGCGCGAGGGAGTAGGCGTTCTCCACCGCCGAGGCGGCCTCCCAGGAGCGCCCGGCATCCACAGAGAGCAGGGACAGGGTGTTGAGTGCACGTACTTGGAGCAAAGGACTGCCGACGAGCTGAGCGGTGGTCATCGCTTCCATGCACACGGCCCGCGCTTCTTCGGGCGGGCCACCGTCATATCCGAACCAGGCCCGGTGACACAAAAGTTCACACAGGGTGGTCTGGAGGGCCTGGCCGATCCTTCCTGTGTAGACGCTTTCATTCAAGATCGTCGTGATCAGGTGCTCCAGCTTCTGGGCGCGCGCTTTGGCGGGAATGCCGCCTGAAACGTGATCCACGGTGTACAGACTCTGTAGCCGCCCACGGAGTTCGCTTGCTTCGCCGGCGCCAATACGGGGCCCATGCCGGTCCGGAAGGATCGACGCAGCCGCAATCGCCCCCGAATGAGTGACGAAGGTTCGACGTTTCACCTCTCCATCGTCGCTGATTCCCTCACCAATGGCCTTGCGATGGGCGGGAACTTCGAACCCCATCTCGGCGAGCGGGAGACCGAACATCGCCTCCAGTACGAGTTGCTGGCCGGGATGGGGCAGCGGGGGCGGACTCCCGGTTTCCCACCGCCGTACCTGACGGACGCCGGTTGTCGCCGGGATTCCCAGCCGGGCAGCCTCTTTGAGGAACGCGGCGACGAAGGACGCCTGGGTGTAGCCGGCATCTCTGCGTAGGTTCGCCAGCTTGCCTGTCCCTACTGCCGTCATGCCAGTCCCCTCGCTTGCCCTCGCTCTGGCCAACTGCCTCCAACGGTAGTGAATTCACCTGGACGTCGGATCAAAAAGTCCGCCTGAAAGTCCGGCACCCCAGACCGATCGTGCGCCCTTTGGAACGGTCAACTGGTTCGGTACACCAAGCCGACAAAAGGAGGCGATTCCATGGTCAGCTCAGCATCAGGTCCGATCAGGGAGACCGACGTGCCCGATGAGGGCAAGGAGCGGCCTCTGCTCAGTGACCGGCTCACCGAGTGGGTGCGCGATCAGCCTGCGGCCGGCAGCTCCGGCGAGGGCACGTCCGGAACGTCGCCGCTCGACACGGCCGCGATGCTCGCGCTCGCCGACAGCGTCCTCTCGGAGACGGCAGATCCGCCCACCCGAAACGAACTCGACACTCTCCGCGCCCAGTTACGGGGCGCCCTGATGCAACTCGTCCCCGCCGTGGAGGACGCGGCCCGCACCGCGCAGCACGCCGGGCCGCCCCTGCGCGCCATGCTGTGCGTCGGCGAGGCCCGCGGGCGCCTCGATCTGACCCCCGGCCCTTCCCTGTCGGCCGAGGTGAAACTCACTCAGTCCCTCGCCCGCTCCGTCCAGGCTCTCGCCGGCCACTTGGAGCAGATGCGCACCGGGAGCCGTCACCGCGCGGTCGAAGCGTGGCACCCGCCGCAGGGCATCAGCGTCCAGCTCGTCAATGCGGGCCGCTACTGGGACGCCGTACGTGTGCCCCAGTCCATCGGCGAACCCGCCCGCGCACGCCTCCGGGACGCATCCGGCGCGGTCATCCGCGACGGCTACGCCCTCGCGATGTACTGGCTCGTCCTCCCGGACACCGTCACCGCACGGGGCAGGCTCTCCCAGCATGTCCAGGTCTTGGGCGACGGTACCTACGTCGCCGTGCCTCCCGTGCACTGGACCGACCGGCCCGGCCTGGAGTGGATGCAGCCACCCACCCCCCACCGCTACCTCACCGACGCCGACGCGCTCACTGCCGTTCTGGACGAGGAACTGCACACTGCACTCGGCCCACGCTGAACTGGCAGCGCACTGCCTGGACGTTCACACCCGAGGCGCAGGGCGACGGACCACGCCAACCTCACCCCCTCCTCGCATACCTACGAACCGCAGCCACCGAGAGAGCCACTGACGGGAAGGTCTGTGCCGTGGATTTCGACATGGAATCAATCCGCCGTGCCGTCCGTGAGCCGGCCTACGCGGAGATCCTGGCCAGGCACTTGGTCGAGTCCGGAGAGGCAGTCGTGCGCTGTGGCCGGCGGGGCGGCCACCTCACTATGGACCAGATGGAGGCCGTATGTGCCATCGACGGCGGCCCGGGGGCGGACGACGACCTCTTCCTGACGTCCTGGTGCACTCTGCGCCCCCGCCACTCCGGCCCGCACTACCGCCTTCTCCGCCACCTGACCGGCACCAACGTGGTGTGGGTGAGATGGCTCGGCCCCCTGAGCGAGGTGGTCACGCTCTCCGACTGCATCCGCTCCCCGCACGACGACTTCGCCTGCCCCTTGTTCGCCGGCCACGCCGGAACCTGCCCCACTCCAAGAACCGCCTGACGGCACTCTCCTCGGCCGCGCCTGACATCCCGTCGTCGCGCGCGACGGACCGCCGTGGCGCGAGAGGCTACGACGCACCAACCGCACAACACCCCGAGGAGCACGTCCATGACCGGCGTTCTGACGACTGATCACCCCGCCTGGATCGAGACCGGGACCGGAGGCCGCGTGCGGGCCGTACGCACTGCGTCCGGGGTCTGGGTCCTGTCGTGGGACCGCCGCACCGGCCTGCACATGGCCTGCGCGCACGGGACCGAGGACGTGAAGCCGGTCGTCGTCACCACCGACCCCGCGTGCCTGCCCGGTACCGTCCCCGCCGTGCTCAAGGCCGGACTCGATGAACTTGGGCCCACGCAGCGGCCGGCCAACCCGTCGCTGTGGGACGCGATCACCACCGCCATCCTCCGGCAGGTCGTCCGTGCCGGGCAGGCCCGGAAGCTGTACCGGGCGTGGTGCGAGACCTACGGCACCACCGTCGACACACCGCACGGGACGCTGGCCGTCGCCCCGTCCGCGGAGCGGGTCCTGACGCTCGATGACGACCAGTTCGCGGCGGTGGGCGCCAAGTTCCACCGCACCGCCTTGCAAGCCGCCGCCACCCACTGCGAGCGGCATAGCGCTCAATGGCACCGCTTGGATGCGGGCGACTTGGTGGCGGCGCTGACCGGTGTCCCCCGGATCGGCCCCTGGACCGCGTCCGCCGCGGCGGCCGACTTCACCGGGGACTTCAGCATCTATCCGCACGACGACCTCGCCGTGCGCACCTGGGCCGCGCAGATCGCGCCCGGTCTCGACTGGCCCGACAAGAAGGACAAGGCGTTCGGTCCGATGTGGACCGGCATGGCAGGTCGGGACCGGACCGCTGTGCACACCCTGACGCTCGCCACCCTCACCTGGGGCTCCCATGCCCGCTGACCAGGAGGACCGATGTCGCACTTACCGTTGATCGCCGGAGCCGATCCGGCCCACGCGCTTGACGCCCTTTTCGTGAACGCGCCCCTGCGCGACTACGACCGACGACCGCGCACCAACGACTACACACTGCCTGTGCTGGGCATGGCGTACATCGCCACATACGCGCAGCAGGCCGGGTTCAACGTGGGCGTCCTGGACGCCGAGGCGCACGGGCTCGGCATCACGCAGACAGCGGCACTGGTCAACGCCGCCACACCGCGGTGGGCGGCGATGAACCTCCTCGCCCCCACCTACGAGATGTCCGCACGCATCGCGGCAGCCCTCGATCCGGACATCGCCCTGATGGTCGGCGGACACCACGCCAAGGCCATGCCGGACCGTGTCCTCGCCGACCCCCGCATGGCCAAGCTGCGGGCACTCGTCCTCGGCGAGGGCGAGCTGCGCGTCGCCGCCCTCCTGGAGGACGAGCAACGCCGCCGCGAACTGCCTGGCGTCGTGTGGCGCGACCCCCTGCTCGGGACCCGGGCGACCGGGATCCCGGCCGACACGAAGCTGAGCGCCCGGATGCTCGGCCCGGACATCAACACCCTGCCGTACGTCAACCGAGCGTTCCTGCCCCAGGACCCCTACCAGGCCGCGCCCACGGAGACGGACCGGCGCCTCGCCGCAAGTCGCCATACGGCGCTTCTGCGGACCGCGGCCCACGCCGGGCACATCGAGGCGAACATCGTCGGAAGCCGCGGGTGCCCATACAACTGCACGTTCTGCGGTGCCGCCGTCAGCGCCAACCCGGACCTCACGATCCGCGTCAGGGACCCCGAGAACATCATCGGGGAACTTGACCAACTGCACGCCGAGTACGGTGTGACCGCCTTCCGCTTCGTCGACGACCTCTTCCTCGGCGTCGGCCGGGTCATCGAGGAACAGATGGCCGCCTTCACCCGCCACAGGATCGGTGAGCGCTACGTGTGGGACGCCACCGGCCGCATCAACGTCCTCGACCGCATCTCCGACCACGAACTGGACCGGCTTGTCACGAACGGCCTACGGGAGGTGGCCCTCGGTATCGAATCCGGCAGCGACGCCATCCTCAAGGCCATGGACAAGCGGATCAACGCCGAGATGACCGAACGCGTGGCCCGGCGCCTGGTCGAGCACGGCATCGGCGTGAAGGGCTACTTCATCCTTGGGTTCCCCGGTGAGACCCACGACGACATGCAAGCGACAGTCCGTCACATCCACAATCTGTGGCGCATCGCCGACAACAACCCCGGCGACATACGGGCCAGCGTGTTCGAGTTCCGCCCCTACCCCGGAACACCCGTCTGGCAGACCCTCACCACAGCCGGCCACGACCCCGACGCGTTGCTGGCGTACGGAGACGTCGACCTGACGTCCGACGGAGCCGACGAGTCCATGCGTCAACGTGACGAATTCAACTTCTCCGTCGGCATCCAGTTCGGCGACGTCCCCCTCACCAAGATCCGCTCCACCCTGGCCACGCTCACCCGCGAACAACACGAGCGCAACCAGGCGACCGAAGGAGCGGCGGCATGACCGCACGACGCGGTCACTTCATCACCCTCGACGGCCCCAGCGGCGTCGGAAAGTCCACCACGACCAATGCCTTGCATGCCGAGCTGACCGGCCGGGGCAACACCGTGTACCCGACCGTGGAGCCCACCGCCAGCGACCTCGGCCGCTTCATCAGCAGCCACTTCGCCACCATCCGCGGGCACGCCCTGGCCTGCCTGGTCACCGCGGACCGGTACGAGCACGTCGAGCACGAGATCGAGCCCCGGCTCAACGCGGGGGACACAGTGATCACGGACCGGTACGTCGCATCCACCTTCGTCATGCAGCAACTGGACGGCGTCCCTCTCAAGTTCCTCCTCGACCTGAACCGGAACGTCCTCATGCCGGATCTCGCGGTCATCCTGACCGCCGACCCCGGCCTCATCGCCGAACGCATAGCCGCCCGCGGGCCTCACAACCGATTCCACCGCGACCCCACCGCGCCCGCCCGCGAAGTCCAGCTCTACGACGAGATCACCCGCACCCTCCAGGCGGCCGGTGTGCCCGTACTCGTCGTCAACACCGGCACCGCCACCCCAACGGATGTCGCGGTCACGATCGCCGACACACTCTCCGCACCGCCGGTACCGTCGGGGGCCCTACCGCCCCCGACGACCCCCCAGGAACCATGAATCCGGAACCCGCACAACCCGTCATCGACACCCACGTCATCCTCCGCGACGGGGACAAGCTGCTCTTCTCACAGCGCGGCGGCCCCTACGGCTACGGCCGCTGGCACATGCCGTCAGGCAAGCTCGACCGGGGTGAGCCCCTGAGTGTGGGGGCCGCGCGCGAACTGCTGGAAGAAACCGGCATCTCGGTCGACCCTGATCATCTGCGCCTGGTCCACGTCGTGCACCACCAGCAGGACGACACCGTGGAGCGGGTCGGGTTCTTCTTCGAGGCCACCGAGTGGAGTGGAGAACCGGTCAACCGGGAACCGGAAAAGTGCCTCGGTCTGGAGTGGTTCAGCGTCCACGAGCTGCCCGAGGACATCATCGAGTACCCGAAGGCCGGTCTCCTCGGGTACCTGGGGAACGAAGGTGACCTGACGGAACACGGTTGGGCCTGACTGCGGCGCCCATCCCCGCCTGCCGTGAGGTCAGAATCTCAACACGAGCGAAACCGGGGTCATTTGGCGTCCGCATAGCACTCCACCACCGCCGTCGTGAACGGGAAGCGGACCGGGGTTTCACCGAAGGTCAGCCGGGCGGCCAGGGCGCCGGCCTCCTCGATCGCTGCCGCCACGGTGTCCGCCTCTTCGGCCGGGCAGTGGATCATGACCTCGTCGTGCTGGAAGAAGACCAGCTCGGCCGCGAGCCCCGCGCAGGCCCGCCGCAGGGCCGCGAGCAGGAGCAGCGTCCACTCGGACGCGCTGCCCTGGACGACGAAGTTCCGCGTGAAGCGGCCCCGCGCGCGGGAGTTGGACGAGGCATAGCCCGGGGTGAAGCCGTACCCGGGGTCGGAGCCGGTGCCCGTGCCGGTGGCCGATCCGTCGTCGGCCGTGGGTTCGTCTTGAGGGATGCCCGCCTCCTCCAGGCCCGCCGCATCTTCCGTACCCGCCGCCGGGGGACAGGTCCGGCCGAGCCAGGTCCGTACGAGGCGCCCCTCCTCGCCCGCGCGCGCCGCGTCGTCGACATACGCCACCGCGCGCGGGAAGCGGCGGCGCAGGGCGGCGAGGTTCTTGAGGCCGTCGCCCGACGTCTGGCCGTAGATCGCGCCGAGCACGGCGAGTTTCGCCTGGTCGCGGTCGCCGGAGAAGGCGCGGTCCGACACCTCCTGGTACAGATCCGTGCCCCGGCCCGCGACCTCCATCAGGCCGGGGTCGCGGGAGATCGCCGCGAGGACGCGCGGCTCCATCTGGTCGGCGTCGGCGACGACCAGCCGCCACCCCGGGTCGGCGACCACCGCGCGCCGGATCACCTTCGGGATCTGAAGGGCGCCCCCGCCGTTGGTCACCCAGCGCCCGGTGACCGTACCGCCCGGCAGATACTCCGGGCGGAAGCGGCCGTCGCGCACCCAGTCGCCGAGCCACGACCAGCCGTGCGCCACCCAGATCCGATAGAGCTTCTTGTACTCGATCAGCGGCTTCACGGCCGGATGGTCGACGGACTCCAGCTCCCACCGCCGCGTCGACCGCACCTTCACGCCCGCGCGCGCGAACGCCTTCACCACCTCGGCGGGCAGATCCGGGCGGACCCGGTGTCCGAAGGCCGCCGACACCTCGTCGGCCAGCTCCGCGAGCCGGCGCGGCTCCCCGCCCGCGTACCGCTCGCCGAGCAGTTCGCGCAGGACCTCGCGGTGCACGTCCGCGCGCCAGGGCAGCCCCGCCGTGTTCATCTCCGCGGCGACCAGCATCCCCGCCGACTCGGCCGCCGTGAGCAGCCGCATCCGGCCGGGGTGCTCGGCCGCGTCGTGCCGCCGCTGCTGATCGGCGTACACCTCCAGGAGCGCGTCCAGCGCCATCGGCACCGGCTGCGGCTCGAACAGCGGCGACTGGGCGCCCGGCGCGGCGGCGCGCTGCGGGGGGTCCGGCGGTACGGGTGCCTGGTGCAGCCGCGCCCAGGCCGCCGCTGCCGAATGCGGCTCCCCGAGCCGCCCCTCGTGCCCGAGGAGCAGGGTCTCGGCGGCCTCGATGTCGTAACACCGCTCCACGGACACGCCTGCGGCGAGCAGTCGCGGATACACGTCGGCGGTGGACCGCCAGACCCAGCGAGTGACCTCGGGGCGTGCGCGTACGGACTCGACGAGGTCGGCCTCCCGCACCACGGGCCCCGCGGGCAGCCCGTCCGGGCCGAGGGCGGCGACCTCCACGCCACCACCCTCGACCAGCGCCAAACCCCACCGCCCACTCATATCCGCGAGTGTCGCAGCCACCACTGACAACACCGGTGACCGTCACAGGCAGCCCCGCAACCCCGCAACGCCCAGCAGTTGTCCACAACCTGTGGACAACCTCACCCGACCAGCCCTGAGAACATAGAACCGTGGGAATCGACCAGGCACTCGGCACAGCCCTGTACCAAGAGGGAGACGCGGCGCTCGACGCCGCCGCCTCCCTCCTGGCCGCCACCCCCTCGGCGGACGCCGAACTCACCCGCCGAGGCGAGGAGTTCCTCCGGGCCGCCTGGCACCGGGGCTGGCAGCCGGCCGACATCGTACGGATGATCCGCCGCGACCTGGCGGACCCGCACCTGCGCGTCGCCGCCCGCCTGATCCGCTCCGAGACCTCCCGGTACGCGACCCTGCCGCCCCGCTGGACCGACCAGCTCACCGCAGTCGGCGAAGTCCCCACCGACGGCCCGCCACCCGACCGCTTCTCGTACGCCACGACCGTCCTGGAGCTGTACCGGCTGCTGCTCGCCCTGCCCGCGATCGAACCGGTCGGCCCACCGCCGGGCACGGGCACCGCGACCGCCGCCGCCCCGACCGTGGGCGAGCCGCGCATGCTCACCCGGATCCGGGCCCTGCTCGCGAAGGCGGAGGCGACGACCTTCCCGGAGGAGGCGGAGGCGCTGAGCGCGAAGGCGCAGGAGCTGATGGCGCGGCACAGTGTCGACGAGGCGCTGTTGTCGTCCCGTACGCGCGCGGGTTCACGCGAGGCGGCGCCGGGCGCCTGTCGCATCGGCGTGGACGCCCCGTACGAGACGGCGAAGGCGGTCCTGCTCGACGCGGTCGCCACCGCCAACCGCTGCCGCGCCGTGTGGAACGGCGACCTGGGGTTCTCGACGGTCGTCGGGTTCGACGCGGACCTGGACGCCGTGGAGCTGCTGTACACCTCGCTCCTGGTGCAGGGCACCGCGGCGATGACCCGCGCGGAGGCCGCCCAGCGCGCCGCCGGACGCAAACGCACGAAGACGTTCCGGCAGTCGTTCCTGGCTGCCTACGCGCACCGGATCGGTGACCGCCTGACCGCGACGGCGCGGCGCGTGACCTCGGCGGAGCCGGAGTCGCTGCCCGTGCTCGCCGCGCGCGAGGTCGCGGTCGCGGCGAGCACGGAGCGCATGTTCCCGCACACCACCCACGCGCGCGTACGGGGCGTTTCCGACGAGGCGGGCTGGACCGACGGCACCCGCGCGGCGGACGCGGCGACCCTCCGGCACGCCGGAGCGCACACCGGAGGCGACGCCGCGCTCGGGTCAGCGTGACGACGAGTACGGCAAAAGCGCCATCTCGCGCGCGTTCTTGACGGCCCGCGCCAACTGCCGCTGCTGCCGCGCCGAAACCCGGGTCACCCGGCGGCTGCGGATCTTGCCCCGGTCGGAGAGGAACTTCCGGAGTAGGTCGGTGTCCTTGTAGTCGATGTACGTGATCTTGGCCTGATCGAGCGGGTTGGGCCGGGACTTGACCGGCCCCCGTTCGGGCTTGGGCTTGCGGGGCATGGGTTTCAGACCTCCAGGAGGGTGTCGAAGGCGGGCGGCAGCCGTTTCCAGGCGTCGCGCCCGGCGGCGTACTCGGCGTCGGTCAGCAGGCAGGACTCCAGAAGGTCCGCCAGGCCGTCGCGGTCCAGACCGGGCGAGGTGAAGACGAGATGCTGACAGCGGTCGCCGTGCGCGGGGTGCCAGTCGAGCGCGGCGGCGGCCCGCCGTACGGGCGGCACCATCTCCCAGGCCGCGTCCGGCAGCGACGCGAGCCACGGCCCCGCACTCTCCACGCACAGGGCGCCCCCGGCCGCGTCCCAGTGCAGCAGCGTGTCGGGCCGGTCGGCGAGCCAGAACCGGCCACGGCTGCGGGCCGCCGCACAGGTCAGGTCCTCCAGGGCCGCGTACAGCCGCTCCGGGTGGAACGGCCGGCGCCGCCGCCAGACCAGCGTGGACACACCGGCCTCGTCGGCGTCGGCGGGCAGCCGCGCGCACGCGGGGTGCTGCGCGGCTGCCGCAGCCTCCACGTCGAACGCACCGAAGCCGCCGAGTGCGGCGCCCGCCAGGTCACCGTGGCCGATCGGAACCTGGCGGGCGGTCGGATGGAGCTGCGCCAGCAGGGCCCGGTCCTCGTCGTCGGCCTCCGGCGAGTCCGCGACGGCGAGCACGGGCGCGTACTCCAGTTGGCGTGCCCAGGTGTCGGCGACGGTCCGCTGGTCGGTCGCGGCGGCGGCGAGCCCCACGTCGGCCAGGTCGTCGCCGTTGGCGAGGTACGGCAGCATCAGCGCGGGGTCGACCGCCGTGATCACCGCGCTGACCGTGAAGCCGTGCGCGGCGACCACCTCGGCCATCGCCTTGGGCTCGACGGAGTCCCACAGCTCGACCACCGCGAGCCGCACACCGGCCGCACGGTCACGCTCGTCACGGATGCGGGCGATCTCCGGTACGAGGTCCTCGCGCAGCGCGCAGCACGCGCAGTCGTTGACCAGGGGCGTGTCCCCGGTGGAGAGCACCCCGCGCGCGTCACGGACCGTCCGCCGCACCGTGCCCTCGGGCGCCGTCGACAGGTCGTGGTGCAGGGCGACGCTCCCCGGGACGGCGGCGAGCAGCCGTTCGACCGTCTCCTTACGGGCGTCGGCGTGCAGCCCGCCGACGAGGGCGACATGAAGGCCCCCGCGCGCGGGACGGTGCGCGCGGGGGCCGGGACCGGGACCGGGGTCGGGCTTGTCGTCGGCTCCGGGTTCGTGACCGGCAGCCATCAGCCGGCCTCGCCCCGGCGCGCGTCCCGGCCGTACCGGCGCTCGAAGCGTTCGACGCGCCCCGCCGTGTCCAGGACGCGGGCGTTGCCCGTGTAGAAGGGGTGGCTGACGTTCGAGATCTCGACGTCGACCACGGGGTAGGTGTTTCCGTCCTCCCACTCGACCGTCTTGTCGCTGGTCGCGGTCGACCGGGTGAGGAAGGCGTGGTTGGCGGCGCGGTCGCGGAAGACGACCGGCCCGTACGCGGGGTGGATTCCGGGCTTCATGGCGTGTGTACCTGTGTCCTTCCTGGGCCGCGCGGAGGCGGCTCGGCTCAGCGCTCTTCGCGGAAGTCGACGTGCCGGCCGGCGACCGGGTCGAACTTGCGGAGCGTCAGGCGATCGGGGTCGTTACGGCGGTTCTTGCGGGTCACGTACGTGTAGCCGGTCCCCGCCGTGGACCGGAGCTTGATGACCGGGCGGAGTTCGTTGCGTGCCATGCTGGTAGTGTAATGAAAATGGGTCCCATTTTCAAGAGGGCCCCGAACGGCTCTCGAACAGCTCTCGAACGAGCCTCCCGAACGGTCGGCCGACCGGCCGACGGAAAGGTGTGTCCCCTTGTCCGCCCACTGCATGCTGACCGGCGCCGAACCCGGCTTCGGCAACCGGATCTCGCACTCGCACCGGCGCACCTCGCGCCGCTTCGACCCCAATGTCCAGCGCAAGCGCTATTGGCTGCCGAGCGAGAGCAGGTACGTCCGGCTGCGGCTGAGCGCGAAAGGGATCAAGACCGTCGACGTGATCGGCGTCGAGGCCGCCGTCGCCAGGATTCGTGGCCGCGGGGTGAAGGTCTGATGGCCAAGAAGAGCAAGATCGCGAAGAATGGGCGCCGCCAGGAGATCGTCGCCCGGTACGCGGAGCGCCGCGCCGAGCTGAAGGAGATCATCCGCCGGCCGGGCTCCACCGACGCCGAACGGCTCGCTGCCCAGCGGGAACTGCGCGGGCAGCCGCGTGACGCGAGCGCGACCCGGGTCCGCAACCGGGACAGTGTGGACGGCCGCCCACGCGGCTATCTGCGCGCCTTCGGCCTCTCACGGATCGGCGTACGCGCACAGGCGCACGCCGGTTTCCTCCCGGGTGTGCGCAAGTCCTCCTGGTAGCTTGCTGCGGGCTCGCGGCCATCCGTGGCCATCCGCGACCATCCGTGGCGATCCGTGACTGGGGGGACTTCCGTGTCTGCTGGGACTTCGGTGAATTCTGTGGCGTCGGGACCTGTCCGCCGGGCCGGTGTCGCGGCCGTGGGTCTGGTGGCGCTGTTCGCGCTGGCCGGATGCACCGCCGACAAGGCGGATCCGTCCGGCAGCGCGCCCCCCTCTTCGTCGGCTTCCTCGTCCTCGTCGGCGTCCTCGTCGTCGGGCTCCGGGGCGGACTCCGGCGCCAAGGCCGGTGCGCTGGAGGGCAGTTGGGTCGCCACGAACGGCGGCAAGGTCGTCGCGCTGGTCGTCACCGGCTCCCAGGCGGGCCTCTTCGAGACCGGCGGATCGGTGTGCAGCGGCGCGGTGTCCAAGGACTCCGGCATGCAGATGATCGAACTCACCTGCACCACCGGCAAGGACAACCGGGCGCACGGCATGGTCGACTCCGTCAACGCCGACACCCTCAAGATCACTTGGGAGGGCGGGCTCGGCACCGAGACGTACCAGAAGACCAAGGACGGTCAACTGCCGGACGGGCTCCCGACGGCGGGTCTGCCGACGTCCTGACCGCCGTCGGCGGCGGCCAGCGCGTCCGACAGTTGCCCCAGCGCGTCGACGACCATCTCGGCGCCCTGCCGTACGACCTGGTCCCGCACCCCTACCCGTTCCCACGCGGAGAGGGCGTCCCGTACCGCGCCCCACTCCGGAACGCGCCGTTCCCGTACCGCTTTCGCGCCCTTCGCGGTGGCCGTGCGCAGGGCGTCGGCGAAGGCGGCGGCGGCCGGGACCGGTGGGTCGCCCGGCTCCGGGAGGTGCGCCTCGATGAGCATCACCGCGCGGCCGATGTGCCCCACGGCCTCCGCCGCGGCCTCGGCCGCCGCAGGGGCGAGACCGCGGTGGCGCACCGGTTCGATCCGGGCGCGGTCCACCGCCTCGTGCCAGGCGGTGCGGGCCGCGCGGGACGCGAGGAGGGCGGTACGGACGTCGGGCGCGTTCTTTCCCGCGGGCTCGGCGTAGTGCCCGACGACCGTGGCGGCGTACCGGCCCGTCGCCGCCAGCCAGTCGGCGAGGCGGGCGCGCAGCCGGGGCGTCTCCCAGGCCGGGTAGACGGCGTACGACAGCATCGCGAGGAGGCCGCCGATGAGGGTGAGCAGGACTCGCTCGGGCACGGTCTGCGTCCACTCCTCGCCGCCCATGGCGAGCAGGAACACGACGTACGCGGCGATGCAGCCCTGGGCGGCGAGCTGGCCGGTGCGCATCACCAGGTACATCAGTGCGGCGCTCAGTACGGCGAGGGTGGCGGAGAGGTACGTGCCCGGGTGGAATGCCTGGCCGATGGCGGTGGCCAGGCCGACGCCGAGGAGGGTGCCGCCGAAGCGGGCGACGGCGCGGGAGTAGGTCTGGGAGAAGTCCGGGCGCATCACCATGACGGCGGCCATGGGGGCCCAGTAGCCGTGGCCGAAGGGGAGGGCGGTGCCCAGCAGGTAGCCTGCGGCGGCTACGGAGGCTACTCGGATCGCGTGTCGTAGTACTGGGGAGCCGGGTCGGATCTCTTGCCGTATTGCTCGGGCGGCGCCTGGGGCGAGCTGTAGGAGTCCGGGGCGTACCTTCACCTTGCCGGTCGGGCTGCCTCCCCCTTGTACGTCCAGGTGCCCGGCACTTGGCGTTGTGCCCACCCGTTCCGCCGTGCGGAACGCCTGCCCACAACGGGGTTGGACACGCGGGCGAGGTCGAGTACGGAGCCGGAGCCGGAGACGAGGTCGGGGGCGGGGAACCGGGGTCTCCGTGGCCTCCACCACGTCGTCCAGTAGCGAGCCCAGGCGGGTTGCCGCTCTCAGTGCTGGGCCCTTCAGCAGCGTGCTCGTGTCCGGGGTGCGGAACGTGGCGGTGGCCGGGGGCGGGACCGTGGCCGGGGTGCCGTGGCGGATGGCGTGGGCCGCGGCGTCGAGGATGGCGCCCGCCGCGGCGAGGAGTTCGCGGACGCGGTCGCGGGCGGGGCCCTCGGCGGGGACGCCGACGGCGGGGTCGGCGAGGGCGGCGAGTACCGGACGGATGCGCTCCGCGAGGCCCCGCGCGCCGTGGAGTTCGGCGGGCCGGGTGCGGGCCTGCCAGGAGGTGACGGCGGCGGCGTCGCGGGCCTGCATGAGCGGTACGGGGTCGAAACGGGCCACCGGGTCCTGGCGCAGCCGACGCGCGTAGTCCGCCTCGGCGGCCAGCGCGTCGGCGAGCGCGTCCCGGTGGGCGCCCCATCTGCGGATCGGGAACAGTACGACGAGCGCGGCCTGCACCAGACCGCCGACGATCATCATCACGCCGTGTCCCGCGGCCTGGGCGACCGAGGTCGGCAGGGTGACCGTGACCAGCATGATCGCGACGTTGGACGTGGCGATCAGCCCGATCGTGGGGCCCACTGCCCAGCTCAGCCCGGCCACGAACGTCCACAGCGCGAGGAGGGCGAGGAAGAGGGCCGGACGCGAGACGGTGAGGTAGCCGAGGAAGGTCGAGACGGCGAGGGTCGCGCCGGACACCACGGCCAGTTCGGGGCGGGGCCGCCAGCTCCGCTGGAAGGTGGCGATGGCCGCCTGGAACGCGCCGAACGCGGAACTCGCCGCCGCGGCCGGACCGAACGCCCAGAGGCTGAACGCGATCACGATCGCGAGACCGGCGGCACCCCGGGCCGCGGCGAGCGGTTCGAGCCGTTTCCGTTCGACCGTCACGCCCGACCGGGCCGTCTCCCGCAACGCCCGGAGCCAGCTCACCCCGTCAGGATACGGAGCGTGGGCCGCCGGGGGAGGGTGGCGACCGGCGCGCCGCACCCTTCGTGGATCATGGTCCGACCACGGACACCGCAGGCCACCGAGACGGACACCGCATGGACCGCGAGAACCCCGAGCCCCGCGAGGACCAGATCTTCGCCGCGCTCGCCAGCGCCCCCCGCCGCGAGCTGCTGCGGCTGTTACGGGAGCGCGGCCCGCAGCCCGTACAGGCGCTCGCCGCGCACTTCGCGATGCGGCGGCCGAGTCTGTCGGAGCATCTGAAGGTGTTGCGGGACGCCGGGTTGGTGTCGGAGCGGCGGGTGGGGCGGCAGCGCATCCACCGGCTGGAGCCCGCCCCGCTGGCGGAGGTGCGCGCGTGGCTCGATCTCTACGAACCCCTGTGGGGAAGCGGTGAGAACGTGAACACGAACCACTCATCCGAGTCCACTATGTGAACGCTGGAACATCCTGGCCCCGGAGTGCGTCTCATCGTGTACATGCGGTCTCGGGCAGAGGAGTGCGCATGTCGGGCGGGTGTCGGGGCAGGCGCTGAACCGGCACGCGAGCGAAGAGAGCCTTCCGAGCCGCCAGGAAGCAAGGTCAAGGGACAGTAAAGCTGTAACCAAGAGACCACCCCGCGTGCACGTGCATTTGCCCATGCATCTGCATGAGAAACAGAGTTATGATCCGGAGCAGTTGACCTGTACAGCAATTGTCACATCAGCCGCATCGGCCACATCAGCCACTGCACCACCGGGGAGCGACCTGTGCACGACGTGTACAACGGCATGGCCGCCACACAGCTTCATGGGGTGGTCTGGCAGAAGAGCCGGCACAGCAACTCGCAGGGTTCCTGCGTCGAGTTCGCGCGCCTGCCGGGAGGCGGGGTCGCCGTACGCAACTCGCGGTTCCCGGACGGTCCGGCGCTGGTCTACACGCGTGCCGAGATCGAGGCCATGCTCCTGGGCATCAAGGACGGCGAGTTCGACCATCTGGTCGCCGGGCCCTGATCTGCTGGAACGTTCCAGAGGGCCTCGAACGTTACAGGGGGCGGGGTCGACCCGCGTAGACCCGGGCGGGGGCCGCGTCCGTACCGGCGGCGGTGAGGTGGGTCAGAGGCGGAACAGGGCCCAGACGACCTTGCCCGTGGGTGCCCCCGCGAGCGGATGCCAGCCCCAGCCGTCGCTGAACGACTCGACCAGGAACAGGCCGCGCCCCGACTCGGCGGCGCAGTCGTCCACCTCGGCCCGTGCGATCGGGCTCTCCTCGCTGGGGTCGCGCACCGCGCACACCAGCCGGGACGCCCATCGCATGAGATGCAGCCGGACCGGCGGGTCCTCCGTACGGGGGATGTCCGACGGCAGTGCGTGGCGCAGTGAGTTGGTCACCAGCTCCGAGACGACGAGACATATGTCGTCGAAGCGCTCGGCCGCGTCCCAGTCGGTCAGCGTTCTCCGGGTGAATCTCCGGGCTTCGCCGACCGCTTCGTAGCGGGCCGGCAGTGCGCACGACGCCGCGCTGGAGACGGCCGACGGCTCCATCGGGGGCAGCCCCTGCCTCAACGGTTCGAGCATGGTCGATCCATTCATCCCCATGCGAGGCACTCCCGTGATTCGCGGCCGTAGCGCTACTGCGGTTGCTGCGGTGGTGCGCGTGCCATGGTTCCGAATGCGTACAGCAGATGCAAGGGCAGATGCACGTGCACGCGCCGGGAATGGACGATCCCATACCACTTATCGCCGATTTCTTCCGCAGACTTTCTGTCCAGGACTTTCGCAGGCTTTCCATTTCCGTAACCGAACGAGTACGGGCTGGAAGGTTTTAGTGGCAGACTTCGCCCCCTGACACGTTGGGGAGGCTGACGAAGTGACCGCAGGCGAGTCCTGGGGGTACCCCCAGACCGAAGGCGCGGGGGGAGGCTCGGTGGTGCGGCGCATCCTGCTGGGCTCACAACTCAGGCGACTGCGGGAAGCGCGCGGCATCACGAGAGAGCGGGCCGGTTACTCGATCCGGGCCTCCGAATCGAAGATCAGCCGCATGGAGTTGGGACGGGTGAGCTTCAAGGCGCGGGACGTCGAAGATCTGCTGACGCTCTACGGCGTGAACGACGACGCGGAGCGCGGGTCGCTCCTCGCACTCGCCAAGGAGGCCAACGTCGCGGGGTGGTGGCACAGTTACTCGGATGTGCTGCCCGGCTGGTTTCAGACATATGTGGGGCTGGAGGGCGCCGCCTCACTGATCCAGGTGTACGAGGTGCAGTTCGTGCACGGCCTCCTCCAGACGGAGGCGTACGCGCACGCGGTGGTCTCGCGCGGGACGAAGGGCGCGAACACCGCCGATATCGACCGGCGGGTCGCGCTGCGCCTCGAACGGCAGAAGATCCTCGTGTCGGAGCGGGCCCCGCACTTCCATGTCGTCCTGGACGAGGCCGCGTTGCGCAGGCCGTATGGCGACCGAGAGGTGATGCGCGGCCAGTTGCAGCATCTGATCGAGGCGTCGGAGCGGTCGAACGTGACGCTTCAGGTGATGCCGTTCAGCTTCGGCGGGCACTCCGGTGAGAGCGGAAGTTTCACGATGCTGAGCTTTCCCGAATCCGACCTTTCCGACGTGGTCTATCTGGAACAGCTCACCAGCGCCCTCTATGTGGACAAGCCAGAAGAAGTCGCACACTACGCAAAGGCCATGGAACTGCTCAGGACGGACAGTCCTGATCCGTCCCAGACCCGTGATCTCCTCCGTGGACTGCTTCAACTTTCATGAGACACAAGTACGATGACGTCTCATCAGGCGCTTGCGCCCGCGCTTGCCTTTTGAGTTGGGGATCACATGTCCTTCTTCACTGACCTGGCCCACCAGTACATCGATGGCGAATGGCGGACCGGCAGCGGCTCGTGGGACATCATCGACTTCAATCCCTACAACGGCGAGAAACTGGCCTCGATCACCGTCGCGACGGTCGCCGAGGTCGACGCGGCCTATCGCGCCGCCGAACGCGCGCAGAAGTCCTGGGGAGCCACGAGTCCTTACGCGCGGCGAAAGGTGATCGAGCGGGCGCTGCGGATCACCGAGGAACGGGCGGACGAGATAGTCGAGGCCATCATCGACGAACTCGGCGGTACCCGGGTCAAGGCCCAGCAGGAAGTGCACGGCGCGGCCGATTTCCTGCGGGAGGCGATGCAGCTCGCGATGCGGCTCGACGGCGAGATCGTGCCGTCCCGCGAGGAGACCCGCGAGAACCGGGTATACCGGCTGCCGGTCGGCGTGGTGGCGGTCATCAGCCCGTTCAACTACCCCTTTCTGATCACCCTCAAGTCGGTGGCGCCGGCGCTCGCCCTCGGCAACGCGGTGGTCCTCAAGCCCAACCAGAACACCCCCGTCGTCGGCGGTGGCCTGATCGCGAAGATCTTCGAGGACGCGGGCCTGCCGCCCGGCCTGCTGAACGTGCTGGTGACGGACATCGCCGAGATCGGTGACGCGCTCATCGAGCACCCGGTCCCCAAGGTCGTCTCGTTCTCCGGCTCCGACCGCGTCGGCCGCCATGTCGCGGCCGTGACGGCGAGCCATCTCAAGCGGTCCATCCTGGAGTTGAGCGGCAACAGCGCGCTCGTCGTCCTGGACGACCTGGACGACGAGGGCCTGGACTACGCGGTCGACGCGGCCGTCTTCAGCCGGTACGCGTATCAGGGCCAGGTCTGCATGGCGGCCAACCGGATCCTCGTCGACCGCACTCTGGAGCCGGAGTTCACGGAGAAGTTCGTCGCCCGGGTGCGGGAGCTGAACACCGGTGACCCGCGCGACCCGGACACCCATATCGGCCCGGTGATCAACGACTTCCAGGCCGAGGCGCTGAGCGGCCTGGTCGACCAGGCGCTCGCCGAGGGCGCCACGGCCCTGGTCGAGGGCCGCACGATCGGCAACCTGGTCGAGCCGACGGTCCTCACCGGGCTCCCCGCCGACTCGCCGCTGCTGCGGCAGGAGATCTTCGGCCCGGTGGCGCTGCTGATCCCGTTCGACGGCGAGGACGAGGCCGTACGCATCACCAATGACACCCCGTACGGGCTGAGCGGCGCCGTGCACACGGCGGACGCCGAGCGCGGCGTGAACTTCGCGCACCGCATCGACACCGGCATGATGCACGTCAACGACACCACCGTCCGCGACGAGCCCATGATCGCCTTCGGCGGCGAAAAGCAGTCGGGCCTCGGCCGCCTGAACGGCGAGTCGACGGTCGACGCCTTCACCACCCGCAAGTGGGTGTCGGTCCAGCACGGCCGCAGCGCGTTCCCGCTCTGAGGAAGGCCAGGGCTGAGTGGTGTGGGGCGAGGCAGATGTGAATGTAGGTGTACAGTAGATGCATGTCTGCTACGTATCCCATCGCGGAAGCCAGAGGCAAGCTCGGTGAACTCGCCCGCCGGGCGGCCCAGCATGAGCACATCACGCTGACCGATCGCGGCGTTCCGGCCGCCGTCCTCATTTCTCCGGCGGAGCTGGAAGACCTGGAGGACGCCCTCGCGCTCGCCCGCCTGGAGCGCGATCGTGCGCTGGGGCGGGCCGAGTCCGCCATTCCTCACGCCGAGGCGCGCCGCGCACTGCTGGAAGCGGCGGGGAGGGGCGAGTGACCTGGCAGGTGTCGTGGGAGCCTGCGGCACTCGACGCCGCTGCGGGGCACCTCAAGGACGATCCGCAAGGTGTCGATGCGCTCCTGCGGGCCACGGATCAACTCGCGGAGAATGATCGACCCGAGGGATCCCGTGCCTGGGGCACTGCTCACCGGCGCCTGCGTCACGGTCCTTGGCGCATTCTCTATCGCGTCGACTCGGACACGGGCACGCTCCATATCGAGCACATCGGTCGCAGTGGCGCTTGATCTGGACGGGGCGGCGCGGCGCGGTGGCCCTCGGGCTGTGTGACGCGGGGCGGGGCCGGGTGGGTGGGGTCGGCGCTCTAGGGTGGATCACATGTCAGCGATCCGTCTGCTCGTGCTCGGGGCCGTTCGTCAGCACGGGCGGGCGCACGGCTACCAGGTGCGTAACGACCTGGAGTACTGGGGCGCCCACGAGTGGTCGAACGCCAAGCCCGGGTCGATCTACCACGCCCTGAAACAGATGGCCAAGCAGGGCGTCCTGCTCGCGCACGAGGTCGCGCCGTCCACCGTCGGCGGCCCGCCCCGCGTCGAGTACGAGATCACCGAGCGCGGCGAGGAGGAGTTCCTCACGCTGCTGCGCGAGGCCCTGACCAAGTACGACCAGAGGACCGACGTGCTGTCCGCCGCGCTCGGGCTGCTCGTGGAGCTGGAGCGCGACGAGGTCGTGGCGCTGCTCAAGGAGCGGGTGCGCGGGATCGAGGAGTGGCGCGCGGCCGTGGTCGAGCACTACGTGCCGGAGGAGGGGCCCGGTCAGTACGGCCATATCGGCGAGATCATGAACATGTGGCTGCACACGGCCGACGGGGGCGCCGAGTGGACGCGGGGTCTGATCGAGCGGATCGAGGGTGGCGCGTACACGTTCGCCGGTGAGGGCGAGCCGTTCGTCGGGGTGCTCACGGAGGGCCAGGAGAACCCGTATGCGACGGGCGAGACGCATCCCGGGGACCGTGGCTGAGCCGGATTCGGCCGGCTGTTCCAGCTAATCAAGTTTGACCAATCGAGGTGGAGGGAATATGGTCGCGGGCCGGTAGTCAAGTTTGATTACTGGGGAAGGTGGCTGATGGTGGAGGGCGAAGTGGGCTCAGTGAGGTCAGGGGACCCGGGCGGCGGCGACGCGATCGTCGTGGAGGGTGCACACAAGCGGTACGGGACGAAACGCGCACTCGACGGACTCGATCTGCGGGTCGCACGCGGCACCGTGCACGGCGTCCTCGGTCCCAACGGCGCGGGCAAGACCACCCTGGTCCGGGTCCTGGCGACCCTGCTCCGGCACGACGAGGGCCGGGTCGAGGTGGCGGGCCGGGACGTCCGCACCCAGGCCGACGACGTACGCCGCCGGATCGGACTGCTCGGCCAGCACGCGGCGCTGGACGAGGAGCTGAGCGGCGGCCAGAACCTGGAGATGTTCGGACGGCTGCACCACCTGGGCGCCGCCCGCGCGCGGGCCAGGGCCGCCGAACTGCTCGACCGGTTCGGGCTCGCGGACGTGGGCCGCAAGGCGGTCAAGCAGTACAGCGGCGGCATGCGGCGGCGGCTGGATCTCGCCGCGTCGCTGATCACCGAACCGGCGGTGCTGTTCCTGGACGAGCCGACGACCGGACTCGACCCGCGCGGGCGCGCCGAGGTGTGGTCGGCGGTGCGCTCCCTCGTCGGCGGCGGCACCACCGTCCTGCTGACCACGCAGTACCTGGAGGAGGCGGACCAGCTCGCGCACCGCATCTCGGTGGTCGACCACGGGCGGGTCATCGCCGACGGCACGGCCGACGAGCTGAAGTCGCGGACGGGCGGCGACCGTATCGACGTGGTGGTCCGCGACACCGCCCAACTCGACGCGGCGGCCCGGCTGCTGCCCGAGGGCGCCGTCGTGGACGCGGACCGGCGGCTGCTCAGCGCGCCCGTCGCCGACCGCATGGCCGCGCTCACCCGGACCCTGCGCGCGCTGGAGGAGGCCGGTATCGAGGCGGAGGACGTGGCCGTACGGCGGCCCACGCTGGACGAAGTGTTCCTGAACCTGACGAAGGGGGCGGCATGACCACGTATCAGACCGAGGTCGGCGGCGGGGTGGCCGTTGCGCATGGTGGCGGTGGGGGCGGCGGCGGGGGCGTCGACGGCGGGGGCGGGGGCGGCCGGATCGGGTGGGTGCTGGCCGACTCCTGGACGATGACCCGGCGCGAACTCGCCCACTGGGCGCGACAGCCCGTCCAGGTCGTCGTCGGCCTCGCCTTCCCGGTGATGCTCCTGCTGATGTTCGGCTTCCTCATCGGCGGCGGCCGGGGCGTGTCCGGTGACTACGTCGACTTCCTGGTGCCCGGCATGCTCGCGCTCACCATGGCCTTCGGTCTGGACGCCACGATGGTCGCGGTCACGCAGGATCTCAACAAAGGCGTGATCGACAGGTTTCGATCGATGCCGATGACCAAGGGCGCCGTTCTCGTGGGGCGTTCGGTCGCGGACATGCTCCAGTCCGCTGCCGCGCTTTTGGTCATGCTCGGCGTCGGCCTGGCGATCGGCTGGCGCTGGGACGGCTCCTTCGCCGCTCTCCTCGGCGGCTTCGGGCTGCTGCTCCTGCTCCGGTTCGCGATGCTGTGGCTAGGCATCCACCTCGCGATGGTCGCGGGCAAGCCGGAGCTGGTGCAGGCCGTGCAGATCCTGGTCTGGCCCGTGGGCTTCCTGTCCAACGCCCTCGCCACACCCGACTCCATGCCGTCCTGGCTCGGCGCGGCCGTCGAATGGAACCCGATGTCCGCGACCGCGACCGCCGTACGCGACCTGTTCGGCAACCCCGGTGGCACCGGCACGTCCTGGGCGGCCGACCACGCGGGCGCGCTCGCGGTGGTGTTCCCGCTGCTGATGGTGGCGGTGTTCTTCCCGCTGGCGGTACGGAAGTTCGGGGCGCTCAGCAAGTAGCGGACGGGTCGCGGTGGTGGGCTTCCCCGCAGGGGGCGTCTCAGTGGTGGAAGCCCGTCGCCGCGGCCCGGTCCCTGGTCAACGGATGGGGCTGGCCCCGGAGTTCCGGCATCAGCCTTTTGAGATCCCCCAGGAACAGCGTCGCCAGATCGGCCGAGAAACCGTTGCGGCACACCACCCGGAGCACGGACAGGTCCTCACGGTTCGCCGGGAAGCTGTACGCGGGCACCAGCCAGCCCGCCTCGCGCAGCCGCCGCGACACGTCGTAGACGTCGTACGCCTTCACGTCGTCCTTCGTCGTGAACGCGAACACGGGCAGTTCGTCGCCCCGCGTCAGCATCCGGAAGTCGCCCAGCGCCTCGATCCGCCGCGCGAGCCCCATCGCGACGTCCCGGGTGGTCTGCTGCACCGCGCGGAACCCCTCACGGCCCAGGCGCAGGAACGTGTAGTACTGCGCGACTACCTGCGCGCCGGGCCGCGAGAAGTTCAGGGCGAACGTCGGCATGTCACCGCCCAGATAGTTCACCCGGAACACCAGCTCCTCGGGCAGCTCGGCCGCCGATCGCCACAGCGCCCAGCCGACCCCCGGGTACACAAGCCCGTACTTGTGCCCCGACGTGTTGATCGAGCCGACCCTCGGCAGCCGGAAGTCCCACTCCAGGTCCGCGTCGAGGAACGGCGCCACCATCGCGCCGGACGCGCCGTCCACATGGACCGGGATGTCGAGCCCCGTGCGCGCGTGGAGGGCGTCCAGCTCGGCGCACAGCTCCTTCACCGGCTCGTACGAACCGTCGAAGGTGGAGCCGAGGACGGCGACGACCCCGATCGTGTTCTCGTCGCACAGCTCGGCCGCCGCGCGCGGGTCGAGGTGGTAGCGGTCGCCGTCCATGGGCACCTGCCGGGCCTCGACCTCCCAGAAGGTGCAGAACTTGTCCCAGCACACCTGCACATTGACGCCCATCACCAGATTCGGGCGGGCCTCGCGCGAGGGGTAGCGGTCGGCGTTGCGCAGCGCCCAGCGCCGCTTGAGCGCCATCCCGGCGAGCATGCACGCCTCACTCGAACCGGTGGTCGAGCAGCCGACGGTGGCCGACGGGTCGGGCGCGTTCCACAGATCCGCGAGCATCGCCACACAGCGCCGCTCCAGCTCCGCCGTGCGCGGGTACTCGTCCTTGTCGATCATGTTCTTGTCGCGGCACTCGGCCATCAGCACCCCGGCCTGCGGCTCCATCCAGGTGGTGACGAAGGTGGCCAGGTTCAGCCGTGAGTTCCCGTCGAGCATCAGCTCGTCGTGCACCAACTGGTACGCGCTCGCCGGCGTCAGCGGCCCGTCCGGGAGCCGGTGCTTCGGCGGGGCGTCGGTCATGGCACCGACCGGGTTGGCGTCACCGAAGAACGGGTTGACCGACATCGGGCGCTCGTCGGACTTGCCGGAACCTTTGTGCAGGGGCACGGCGGGGCCTCCCTCACGGTGGGTGACGGGGTGGCTACGGGCACGGCCCACGATAAAGCGGGGTTGCACCTCACGCGACGTGAGGAGCCACCCTGAGCGGAGGGAAGGCCCGCGCGGACGGAAGGAGGGAGCGTGTCATGAACTACTCCGTGGGGCAGGTCGCCGGGTTCGCCGGTGTCACGGTGCGGACGCTGCACCACTACGACGAGATCGGCCTGCTCACGCCGGGCGGGCGCAGCCACGCGGGACACCGCCGCTACAGCGACACCGACCTCGACCGGCTGCAGCAGATCCTCTTCTACCGGGAACTCGGCTTCCCGCTGGAGGAGGTCGCCGTCCTGCTCGACGACCCCGACGCCGACCCGCGCGCGCACCTGCGCCGTCAGCACGAGCTGCTGACCGCCCGTATCGAGAAACTGCGGCGGATGGCCGCCGCCGTCGAAACCGCCATGGAGGCACGGAAGATGGGCATCAACCTCACGCCCGAGGAGAAGTTCGAGGTGTTCGGGGACTTCGACCCGGACCAGTACGCCGACGAGGTCGAACAGCGCTGGGGAGACACCGACGCCTACGCGGAGTCGCAGCGCAAGGCGGCCACGTACACCAAGGAGGACTGGGCCAGGATCCAGGGAGAGGCCGACGCGCTCACGCGGCGGTTCGTCGCGCTGATGGAGGCCGGGGAGCCCGCGGACTCGGAGGCCGCGATGGACGCCGCCGAGGACCACCGCGGGCAGATCACGCGGCACCACTACACGTGCCCGTACGAGATGCACGTCTGTCTCGCGGAGATGTACATCGCCGACGAGCGGTTCACGCGGAACATCGACAAGGCGAAGCCGGGCCTCGCGGCGTACCTGCGCGCGGCGATTCTCGCGAACGCCGCGCGCAGGACATGAAGTTGGTCGTGGTTCCGGCCGCTACAGGGGGCTGATGACGCAGGCGGTGCCGTAGGCGCACACCTCGGTGCCGACGTCCGCCGCCTCCGTCACGTCGAAGCGGAACATGAGGACGGCGTTGGCGCCCCGCGCGCGTGCCTGCTCGATGAGCCGGTCCATCGCCTGGTTACGAGTCTCCACCAGCGTCTTCGTGAGGCCCTTCAGCTCGCCGCCGATCATCGACTTCAACCCGGCGCCGATCTGGCTGCCGAGGTGGCGCGAGCGCACGGTGAGGCCGAAGACCTCGCCGATGACCCGCGTCACCTGGTAGCCGGGCACGTCGTTCGTCGTCACCACCAGCACGTCGGACTGGGGGCTCATGCCGCCCCCGTACTCCTCGATACCCACGCGATCCACCTTCCGGGACGCCCGCGCCGGCGCGCGATGCTGTCCCGCACAGCTTGGCCGTACGGCGGGTCGCCCGCACACCGGGAAAACAATCGGATTCCAGGGGGCTGGGTGGAACCCCAGCGTGTCGCCTGGCGTTGATAGCTTTGGCGGCGCACGGACAGCCGTCCACCCCTTTCACCCCTCAGGAGCCCGGAACCGTGATGACGCTTGCTCTCGGACCGAGCTGGCTGGACCCGAATTACCTGCTGAACGAGTTCGGAATCTATGGCCTGCTGATCATTGTCTTCGCCGAGTCGGGCCTGCTCATCGGGTTCTTCCTGCCGGGTGACTCGCTGCTCTTCACCACCGGTCTGCTGGTGACCACGGGGCAGCTGGACATGCCGCTGTGGCTGGTGTGCGTACTGATCTGCATCGCCGCGATCCTCGGGGACCAGGCGGGCTATCTCTTCGGCAAGAAAGTCGGCCCGTCCCTGTTCAACCGGCCGGACTCACGCCTGTTCAAACAGGAGAACGTGGCGAAGGCGCACGAATTCTTCGAGAAGCACGGCCCGAAGTCGCTCGTCCTGGCCCGCTTCGTGCCGATCGTCCGGACGTTCACGCCGATCATCGCGGGCGTCAGCGGCATGCGGTACCGGTCGTTCATCACGTTCAACATCCTCGGCGGCATCCTCTGGGGCGCCGGCGTCACCCTCCTCGGCGCATGGCTCGGCAAGCACACCTTCGTCCGTGACAACGTCGAGGCGATCCTGATCCTCATCGTCTTCATCTCGGTCGTCCCGATCATCATCGAATTCTGGCGGGCCCGCCGAGGCTCGAAGAAGGCGGCGGCGGAGTCGGGCGACCAGGGGTCGGGGTCGTCCCCGGAGAACCCTCAGCGGGGGCGGCACGCTAGGCGGTAGCGGGGGATGTTTGGTCGCCCGGGTGGGGCGCCCGGGTTCCGGTGGTCGGGGGTGTGGGGGGTTGTGGGCGGGGCCCGGGGTAGGGCGGGGCTCGACCGCGTCCGTTCTTCTTTCCCGCCGCG
The DNA here is from genome assembly GCF_044757265.1 of Streptomyces sp. NPDC091292. Classification (NCBI taxonomy): domain Bacteria; kingdom Bacillati; phylum Actinomycetota; class Actinomycetes; order Kitasatosporales; family Streptomycetaceae; genus Streptomyces; species Streptomyces sp. NPDC091292. The sequence continues at coordinate 85,552 of NZ_JBIVUQ010000004.1, read as the reverse complement.
ACGGTGGTGTGCCACCGCGGCGTGGACCGGCGGTGCAATGGCCCTTGTCCTGGCGTCGTCTGTTCTGCCCGCGTAGCGGGCGCTTCGCCTTGCCTCGGCCGTGTCTGTTCCGCGTGCGTCGCGGCGTTTCTTTCCCGCCGTGTCCGTGGTGGCGAGCCGTGTGATTCGGGGTTTCGGGTGTGGGGGGAGCGAGGCTTGCTGGCTTTTGGGTGGGTGGGTGGGAGCGTCGGTGCGGGAGTCGGGTGGGCGGGGACTTCCGTGGCCCACGTTCCTTAGAAACCCCGCGTCCGCTTCGCTGATTTGCGGTCGCCCACCGGGGCTCCCCGGGGGATGCGGATGAAGAGGCGGGAGATTTCCGAGCCCAGGTTCACGCCGATCGCGATGGCCATGGCCAGGGCCGCCGCCTTCGTGAGGGAGACCAGTCCCGCATCCATGTTGTTCTGGGCGATCGCCAGCAGCCCGAAGTACGTCGCCGAACCGGGCAGCAGCGGCCCGATCGCCGCCGTCACATACGGCAGCGCGGACGCGTACCGGTACCGCGAGAACAACTGCCCGAAAAGCCCCACCAGCCCGGCGGCGACGGCGGTGGAGGCGACCGGCGAGATCCCACCGGCGTAGTGAAGGGCCCCGTACACCACCCACGCCACACCCCCGTTCAACGTCACCGCGAGCACCGTCGACCGCTCCTGCTGCAACAGCACCGCGAAACACAGCGACAACGCCATCGACGCCGCGATCTGCCACCCGGGCCGCTCGATCACCAGCAGCGCCGCATCCGGATTCAGCTTGGCGCCCAGCCGGACACCGAAGTACAGGACGATCAGCACGCCCACGACGATGCCGACGAAGAAGTACAGGACCTCAAGGAGCCGTGCCGCCGCCGTGATGTAGAAGCCGGTCAGCCCGTCCTGCACCCCCGCCACCAGCGCCCGCCCCGGCAACAGCGCGAACAGCCCACCGGTGATCACGGCGGACGCCCGTACGTCCGCGTGCGCGAGCGTCAGCGCCACCCCCATCGCGGCGGGCGGCATCGCGGCGACCGTGAACTGGTAGAACTCCGGCAGCCCCCGCCCCGCGCACAGCCACGCCAGCCGGTCACCCAGCATCGCCCCCACCGCCGCGGCCACGAACACGATCAGATCACCGCCGACCAGCACCGACGCCGCGCCCGCGAGCAGCCCGCTGGACAGCGTCAGCACCCATCCGGCGTACGGATGCCGATTGCGGCGGATCTCCGCGAGCCGCCGGTACGCCTCCTCAAGCGACACCTCCGTCTCCGGGTCGCTGACGTCGTCCACCAGCCGGAACACGGCCGCGAGCCGCGTGTAGTCGGTGCCCCGGCGGCGTACCGTCCGCGAAGCCGTCACCGGGTCCTCCACCAGCGACGGCTGGTGCGAGATCGAAAGCAGCGTGAAGGTGACCGTCGGCTCGCAGCGGTCGAGCCCGTACGACCGGCACACGGCGAACATCGCCGCCTCCACGTCCTCGGCGCCCTCACCGCCCGCGAGCAGCAGCTCCCCGATCCGCAGCGTCAGGTCGAGTACGCGCGGAACGGCCGGTACCGACTCGTCCCCGTGCCGCTGCGCCGGCTCCGGTGCGGGCCGCTCGGTGACCGGCATCCGCAGCATCGTGCGCATCCGGTCCTGCCAGGGCGCCTCCGTGGCCGGCCGCACCACCGGCACACCGGACGGCGGAGTGAAGGCGGGCGGCGCGGACCGCGCGCTGTAGGTACGGGGCGTACTGAACGCCGAGCCCTCGTCCGCCGGGGTTGCCAGGGTGGCCGGCGGCGCCGCGAGACCGTCCGGCACCGCGAACTCGGACGTCGTCTGCGACTCGCCCTCCGGCGCCGCCGCTGCCTGCGGCTGCACACCGGCGGGCTGGCTGAAGGCGCTGCGCGCCTCGTCCGACGACGGCTTCCGGTCGCGGTCCTCGGACGACTCCTGCTCACTCACCCACTACGTCCCAGTCGAATCGGGGGTACGGCCGTAGTTCGTATGCCCAGTATGAGCACGCGCACCAGAACCGGAGTACGGGAGCACGGGCACCAGAACGGGCCGTGTGCCCCCTCAGGAACACACGGCCCGTACGTACGACGGTCGGTGGCTCAGTGGCCGCCCGACTCCTCGGCGCGCTTGTAGGACCGCTCGATCTCGACCTCGGCCTCCGTACGGCCCACCCAGTTGGCGCCCTCGACGGACTTGCCGGGCTCCAGGTCCTTGTAGACCTCGAAGAAGTGCTGGATCTCCAGGCGGTCGAACTCCGACACGTGGTGGATGTCCCGCAGATGCTCCACGCGCGGGTCGGACGCCGGCACGCACAGCAGCTTGTCGTCGCCGCCCGCCTCGTCCGTCATGCGGAACATGCCGATGGCGCGGCACCGGATGAGGCAGCCCGGGAAGGTCGGCTCGTCCAGGATGACCAGCGCGTCCAGCGGGTCGCCGTCCTCACCGAGGGTGTTCTCGACGAAGCCGTAGTCGGCGGGGTAGCTGGTCGAGGTGAAGAGCCGACGGTCCAGGCGGATCCGACCGGTCTCGTGGTCCACCTCGTACTTGTTCCGCGAACCCTTCGGAATCTCGATCGTGACGTCGAACTCCACCGGTGGCTCCTCCATGATCAGCACATCATTCTTCGTGACACTGTCTCGTGACACTTTCAGGCAAGACGCAGTGATTAAGTGTCCCTCACGCAAGTGTGTGATCGCGAAAGGGGCTGGTCGGTCGTGCCGGAGCTGAAGCCGTGGCCGCGCGCCGTACGGATCGCGCGCCGCTCGGTGACCCACCTGTCGGCCCTGCGGTCGGTCCGCCCCGGACAGCTCAGGACGTGGCAGGTCACAACGGGTGCCGCCGTGGTCGGCCTGGCCGTCGCCGCCGGGTCGATCGCCGTCGCCGGCCCCTGGGACTCCTCGGGCCAGCGCACGGCCGAGCGCGACTGGGCGGCCGAGCGCGAGGCCGAGGGTGGCACAGATCACGGCGACGGTGGCGGCGGTACGGGGCTTACCGGCGGTACGGGGCGTACGGGTACGGGGGTCCCGAAGGCCGCGCCCAGCGCGCCGTCCGTCCTGACCGCGCTCGGCGCCCCGACCGGGGGCGCCCCGGTGCCGACCGGGCGGGCGCTCGGCGACGTCCTGGAGCCGCTGCTCGGCGGCTCCCTGCCGGCCGGCACCCGGCGCAGCGCCGCCGTCGTGGACGCGGTGACCGGGGAGCGGCTGTGGGGGCGCGACGAGGGTGCGGCGCTGACCCCCGCGTCGACCATCAAGCTGGCGACGGCCGCCGCCGCGCTCTCGGCGGCCGGCGCCGACCACCGCATCACCACCCGGACCGTCGCCGAACCGGACGCCAAGGAGGTCGTCCTCGTCGGCGGCGGCGACCCCACGCTGACCGCGCGCGCGGACGCGGCCGGCAACGCGTCGCTGCGCACCCTGGCCGACGAGACGGCGAGCGCCCTGAAATCCCGGGGTACGACGGAGGTCACGGTCGCGTACGACACCTCCCTGTACGCGGGTCCGCCCACCCACCCGATCGGCCCGAACGAGAACATCGCGCCCGTGAGCGCCCTGATGGTGGACGAGGGGCGGCTCGACGACTCGTCGTCCGGTACGGCGCCCCGGAGCACCGATCCGGCGGGGGACGCGGCGCGGAAGTTCGCCGAGCTGCTGCGGGACCGGGGGGTCCGGACGAAGGGCGAGCCCGTGGGCGCGAAGGCGTCGGGGCGGGCGGAGGAATTGGGCGCCGTCCGGTCGGCGCCGCTGTCCGCGCTGGTGGAGCGGATGCTGACGAACAGCGACAACGACATCGCGGAGGCGCTGGCGCGGCAGACGGCCGTCGCGGTGGGGGAGCCGGCCAGCTTCGAGGGGGGCGGCAAGGCGGTCCACCGGGCCCTGGACAAGCTGGAACTTCCGCTCGGTGGGGCGCGGTTCGCCGACGGCAGCGGCCTGGACAGGGCCGACCGTCTGACGGCCGACCTGCTGACCTCTCTCCTCTCCCGCGCCGCCGACCCCGCCCGCCCAGAGCTGCGGCCCGTCCTCACCGGCCTGCCCGTCGCCGGCTTCACCGGCACCCTGAGAAATCGTTACGCCGACGGTCCGGACGCCCCCGGAACGGGTGTGGTCCGCGCCAAAACAGGAACCCTGACCGGTGTCCACACCCTGGCCGGCACAGTGGTCGACGCCGACGGCCGCCTCCTCACCTTCACCTTCATGTCGGACGGCCCCTCAGCGGACCCGACCACCACCCAATCCACCCTGGACCACCTGGCCACAACTCTGGCGAACTGCGGCTGCCGCTAACCCGAACCTGCCGCTGCGCGACAGCTTTTTGCCCCACCCACCCCCCCCTTCTCGCGTGCCGCAGCCCCAGGGACAAACCAGATCAACGGTGCTGGGCGCCCGTGGAGCACCCCCAGCGAGCAGGGACCAGGAGAGACAGCAGCCGCGCAGCCCGGCCCCCCATGCGTCCGCCGCCGCCTTTTCTCCGCCGCGACGGCGGGACGCGGGACGGCGCATTCCGGTGGTGCCGAGCGGCTGTGGTGCTGGGGGCCGGGGTGCAGCTCCTGTGGGTTCTGGCGCTGGGGGTGTGGGCGGGGTGAGAGGGAGGGCGGGTGTGCAGGTCGGGTCGCTCCTTCTTCGCCGCCGCCCGCTTTCTCTCACGCCTTCGTCTCCGCCGCCGCCCATCCGCCGCCGCGACGGCGGGACGCGGGATGGTCCGTTCCCGGCGGTGCCGAGCGGCCGGGGTGGCGGGGCTGGGGCGATGGCCCTGGTGGTCTTCGTGCCGCGGGCCTGGGCGGGTGAGCAGGTCGGCCGGTGCGCAGCCCAGGCCCCTCTTGTTCTCCACCGCCCCCTCTTCTCCGCCGCGACGGCGGGACGCGGGACGGCGCATTCCGGTGGTGCCGAGCGGCCGGGTTGGTGGGGGCGGGGTTGCAGCTCCTGTGGGTTCTCGCGCTGGGGGCGTGGGCGGGAGACGGCCGGGGGGAGGGCAGTCCGGTCGCCCCTTGTTCTCCACCGCCCCTTTTCTCCACCACCCCTTTTCTCCGCCGCGACGGCAGGACGCGGGACGGCGCATTCCGGCGGTGCCGAGCGGCCGGGGTGGTGGGGGCTGGGGCGCAGACCCTGTTCCTGCTTCTGGCTGGGGGCCGGGGCCGAGCACCGGGGGCGGGGGGTGGGGATGGGGGCGTTCGGGGCCCTGGTTAGGCCGGGTGGCGGGGAAAGCGTGGGGTTATCCCTCACCGTAGGCGGAGCCGACCACGTACCGTTGACGCATGACGAGCATCGGTGGTGCCGAGATGGTCGACTGGAATCTCGCGGTGGCGACCGCGACCCGGCTCGTGCGGCCGGGACCCGAGGTGAGCCGCGACGAGGCCCGCGCCGTCGTCGCCGAGCTGCGCCGGCACGCCAAATCGTCCGAGGAACACGTCCGGACGTACACCAGGATGGGCGACGGGGACGTGCACGACACGCCGATCCTCGTCGTCGACCGACCAGGCTGGGTCCGGGCGAACGTCGCCGGATTCCGCGAAATCCTCAAACCGCTCCTCGACAAGATGCAGGAACGCCGCGGCTCCACCCCGGGCGGCGCCGTACTCGGCGCCGTCGGCGGCAAGGTCACCGGCGTCGAGCTGGGCATGCTCCTGTCGTTCCTGTCGTCCCGCGTCCTCGGCCAGTACGAGACCTTCGCCCCCGCCACCCGCGACCTCCCGGCCGCCGCGAACGGCGGCGGCAGGCTCCTCCTGGTCGCCCCCAACATCGTCCACGTCGAGCGCGAACTCGACGTGAACCCCCACGACTTCCGCCTCTGGGTCTGTCTCCACGAGGAGACGCACCGCACCCAGTTCACGGCCGTGCCCTGGCTGCGCGACCACCTGGAGGGCGAAATCCAGTCGTTCCTCGCCGAGACCGAGGTCGACCCGATGACCGTTCTCGAACGCATCAGGGAGGCCGCCCAGTCCCTGGCCGGCGGCCGTACCGACGACGAGGAGGACGAGGGCCGGTCCATCGTCGAACTGGTCCAGACGCCCGCCCAGCGGGAGATCCTCAGCCGTCTCACCGCCGTGATGTCCCTGCTCGAAGGCCACGCCGACTACGTCATGGACGGCGTCGGCCCCGACGTCGTGGCGTCCGTCGCCGAGATCCGCGAGAAGTTCCAGCAGCGCCGCGCCCGCGGGGCGTCCCGCCTCGACCTGGCGCTGCGCAAACTCCTCGGCCTGGACGCGAAACTGCGCCAGTACCGGGACGGCGAACGTTTCGTACGCGCCGTCGTGGAAGAGGTCGGTATGGACGGCTTCAACCGGGTCTGGACCTCCCCCAACACGCTCCCGACCAAGGCGGAGATCGGCAAACCGGCGGACTGGGTCGCGAGGGTGCACCGTAAGGCAGAGTCCTGAGCGCCATGCGGCCGACGACAGAAGAACGCCCCCGTAATCACCCGTCCGAGGGACCGTGAGCGATGGGTAGGCGTGCAATGCTCGGGGAACGGCTCGGCTCTGTCACCATCGACACACTCTGAGTGACCGAGCCACACCCCCCGAACTTCACGAAGGGAACCGGACATGGGTCCCCATCCTGCGGTCGCGGCGATACGCCTGGCGGTCCGCCGCGTACTCCACGACGTCCTCAACGAACTCGCCCAGCGCCCCGACACCACCCCCCGAGCCGCCCGAACCGCCGTCGCCCCCGGCGGCCCCGGTGATCACGGCCACCCCGCCACCCCCCGCGACGCGCGGCCCCCCCTCGTGCTCGTCGCCTGCTCCGGCGGCGCCGACTCCATGGCGCTCGCCTCGGCCCTCGCCTTCGAAGCCCCCAAACTCGGCATCCGCGCCGGTGGGATCACCGTCGATCACGGTCTCCAGCCCGGCTCCGACCTCCGCGCCGCCGACGTCGTCGCGCGGCTCACCGCGCTGCGCCTCGACCCGGTGGACTCCGTCGCCGTGACCGTCGGCCGCGACGGCGGTCCCGAAGCCGCCGCCCGCGACGCCCGGTACGCCGCCCTGGACGCCGCCGCCGAACTCCACGGCGCCGCCGCGATCCTGCTCGGCCACACCCGCGACGACCAGGCCGAAACCGTTCTCCTCGGGCTGGCCCGCGGCTCCGGCATCCGCTCCCTGTCGGGCATGGCCGCGGTCTCGGGGGCCGGCGGCCGTTACCGGCGCCCCTTCCTCCACCTCGACCGGCAGACCGCCCGCAAGGCGTGCCTCGTCCAGCATCTGCCCGTCTGGGACGACCCCCACAACGCCGACCCCGCGTACACCCGCTCCCGGCTGCGCCACGAGGGCCTGCCCGCCCTGGAGAAAGCTCTCGGCAAAGGCGTCGTCGAGGCCCTGGCCCGTACGGCCCAGCTGTCCCGCGACGACGCCGACGCCCTCGACTCCTGGGCCGCCCAGGCCGAGACCGCGGTACGCGACCCCGCGGGCCGGCTGGAATGCGCCAAGCTGTTCGCGCTGCCGCCCGCCGTGCGCCGCCGCATCCTGCGGCGCGCGGCGATCGAGGCGGGTGCGCCGGCCGGCTCGCTGTTCGCCCGTCACATCGAGGAACTCGACCGCCTGATCACCGGCTGGCGCGGCCAGGGAGCCATCAATCTCCCGGGCAAGGTCGTCGCTCAGCGGCAGGGTGGCAGACTGGTGATTCGGCAAGGCTGAGACGAGCCCCGCGACGGCGGCTCAACCGGCGGCTCGGACGACCGAAAGTGATGCGGGTGGACGCGAAAGACATGGGCACCGACCTGAAGTCGGTGCTCATCACCAAGGAAGAGATCGACGCCAAGCTGGCGGAGCTGGCCGCGAAGATCGACGCGGAGTACGCGGACAAGGACCTGCTGATCGTCGGTGTCCTCAAGGGCGCCGTGATGGTCATGGCGGACCTGGCGCGTGCGCTGTCCACCCCGGTGACCATGGACTGGATGGCCGTGTCGTCGTACGGCGCGGGCACCCAGTCCTCGGGCGTCGTCCGGATCCTCAAGGACCTGGACACCGACATCAAGGGCCGGCACGTGCTCGTGGTCGAGGACATCATCGACTCCGGGCTCACCCTGTCCTGGCTGATCTCCAACCTCGGATCGCGTGAGCCCGCGTCCCTCAAGGTGTGCACGCTGCTGCGCAAGCCGGAGGCGGCGAAGGTCGCGATCGACGTGGAGTGGGTCGGCTTCGACATCCCCAACGAGTTCGTCGTGGGATACGGCCTGGACTATGCCGAGAAGTACCGCAATCTCCCCTTCGTCGGTACGCTCGCGCCCCACGTTTACGGCGGCTGAACCGCCCCGCGCCGTATTCTCGGGGACTCGCCGGGAATCCGGTGGGACCTTGGTGGGAACCCAGAACCTGTTCCCGCCGTTGGAGCATGCGAAGACTGGTTCGGCGGCCGTCCCCTGCGCCTTCGGGTGACAATGCTGGGGTACCGTCCGAAGAGCAGTCTTCAAAACAGTCTTTATCAAACTCACTATGGCAGGAGGGACGGGGCGACACCGCTCCGTATGGATGGACGTGAAGCGATACTTCCGTGGGCCGGTCATGTGGATCGTGCTGGCCGTCCTCGCCGTGGTCGTGTTGATGCAGGTCGTCGGTTCGTCCGGCGGCTACAAGACGGTGGACACCGGCCAGGTCATTCAGGCGATCAACGAGGACAAGGTCAAGTCGGCCAAGCTCACCACCGGTGATGAACAGACCATCAAGGTCGAGCTGAGTGGCAGCAACAAGGTCGAAGGCAGCCAGAAGATCCAGGCGAGCTACATCGGCACCCAGGGCGCCGACCTCGCCAACACCTTGCAGACCAAGTTCCAGGACAAGAAGATCGCGGACGGGTACACCGTCTCGCCGTCGAAGCAGAACCCGTTCCTCGGGATCCTGCTCTCGCTGCTCCCCTTCGTCCTGATCGTGGTCGTCTTCCTGTTCCTGATGAATCAGATGCAGGGCGGCGGCTCCCGGGTCATGAACTTCGGGAAGTCCAAGGCCAAGCTCATCACCAAGGACACCCCGAAGACGACGTTCGCCGATGTGGCGGGGTCCGACGAGGCCGTCGAGGAACTGCACGAGATCAAGGAGTTCCTCCAGGAGCCGGCGAAGTTCCAGGCCGTCGGCGCCAAGATCCCCAAGGGCGTCCTGCTCTACGGCCCGCCCGGTACCGGCAAGACGCTCCTCGCGCGCGCCGTCGCCGGTGAGGCCGGGGTCCCCTTCTACTCGATCTCCGGTTCCGACTTCGTCGAGATGTTCGTCGGTGTCGGTGCGTCCCGGGTGCGCGACCTCTTCGAGCAGGCCAAGGCGAACGCCCCGGCGATCGTCTTCGTCGACGAGATCGACGCGGTCGGCCGGCACCGTGGTGCCGGGCTCGGCGGCGGGCACGACGAGCGTGAGCAGACCCTGAACCAGCTCCTGGTGGAGATGGACGGCTTCGACGTCAAGGGCGGTGTGATCCTGATCGCCGCGACGAACCGGCCGGACATTCTCGACCCGGCGCTGCTGCGCCCCGGCCGTTTCGACCGGCAGATCGCGGTCGACCGCCCGGACATGATCGGCCGTCTGGAGATCCTCAAGGTCCACCAGAAGGGCAAGCCGGTCGCCCCGGACGTCGACCTGTCGGCCGTCGCGCGGCGCACTCCGGGCTTCACCGGCGCGGACCTCAGCAATGTGCTGAACGAGGCCGCGCTGCTGACCGCCCGCAGCGACCGCAAGCTCATCGACAACCAGATGCTGGACGAGGCCATCGACCGCGTCGTGGCGGGCCCGCAGAAGCGGACCCGGATCATGTCGGACAAGGAGAAGAAGATCACCGCGTACCACGAGGGCGGACACGCCCTGGTCGCGGCGGCTTCCCCGAACTCCGACCCGGTCCACAAGATCACCATCCTGTCCCGGGGCCGCGCCCTGGGGTACACGATGGTGCTCCCCGACGAGGACAAGTACTCGACCACGCGGAACGAGATGCTCGACCAGCTCGCGTACATGCTGGGCGGGCGCGCGGCCGAGGAGTTGGTCTTCCACGACCCGACGACCGGCGCGGCCAACGACATCGAGAAGGCCACGACCACCGCACGCGCGATGGTCACGCAGTACGGCATGACCGAGCGTCTGGGCGCGATCAAGTTCGGCGGCGACAACACCGAGCCCTTCCTGGGCCGGGAGATGGGGCACCAGCGCGACTACTCGGAAGAGGTCGCGGCCCTCGTCGACGAAGAGGTCAAGAAGCTCATCGAGAACGCGCACAACGAGGCGTGGGAAATCCTCGTCGAGAACCGCGACGTCCTCGACAACCTGGTGCTTCAGCTTCTGGAGAAGGAGACGCTGGGCAAGGAGGAGATCGCCGAGATCTTCACCGCCATCACCAAGCGCCCGGCCCGCCCCGCGTGGACGGGCTCCTCACGGCGTACGCCGTCGACCCGCCCGCCGGTGCTCTCCCCCAAGGAGCTGTCGCTGACGAACGGGTCGGCCCCCGCGGTGACCGCGGGCGCCAAGACCGACACCACCCCCGTGGTGCCGCCGACCGAGGCGTCCCCGAAGCCGGAGGACCGGCGGTCCGAGGGCTGACGGGACGGTGACGGTCGTCTCACCAGGCCGGAATGGATGCCGCGCCCCCCAGGTTCTAGCCTGGGGGGCGCGGCATTTGTCCGTGCCCGTACGGCACGGCACCACAGGGGGGCGCGGACGAGCCCCGGCCCCCGCACAGGAACGAGGCGAAACCATGACCGACCCCGTGACGCTGGACGGCGAGGGCGCGATAGGCGAGTTCGACGAGAAGCGCGCCGAGAACGCCGTCCGCGAACTCCTGATCGCCGTCGGCGAGGACCCGGACCGCGAGGGTCTACGGGAGACTCCGGGGCGGGTGGCGCGGGCGTACCGGGAGATTTTCGCGGGGCTGTGGCAGAAGCCGTCGGATGTGCTGACGACGACGTTCGACCTCGGGCACGACGAGATGGTCCTCGTGAAGGACATCGAGGTGATGTCCTCCTGCGAACATCACCTGGTCCCGTTCGTCGGGGTCGCCCACGTCGGGTACATCCCGTCCACCGACGGCAAGATCACCGGCCTGTCGAAGCTCGCCCGCCTGGTCGACGTCTTCGCCCGCCGCCCCCAGGTGCAGGAACGTCTCACGACGCAGATCGCGGACTCCCTGATGGAGATCCTGGAGCCGCGCGGGGTGATCGTGGTGGTCGAGTGCGAGCACATGTGCATGACGATGCGGGGCGTACGGAAGCCGGGCGCCAAGACGATCACGTCGGCGGTACGGGGACAGCTACGGGTTCCGGCCACGCGGGCCGAGGCGATGAGCTTGATCATGGCGAGGTGACCTGCGGGGCTACCGGTCCGCCAGTTTCGTGCCCAGCCACTGCATCGCCGGAGGGATCTCCCTGCGCCAGGTGTTGAAGTTGTGGCCGCCGCTTTCCAGGACGATCGATGCGATGGTCGTGGGGGGTTTCGACTTGACCAGGTCGATGAACCTCATCGTGTCGCCGTAGTTGTGCTCGCCCTGCTTGCTCGTGGTGACCAGCAGGGATGTGCGGGGGGCGGGCTCGTGCTCCATGAACCACATCAGGTTCGCGCGGTCCCTTTCCGTCTGGTCGCCCTGGAAGAGGTCGCCCGTCGTGGCGTCGTTCGCCGCCGTGTAGTACGGCGACAGGGCCACCGCGCCGGCGTACACCTGGGGGTGGTGCAGGGCGAGTTTGAGGGCGCAGTAGCCGCCGGTCGAGTCGCCGATGATGCCCCAGGAGCCCGGCCTGCGGTCGACGCGGTAGTGGCCCGCGACGACATCCGGCAGGTCCTTCGCGAAGAACGTCTCGGTCTGCGGCCCGTTCGGGACGTCGACGCACTCGGTGTCGCGCGGCGGCGCCACCGTGGGCCGGAGCATCACCAGGATCATCGGCGGCATCTGGCCGGCCGCCGCCAACTGGTGGGCGGTCTGCGGGTAGTGCAGGCCCTTGATGAGCGCGGCGGCCGTCCCCGGGTAACCGGTCAGCACGGTCGTGGCCGGGAACCTGCGGTTCTGGTACTGCGGCTGGAAGTACTCCGGCGGCAGATACACGTACGCCGGTGTGGCGATGTGGGAGACCGGGCCGACGAGGTCGACCTGCTGGATCTGGCCGCCGACGTCCGGGCGGGCGCCGCCCGAGACGTTGACCGTCTGGGTCCCGGTGAGCCGCAGGGGCGCGTGGGCGCCGCCGGAGCCGTAGTCGTGGACGACGCCCTGGCCCTTCTCCTGGCCGAAGAGGTCCGCCCAGGACGCGTAGAAGCCGAACGCCTGGTTCGCGGCGACGCCGATCGTCGCGAAGATCATGAACTGGGTGGCGAGGAGCAGCGCCGCCCGTCCGACGACGGCCCGCCAGGAGCGCCGCGCCAGCCGGGGCCAGATCCAGATCGTGCCGAAGAACAGCAGCACGGCGAGTACCGCCGCCAACGCCAGCACCTTGTTGCTCGTCAGACCCATCCGGTGTTTCCCGCCTGTGCCGTCAGCCCTGCATCCAGCCCTCGACCCGGTCCTGCGACCAGCTCTGCGTCAGCATTAACTCTCTGTCGGTCTTTATGCCTGTATTTCGACCTGCTTCTTTGCAGTTTTTGTGCCGGTTTTCCGGTTCCGGAGTGAACCCGCCCCGTCGAAGCTCCGTCCTAGAGGGCGCCACAGCACCGGAGCCGGCCGGCTCCGGAATCAAGGTCTCTCGCAGAACTACGGGATGCGATGTCTGTCAGGATAGATGGGGAAATGTCGGGCAGGGTTCCGTCCGTATCCGAGCCGGAAACGCGCCGCTCGGCGGCGTCAGCAGATGCAGCGCCCGAGAGGCGTCCCGCGCGCGTACGCCACGCCCTGCGCAAGGTCACCCCGCGCGGGCCGCGCCCCGAGTCCGTCCCCGCGCTGGTCGCCGGCGCGTGCACCCTCGTCGGGCTCCTGGACATCGCGGCCGGCGTCTTCCCGCGCTTCCGGCACAGCCGTATGCACGCCATCGCCGAGGTACTCCCGGGCGCCCTGGGCCCGTTCGCCGCCGCCCTGGCGATCAGCGTCGGCGTCCTGCTGCTCCTCCTCGCGCACGGGCTGCGCCGCAACAAAAGGCGCGCGTGGCGGGCCGCGGTGGTGCTGCTGCCCGCCGGAGCCCTCGCCCAGTTCGCCTACCGCCACTCGCTCATCGGCGTCCTGATCCCGCTCGTACTTCTCGCGCTGCTGCTGCGCCATCGGAGTGAGTTCGCCGCGCTGCCCGACCCGCGCAGCCGCTGGCGGGCGCTGGCCAACTTCGTCCTCATGGGCGCCGGTTCCCTGCTCCTCGGCCTGCTGATCGTCAGCGTGCACCCCAAGCGGGTGGTCGGCGACCCGAGCCTCGCGGAGCGCCTGGAACACGTCCTGTACGGCCTCTTCGGCGTCGAGGGACCCGTCGACTACACCGGCTCCACCTCATGGACCGTCGCCGCCTCACTCGGCGCCCTCGGCCTGCTGACCGCCCTCACCACCGTCTACCTCGCCTTCCGGCCCGAACACCCCGCCGCCCGGCTCACCGAGGACGACGAGGTCCGCCTGCGGGCGCTCCTGGACAAGCACGGGCAGCGCGACTCGCTCGGCCACTTCGCGCTGCGCCGCGACAAAGGCGTCGTCTTTTCGCCCAGCGGCAAGGCGGCCGTCTGCTACCGCGTCGTCTCCGGCGTGATGCTCGCCAGCGGCGACCCCATCGGCGACGTCGAGGCCTGGCCGGGCGCCATCGAACGCTTCATGGACGAGGCCAAGGCACACTCCTGGACGCCCGCCGTGATGGGCTGTTCGGAGACCGGCGGCGAGGTGTGGACCCGCGAGACCGGCCTGGACGCCCTCGAACTGGGCGACGAGGCGGTGGTGGATGTCGCGGATTTCTCCCTGTCCGGGCGTGCGATGCGAAACGTACGCCAGATGGTGAAACGCATCGAACGTTCGGGCTACGAGACCCGGGTACGGCGCGTCCGTGACCTCGGTGACCAGGAGCTGGACCGCATCCGGCGCGCCGCCGACGCCTGGCGGGGCACCGACACGGAGCGCGGCTTCTCGATGGCGCTCGGCCGCATCGGCGACGCGGCCGACGGGGACTGCCTCGTCGCGACCGCCCACAAGGCCGACGCCCTCATCACCGAATACGGGCCGCACAGCGATCTGCGGGCCGTCCTGCACTTCGTGCCGTGGGGCAAGGACGGCGTCTCGCTCGACCTCATGCGCCGCGACCGCTCCGCCGACCCGGGGATGAACGAACTCCTCATCGTGGCCGCCCTCCAGGCCGCCCCCGGACTCGGCATCGCGCGCGTGTCGCTCAACTTCGCGATGTTCCGCGCGGCGCTCGCGCGCGGCGAGAAGATCGGCGCGGGCCCGTTCCTGCGCGCGTGGCGCGGGCTGCTCGTGTTCCTGTCGCGCTGGTTCCAGATCGAGTCCCTGTACCGCTTCAACGCCAAGTTCCGCCCCCGCTGGGAGCCCCGCTTCGTGGTCTTCCGGCACACCAGGGACCTCCCCCGGATCGGCTTCGCCGCGATGCGCGCCGAAGGGTTCGTGAACGTCGGCCTGCCGCGCTTCCTGCACCCCCGGGGCCGCACCCGGCGCCCGTGCGCCCACGAAGGCCTGGACCGCGAGGCACGGGCGGCGTGACCCGCATCGGAACAGCGACCGGCTTCCGTACCGGCACCGGCATCCGTACCGGCACCGGCTTCCGTAACCGCAGGGTGGGGGGCACCCCGTACGCGGGCCTAGGCTGGAAGCCATGAGTACCTACCAGGGCCGTGGCCGGATCGACGGGCTTCCCGTGTGGGACCGCTGCGCGGTCATGGGTGTCGTCAATGTGACGCCGGACTCCTTCTCCGACGGCGGGCGCTGGTTCGACACGACGGCCGCCGTCAAGCACGGCCTCGACCTGGTCGGCCAGGGCGCCGACCTGGTCGACGTCGGCGGCGAGTCCACCCGCCCCGGCGCCACCCGGGTCGACGAGACCGAGGAGCTGCGCCGCGTCATACCCGTCGTCCGGGGCCTCGCGTCGGAAGGCGTCACCGTCTCCGTCGACACCATGCGCGCCCGCGTCGCCGAACAGGCACTGGCCGCCGGAGCCACCCTCGTCAACGACGTCAGCGGCGGCCTCGCCGACCCCGCGATGGTCCCCACCGTCGCCGCGGCCGGCGCCCCCTTCGTCGTCATGCACTGGCGCGGCTTCATGGAGGGCGGCAGCGGCAACATACGCGGCACCTACGCCGACGTCGTCTCCGAAGTCGTCGACGAGCTGCACGCGCGCGTGGACGCCGTCATCGCCGGCGGCATCGCACCGCACCGCATCGTCGTGGACCCCGGCCTCGGCTTCTCCAAGGACGCCGAGCACGACCTCACCCTCCTCGCCCACCTGGACCGGCTGCGCGCCCTCGGCCACCCGGTCCTGGTCGCGGCCTCCCGCAAACGCTTCCTCGGCCGCATCCTCGCGGGCCCCGAAGGCGCGCCCCCGCCCGCGCGCGAACGCGACGCCGCGACCGCCGCGGTCTCCGCCATCGCCGCACACCGCGGCGCCTGGGCGGTCCGCGTCCACGAGGTACGGGCCACCGCCGACGCCGTACGCGTCGCACGGGCCGTCGAGGCCGCCCGGTGAACACACCCGACACCGACCTCGAACAGGTCGAAGCCGCCAACACCGCCTTCTACGAGGCGATGGAGGAGGGCGACTTCGACGCCGTGTCCGACCTGTGGCTGAACATCGGCGACCTCCCGGAGGGCTACGGGGCGTCCGGCCACGGCCTCTCGGGCACATCCGACGTATCCGATATGTCCGATGAAGACGACGCGTCCGGTCCGTCCGGTGACGAACCCGCGATCTCCTGCGTCCACCCAGGCTGGCCGGTCCTCACGGGCCGCGGCGAGGTCCTGCGGTCGTACGCGCTGATCATGGCGAACACCGAGTACATCCAGTTCTTCCTCACCGACGTCCAGGTCTCCGTCTTCGACGGCACCGCGCTGGTGACCTGCACCGAGAACATCCTCAGCGGCGGGCCCGCGCCCGAGGGCGGCGAGGAGCTGGGGCCGCTCGTCGGACAGCTCGTCGTCGCCACGAACGTGTTCCGCCGCACACCCGGCGGCTGGAAGCTCTGGTCCCACCACGCGTCACCCGTACTCGCCGAAACCAGTGACGACGAGACGGACGACACACCCTCCTGAGTGGGTAGGTGCCCCCGTAGGCACCTCAGTGGGATTGGCCGCCCACTGCCCTGGGTAGGGGCGGCTCCCCGGCCGTGAGCAGCCACGTTCCCCCGGGCGGCGTCCCGTCGCCCGAGCGGAACACCCGGCACCCGCGGGCGGGCACTGTCGGTGCTCGCAGGTAGATTCGATCGCAGCCGGTGTGCCGGGACGGCGCCGACCGCACTGAACGCACCGACCGCATTCGGGACGAACCGGCTGTCAACGACGATTGCAGGAGTGATTCGCGTGGATCGTGTCGCGCTGCGCGGCCTCAAGGCCCGCGGGCACCACGGCGTCTTTGCCCGGGAGCGCGAGGAGGGCCAGACCTTCATCGTGGACCTCGTCCTGGGCCTGGACACCCGGCCCGCCGCGGCCGACGACGACCTGGCGAAGACCGTGCACTACGGCATCGTGGCGGAGGAGACCGTGGCCGTGGTGCAGGGCGAGCCGGTCGACCTGATCGAGACACTGGCCGAGCGCATCGCCCAGACATGTCTCAAGCACGACGGGGTCCAGGAGGTCGAGGTCTGTGTCCACAAACCGGACGCCCCGATCACCGTCCCCTTCGACGACGTGACCGTCACCATCACCCGGAGCCGAGTATGACCGCATTCTTCGCCCAGGGGCAGAGCGATCCGACCGTCCAGCCGGTGCCCGCGTCCGTGGTGGCGCAAGTGGACGCCGCCGACACCACCCTCAGCAATCCCCAGCGCGCCGTGATCGCCCTCGGCAGCAATCTGGGCAACCGCCTGGAGACCCTCCAGGGCGCCATCGACGCCCTGGAGGACACCCCGGGCCTGCGCGTCAAGGCGGTCTCGCCGGTGTACGAGACGGCGCCCTGGGGCGTCGACCCCGCATCGCAGCCGACGTACTTCAACGCCGTCGTGGTCGTGAAGACCACCCTCCCGCCCAGCTCGCTCCTGGAGCGGGCGCACGCCGTGGAGGAGGCGTTCCACCGGGTGCGGGACGAGCGCTGGGGCCCGCGCACCATCGACGTGGACATCGTGTCGTACGCCGATGTCGTCTCCGACGATCCGGTGCTGACCCTGCCCCACCCGCGCGCGCACGAGCGGGCGTTCGTCCTCGCCCCCTGGGCCGACGTCGAGCCGGAGGCCAAGCTGCCCGGCCGGGGGCCCGTGGCCCGGCTGCTCGACATGGTCACCCGTGACAGTGTCGCGGCCCGCGATGACCTGGAACTCCGGCTGCCCGAGTAGTCGTTAAGGTCTGTGGAGACGAGGGCGGGACGAGGGCGACGAAGGGACGACGTGAAACAACTGCGCCTCAGGACCCTGGCGGGCCTGTTCGTGGTGGCGGGTGTGGTGTCGTGGGCGGGCGCGCGCCTCTGGGACTCGGTGGGGACCCTGCCGCGGGTCCCGATCGCCGCCCCCATCGTCCTCGCGGTGATCGCCGTCGTCCTGCTCGCGACGGCACTGTCGCTGCGGTCCCGGCTCCGCGCCCAGCGCGAGCGGCGCCCCGGCGCCAAGGGCGTCGACCCGCTGATGGCGGCCCGAGCCGTCGTCTTCGGCCAGGCGAGCGCCCTGGTGGCCGCCCTGGTCTCCGGTCTCTACGGCGGGGTGGGCGTGTTCCTCCTGGGCTCCCTGGACATCCCCACCCGCCGCGACCAGGCGTTCTACGCCGGCTTCTCGGTCCTGGCCGGCATCGCCGTCATAGCGGCGGCCTTCTTCCTGGAGCGGGTCTGCAAACTCCCGGAGGACGAGGACGACAACACGGCGTGACCCGCCGGGCGCTCCGCGGTCACGCCCTGGTTCCGCTCACCGTCTCCAACGCGACCTCCGCGCGGGAGATGTCCCGGGCCTCCGCCACCGTCGAGCGGCGCAGCGCCTCATGCAGACGCGCGGGCGTCAGAACCCCCAGGAACCGTCCCTCACTGTTCTCGTCGATCACCGCGATCCACCCGGCGTCATGCTGAAGCATCGTCGCGAACGCCTGCTTCAGTGACGCACCGAGCGGCAGCCACGCCTCCATCCGCCGCGCATACGCCCGCACCGTCCCCTCGCGCCCGCGTGCGTGCTCCTCGGAGATCCAGCCGTGAAGGTTGTCGTCGCCGTCGAGGACGACCGCCCAGCGCGCGTCCAGCTCCCTGGGCAGCGGATCATCCAGGTGCACGACGGGCGGCTGCTCCAGGTCGCTCTCCTCGATCGGCGTCACGGAGAGCCGCTTCAGCCCCCGGTCCGCACCGACGAAGTCGGCCACATAGTCCGTCGCCGGAGCCCCGAGCACCGTCGTAGGGGTGTCGAACTGCTCGATGCGCCCGCTCCCGTACACCGCGATGCGGTCGCCGAGGCGGACGGCCTCCTCGATGTCGTGTGTGACGAACAGCACGGTCTTGCGTACGGACTGCTGGAGCCGCAGGAACTCCGACTGGAGCCGTTCGCGCACCACCGGGTCGACCGCGCCGAAGGGTTCGTCCATCAGCAGGACCGGCGGATCGGCCGCCAGCGCGCGGGCGACGCCGACCCGCTGGCGCTGCCCGCCGGACAGCTGCTCGGGGTAGCGGCCACCGAAGACGGCCGGGTCGAGGCCGACCAGGTCGAGGAGTTCGGCGGCCCGTTCCCGCGCCTTCGACCGCTTTACACCGAGCAGATGCGGAACGGTGGCTGTGTTGTCGAGCACGGTCTTGTGCGGAAAGAGACCGACCTGCTGGATCACATAGCCGATACGGCGCCGGAGTTCCACGGGATCCGCTTCGGCTATGTCGTCGCCGGACAGGAATATCCGGCCACTGGTCGGCTCGATGAGCCGGTTCACCATCTTCATGGTCGTGGTCTTGCCGCAGCCCGACGGGCCGACGAGCGTGACGAGTTCACCCTCGCCGACCTCGAAGGACAGGTCGTCGACGGCCGTGGTGCCATCGGCATAGCGCTTCGTGACGTTCTCGAACCGGATCATGGGTCCCCATTGTGGTGCGCGCATTGTGAAGGGCATGTTGCGCCCGTACGACGGCTCTCGGTGATTGTCAGTGGTCGGGGTTAGGGTCGCAAGAACGACCGAATACCAAGGTTGACAGATGTGTGTACGAGGGGATCCGGGGGAGGTGGGTCGGGGTGAGTGAACAGAACTGCATGGTGGCGAACGACTGGATCTGCGGGGAATACATAAGCTCCCGCAGCCAGGAGTTGATCGACGCCACCGTCCAGCACATCGGGATCACGGTGGCCTCCGTCGCCATCGGGGTCGCCGTCGCGCTGCCGCTGGCCCTCCTCGCGCGCCGCCGCCGCGCCCTCGCGGGCCCGATCCTCGGCGTGACGACGGTGCTGTACTCGATTCCGTCGCTCGCGATGTTCTCGCTGCTGCTGCCCGTCTTCGGCCTCTCCGCGGCCCTCGTCGTCACGGGCCTCGTGCTGTACTCGCTGACGATCCTCGTGCGGAACATCCTGCTGGGCCTCCAGGCCGTCCCGGAGGACGCCCGTGAGGCCGCGCGCGGGATGGGGTACGGACCGCTGCGGCTGCTGTGGGAGGTCGAACTGCCCCTGGCGCTGCCCGCCCTGCTCGCGGGCGTCCGGATCGCCACGGTCTCGACGGTCGCCCTGACGACGGTCGGCGCCCTCGTGGACTACGGCGGCCTGGGCACGCTGATACTCGACGGCCTGGACACCTCCTTCAAGTCCCAGGTGCTCACGGCGTCCGTGCTGTGCGTGCTGCTCGCCGTCGTCGCGGACCTGCTGCTGCTCGGCCTCCAGCGGCTGCTCACGCCCTGGACCCGGACGAACCGCCGCCGCCCCCGCACACCCCGCCTCAGCACCCGTACCCGTACCGATGCCCGTGGTGATGCCCGTACCGATGCCCGTACCGATGTCGAGAAGGCGGCCGAACCAGGCATGAACGCGATATGAACGCCCTGTCCGGCGCCTACGACTGGCTGACCACCGGCGCCAACTGGCAGGGCGACAAAGGCGTGGGGAACCGCCTCGCCGAGCACCTGTACTTCAGCGGGGTCGCCCTCGCCGTCTCCTGCGCCCTCGCGCTGCCCCTCGCGCTCTGGCTCGGGCACATCGGCCGGGGTGGCGCGCTCGCCGTGAACATCTCCAACGTGGGGCGCGCGGTGCCGACGCTCGCCGTCCTGGTGCTGCTCACGCTGACGCCCCTGGGGGAGCACGGCGATCTGCCGACCCTCATCGCGCTGGTGCTGTTCGCGGTGCCGCCGCTGCTCACCAACGCGTATCTGGGGATGCGTGAGGTCGACCGGGCGGTCGTGGAGGCGGCCCGGGGGATGGGCATGAGCGGTCGGCAGGTGTTCGCGCGCGTGGAGCTGCCCCTCGCGTATCCGCTGGTCACCGCGGGCATTCGGTCCGCCGCCGTGCAGGTCGTCGCCACCGCGACGCTCGCCGCGATGGCCGGCGAGGGCGGCCTCGGCCGGATCATCACGGCCGGCTTCAACCTCCAGAACACCCCGCAGGTCGTCGCCGGCGCCCTCCTCGTGGCAGCGCTCGCGCTCCTCGTGGAAGCGGTCCTCGTGATCGCGGGCCGCCTCTTCGACCCGATGCGGGGGCGCGCGGGCGCGGCGCGCTGAGAACCCGACACATGAGATCCGAAACACGTGATCCGAAACACGTGATCCGAAAACCCGAACGTGAACAGGTGAAGTGACATGAACAGTTGGATGCGCAACAGCAGCACGCGCGTGAGAGCGCGAAGGACCGCCGTGGCCGCGGTCGCCGTAGGGGCGCTGACGGCCGCGCTCGCCGCCTGCGGCGGGGACAGCCTGGAGAGCGACGGCGGCACCGGAGGCGCGGACAGCGGCAAGAAGGGCTCGCTCGTGGTGGGCGCGGCCGGCTTCACCGAGGCCAAGGTGCTCGCGGAGCTGTACAAGCAGGTGCTCAGCGACGCCGGATACTCCACATCGGTCAAGACCGTCGAGAACCGCGAGATCTATGAACCGCAGCTCCAGAAGGGCGCGATCGACGTCGTCCCGGAATACGCGGCGACCCTCGCGGAATTCCTCAACCTGAAGCAGAACGGCCCGGACGCCGCGCCCGTCGCCTCCAGCGATCTCGACGCCACGGTCGCCGCGCTGAAGAAGCTCGCCGAACCGCAGGGCCTCAAGGTGCTGCCCGCCGGAGAGGCCGTCGACCAGAACGCGTTCGCGGTGAGCAAGGAATTCGCCGACAAGCACGACCTCAAGACCCTTTCGGATCTGGGGAAGTCGGGCGAAAAGGTCAAGATCGCGGCCGGCGACGAATGCGAGACGCGGCCCTTCTGCGCACCGGGTCTGAAGAAGACGTACGGGATCGACGTCACCGGAATCGACCCCAAGGGCGTCGGCACCACGCAGGCCAAGCAGGCCGTCAAGAACGGCACCGACCAACTCGTGCTGACCACCACCACCGACGCGACGCTGAAGAACTTCGACCTCGTGCTCCTTGAGGACGACAAGAAGCTCCAGAACGCCGACAACATCCTCCCCGTCGTGAACGCCAAGGACGCGGGCGACAAGGAGATAGCGGACGTCCTGGGGAAGTTGACGCGCACGCTGACCACGGACGATCTTGTCGAACTCAACCGCAAGGTCGACGCCGAGCGCCAGAAGGAGGCCGATGTGGCGAAGGCGTATCTGGAGTCGAAGGGGCTGATCAAGAAGTAATGCGCAACGGGCGCCGGGTTTTTACCGGGCGGGGCAGCAACATTCCCCTACGCGCGGTAAGTTTCTGGCCATGCCACGTGGACGTCACCGTCATTCCCCACCGTTGCACCGGATGCTGCCCCCCTCAGTGATCGCCGGAGCCTCCGTCGTCTGCGCCGCGGGCGCCTGGCTGGTCGCGGAGCCTGTGGTGCTCCGCGCGTTGGCCGGGGGCGCCGCGGCGGCGGCCGTCGTGGGCTCCGTCGTGATGCGCCGCTGGGACCGGGTGGCGGGCAGGCGCGTCGCCGAGCTGATACGGGCCCGCGCCGGTGACGAGTGGCGTTTCGACGAACGGGTCGCGGAGGTCGAGGGCGACCTGGAGGAGTCCCGCGAACTGCGGGTCAAGCTGGAGCAGCGGCTGCGCGCGAAGCGTGCCGAACTGGCGTCCCTGCGCAATGAACACGCGGCGCTGCTGCGGCGGTACGCGACGGCGGAGACCGAGCGGGCCAGCGCACTCGAAGGGCGCCGCAGGCTCGCCATCGAGGCGGCGGCCCCGGCGAGGGAACTGCCGGCGGGCCAGGACACCGACGAGGACGACGCCGCCGAGGCGGTCGACGGCGTGGCCACGGAAGCGGCGGCGGCGCCCGTTCCCCCGCTCGCACCGCTGTACGCGCGGGCCAACGCGGCGCTGGAACGGCTCGGGCGGCCCTCCGGCACGGACGACGATCCGGGTGCGGGTGATGAACCGGGCGCGGGTGCTGGCGCGCCGGGCGACGGTGACAAGGGTGGCCGGGGTGACAAGGGTGGCCAGGGTGAGAAGAGCGGCAAAGGCGCCGTTGCCAAGAGCACGGTGACCAAAGCGCCCGCGGCCGACACCCATGAGCGCGCCGCCGCCTCACCCGCGCGCACCGGTACGGCCGCCACCGCCACCGCCACCGGTCACTTCAACGTGCCCACCGCCGCGGCCGTCGTCCCCCCGACCCCCGCGCGCCGGCGGCCCGTCGAGGGCGGCTTCGACTTCTTCGGCACCAAGGGCGAGCCGGAGCCGGCCGCCCTGGAGGCCGTGCGGAACCAGGACCTCGCCGATGTCGTCGGCGAGGAGGCCCTTGCCGTGCACAAGGCCGAGGCCGAGTCGGAGTTCAAGCCGTCGAGCGACGCCGACCGCGGCATCGGCCAGGTCATCGACCTGACCGCGCACGACGAGACCGAGCAGATAGACCTGGCGGGCCTGCGCTCAGCCCTCCGGGCGTAACCGAACTCGTAATCCGTAACCCGCGACCCGCAAGACCTACCTCAGGCCATCCACCGCTCGGGTCGCGCCGTCAACCGACCCGTACGCGACCGTTCCGCCTGGGACCGCAGCAGCGCTGCGGCCTCCTGAGCGCCCCTCTGGTGGGCCGGTACGGTGTTGTTCGCCCCGGTCTCCACATGGACGTCCGCGAGGCCGTGGAAGCGCTGCCAGGGCCCTTGCGTGAGCCGTACGCTCTGCACCTTGGCGTGCGGGATCAGCGACAGACTGCGCCGCAGCAGCCCGTGGCGCGACGCGAACACCGTGTCCGTGACGGCCAGTCCGTAACCGCGCCACCACAGCGGCACGCACCAGCGGGCCCGGCGCGGCGGCCTCGACAGCTCACGCGGCACCCGCACGCCGGGCAGGATCCGCCCGATGATCTCCTCGGCCAGCGCGCGCGGTGCCACCGGCATCAGCACGGAGTTGGACGAGCCCGCCACATCGAGTTCGACCCGCACCCAGTCCCGTCGGCGCCACAGCAGCGGCTCCACGATCCGCACCGTCTGCACCCGGCCGGGCGGCACGGTCTCGTGCGCACGGTCGAGGAGGCCGTGGTCGAGGCGGAGGCCGTCCGGTGACTCGCCGACCGTCCAGTCGTACTCGGTGACGAACCGGCCCGCACTGTTCGCGGCTGCGCCTCCCAGGAGCGGCAGCGCGGTGGCGATGACCGTCCACGGGCTTTCGGTGGCGTACCAGAGGAGTGTCGGCACCACGGCCGCGCCGATCAGCATCAGCCAGGGCCCCCCGCTGAGCAGCACGGACACGGCGAGCATGCGCGGCGGCACATGCGCGAGCCGCTGTACGGGGGCCTCGCCGACCTCGTGCGCGGTCTCGGGTGCGAATCCGGCGGCGCGGGCGAGGAGTTCGGCGCGCAGCACGCGCGCGTGGCGCTCGCCGAGGAACGCGAGTTCGTCCTTCTTGTCCGTGCCGATGACATCGATCTTGAGCTTCGAGACGCCCGCGACACGGGCCAGCAGGGGCTGGGTGATGTCGACGGCCTGGATGCGGTCGAGGCGGATGTGGGCGGTGCGCCGGAAGATCAGGCCGGTGCGGATGCGCAGTTCGGTGTCGGTGACCGAGAAGTGCGTCCACCACCAGGACAGGAAGCCGTAGAGCGCGCCGGCCAGGACGATCGCGGCGAGCGCGCTCAGCAGGGTCGTCGTGGTGAGCTGCGTGAGGCGCCGCTGTGCCTGGTCGGGGTTGTGCAGGGCCAGTCCGACGAGCACGGCGAACGGTGCCCACGCGCGCCGGAAGGGCGTCACGGGGTGCAGCCGCCGCTCCACCGGCCCGCCGTCGTCGCCGGTCAGTGGTACGCCCTTCTCGGCGACCGGCATGCTCTCGGCAGCGACGGGAACGCCTTCTCCGGCCCCCGTCACAGCCCGGCCGATCGTGCTTCGCCCAGCTCGGTGAGGCGGTCGCGGAGGCGTTCCGCCTCAGCGGGGTCGAGGCCCGGGATGAGGGCGTCCGACGCGGCGGCGGCCGTGTGCAGCTGAACGCTCGCGAGGCCGAAGTACCGCTCGAACGGGCCCGACGTGACCTCCACGAGCTGCATCCGGCCGTACGGCACCACCGTCTCCTCGTGCCACAGGACGCCCCGGCTGATCAGCAGGTCGTCCGCGCGCTCCGCGTACCGCCAGGAGCGCCAGTTGCGGCCCAGCAGCGGCCAGCCCCACAGCAGCAGGGCCAGCGGCAGCGCGGCGAACGCGGCCCAGGCGGCGCCGGCCGTCAGCCACAGCAGTACGGCCGTGCCGGCGGTCAGCGGCACCAGCCACAGCACGAGCAGCAGCCGTCGCATCCGTAGCAGCCCTGGTGGCAGCGGTGTCCACACCGGTTCACCGGCCTTGTCCCCGGCCTTTTCCGTCGTCCCGTCCATCCCGCTGCTTCCGATCCCGTCCGACCCCGTGGTTTCCGCCCCGCCCATACCCGCGCTCCCCGTCTCCATGCCGCAAGCCTACGTAGGGGAGACTGGTGCCATGACTCCCACCACGGAGACCATGGTCGGCATCGGTGGCGCCGCGGACAGCACCGACATGGTGCTCAACATCGGACCGCAGCACCCGTCCACGCATGGCGTGCTGCGGCTGCGGCTCGTCCTGGACGGCGAGCGGATCCAGCACGCGGAGCCGGTCATCGGCTATATGCACCGGGGCGCCGAGAAGCTGTTCGAGGCGCGTGACTACCGGCAGATCGTGATGCTCGCCAACCGTCACGACTGGCTCTCCGCGTTCTCGAACGAACTGGGCGTCGTCCTCGCCGTCGAGCGGATGCTCGGTATGGAGGTCCCCCCGCGCGCGGTGTGGACGCGCACGCTGCTCGCCGAGCTGAACCGGGTGCTGAACCATCTGATGTTCCTCGGCTCGTACCCGCTGGAACTCGGCGGCATCACCCCCGTGTTCCACGCCTTCCGGGAGCGCGAGGAACTCCAGGCCGTGATGGAGGAGGTCTCCGGCGGCCGGATGCACTACATGTTCAACCGCGTCGGCGGCCTCAAGGAGGACCTGCCCGCCGGATGGACCACCCGCGCGCGGGAGGCCGTCGCGTCGGTCCGCTCCCGTATGGACATCTACGACCGGCTGGTCCTCGGCAACGAGATCTTCCGGGGCCGGACCCGGGGCGTCGGCGTGCTCTCGCCGGAGGCCGTGCACGCGTACGGCGTGAGCGGGCCCATCGCGCGCGGGTCGGGCGTCGACTTCGACCTGCGCCGCGACGAGCCGTACCTCGCGTACGGGGAGCTTCAGGACACCCTTGAGGTCGTCACGCGCACCGAGGGCGACTGTCTCGCCCGCTTCGAGGTGCTGCTCGCCCAGTCGCACAACGCCCTCGACCTCGCCGACGCCTGCCTCGACCGGATCGCCGAGCTGCCGCCGGGGCCGATCAACCAGCGGCTGCCGAAGGTGCTCAAGGCGCCCGAGGGCCACACGTACGCCTGGACCGAGAACCCGCTCGGCATCAACGGTTACTACCTGGTGTCGAAGGGCGAGAAGACCCCGTACCGGCTGAAGCTGCGGTCCGCGTCGTTCAACAACATCCAGGCGCTGACCGAGCTGCTGCCCGGGACGCTCATCGCGGACATGGTGGCGATCCTGGGGTCACTGTTCTTCGTGGTCGGGGACATCGACAAGTAGGCCCCCCTCGGCTATCGGGGAGGCGGCGGGCAGGCAGTCGGTACGGCCGTCGCCGGTGAGCAGGTCGTCCAGGAGGCCGGGTGGGGGTCCGTCCGGGAATCCGACGGGCTGGAGCAGCCACCCGAAGTCGCCGAGCCCACCGGCCGCCGTCAGCTCCGCGGCCTCTCCCGCGCGCGTGAGCGCCCGTACGTACCCGGCGGGGTCGCT
Source organism: Streptomyces sp. NPDC091292 (assembly GCF_044757265.1). Classification (NCBI taxonomy): domain Bacteria; kingdom Bacillati; phylum Actinomycetota; class Actinomycetes; order Kitasatosporales; family Streptomycetaceae; genus Streptomyces; species Streptomyces sp. NPDC091292. Next base: position 59,231 of record NZ_JBIVUQ010000004.1, on the reverse strand, counting down.
CGACGCCTGGGACAGCGGCGGACGGTCTCCGCGCACTCCCAGGGCCCGCAGCGCGGCCCGCTGGCGGGTCAGCCGCCCGCCGGGCAGCGCGCACGCGTCCAGCGCCACATGCGCCGTGAGGTCGCGGGAGCCGTCCGGCACGGGCGGCGTCTCACGGCCCGCGCGGAAGCCGGTGAGCGTGCCGAAGGGCGGCCGGGCGCCGGCGGTGTGCGCGTAGTCGACGGCGACCGCGAGGCCGCGCGTGAGGGTCGCGACGGCGGCGGCCCAGGCAGCGTCGCGCGGCCGGCCGATCTCGGCCCGCAGTCCGGGTTCCGGTTTCCCGCCGGGCCCCGGCGGAAAGGGCCACCAGCGCGCCAGCCACTCCGCGTCCGCCCCGGCCGGCGGCTCCCCGGGCGTCTCGGTGCCGTCGCGGCGGACCCGTACGAGACGGGGCACACCGTCGGAGTCGACCTCGACCACGTCCACGGGCACGTTGTCCAGCCACTCGTTCGCGAAGAACAGCCCCGCGACGCCGTCCGGAGGGACCGCCCGCCACGCGACACGGGGGTCGAGGCCCGGGGGGCGCTCCGCGCGCTCGACGGCGTACCCACGCGCGCGTGCGGCCACCTCGGCGGGCAGCGCGGCCAGTACACCCGTCACGAGTTCGCCGTGGCCCGCGCCCATGTCGACGAACGCCACTTCGGCGGGGTGGCCGAGCGCGGCGTCCACCCGGCACAGCAGCCGTGCCACCGCCCGCGCGAACAAAGGCGACGCGTGCACCGACGTACGGAAGTGTGCCGCCGGACCGGCGGGTCCCCGGTAGAAGCCCGACGGCCCGTACAGCGCCTCGTCGGCCGCCTCGCGCCACCCTCGCGCGCCCCTGTCGCCCTCCGGGCACGCGCCCCCTGTGTCATCCCTCACGGTCATCCCTCACGCGGCCAGGCTAGGTCGTCGGGCCACGCGCGAACCACGGGCGAACCATGGGCGAACCTCGCGAGCCTCCACCTTGGGGAGTACGTGTACAGGTTCCGGATCGAACCTCCGGTTGACCCCGGGGCGCCACACGGCTACCTACGCTGGGTTACGTGCAGCGCCTCTACGACTTTCTCCGCAGACACCCGACGTGGGTCGACAGCTTCTGGGCCGTCTTCCTCTTCGGGATCACCGGCGTGAGTCTGGTCCAGACGGTGAACAACCCGCCGCACCGGGAGCCCGTGGCGTCGGTGCTGATCGCGCTGGTGCTGTGCCTGGTGGTCGCGCTGCGGCGCCGGATGCCCGAGCGCATGCTCGTCGTGGCCGCCACCATGGGCGTCGTCCAGCTCGTGTTCGACGTGCCCGCGATGGCGGCGAACTTCGCCATGCTGGTGATCATCTACACCGTCGCGGCGGACGGTGCCCGCTGGGCGTCGCGGTTCGCCCTCGCGGGCGGTCTGGTCGCGGCGCCGCTCGCGCAGTTGCGGTGGCCCGAGCCGAACACCAGCGCGGTGGGCCATCTCGCGGTCACCATCTTCATGATCGTGCCGTTCGCGCTGGCCTGGGTGCTCGGCGACTCCATCCGCACCCGCCGCGCCTATCTCGCGCAGCTGGAGGAGCGGGCGGCGCGCCTGGAGAAGGAGCGCGCGGCACAGTCCAAGGTCGCCGTCGCCGCCGAACGCGCCCGCATCGCGCGCGAGCTGCACGACGTGGTCGCCCACAACGTCTCCGTGATGGTCGTCCAGGCCGACGGCGCCGCCTATGTGCTCGACGCGGCCCCCGACCAGGCGCGCAAGGCCCTGGAGACCATCTCGGGGACGGGCCGGCAGGCGCTCGCCGAGATGCGGCGTCTGCTGGGCGTGCTGCGCACGGGGGAGCACGAGGAGAGCGGCGAGTACGTGCCGCAGCCGGACGTCGGCCAGCTCGACGAACTCATCGAGCAGGTGCGGACGGCGGGGCTGCCCGTCGACTACAAGGTCGAGGGGACCCCGCGCCCGCTGCCCAGCGGCGTCGAGCTGACCGCGTACCGCATCGTGCAGGAGGCCCTCACCAACACCCGCAAACACGGTGGGCCGAACGCGGGCGCCAGTGTGCGCCTGGTCTACTTCGACGACGGCCTCGGCCTCCTTGTCGAGGACGACGGCAAAGGCGCGCCGCACGAGCTGTACGAGGACGGCGGCCCGGACGGGCAGGGCCACGGTCTGATCGGTATGCGCGAGCGCATCGGCATGGTCGGCGGCACGCTGGACGCGGGGCCCCGGCCGGGCGGAGGCTTCCGTATCAGCGCCCTGCTGCCGCTGAAACCGGCCCACTGACCCGCCCGATGTCGATGTTGATGTCAATGTTGACGCCGATGTCGACCGCCATTGATTTGTCCAGGTGTCCATGAAGGGATCCCGATGCCCTCGATCAGGGTGATGCTCGTCGATGACCAGGTGCTGCTGCGCACCGGCTTCCGTATGGTGCTCGCCGCCCAGCCGGACATGGAGGTGGTGGCGGAGGCGGGCGACGGTGTCGAGGCGCTTCAGGTGCTGCGCGGTACCGAGGTCGACGTGGTCCTGATGGACGTCCGTATGCCGAAGCTGGACGGGGTCGAGACGACCCGCCGGATCTGCTCGGAACCGAACCCGCCGAAGGTGCTGATCCTCACCACCTTCGACCTGGACGAGTACGCGTTCTCCGGGCTGAAGGCCGGGGCGTCCGGTTTCATGCTCAAGGATGTGCCGCCGGGGGAGCTGCTGGCCGCGATCCGCTCGGTGCACAGCGGGGACGCGGTGGTCGCGCCGTCGACCACACGGCGCCTCCTGGACCGGTTCGCGCCGATGCTCCCGTCGACGGGCGGGCAGCCCCGGCACAAGGAGCTGGAGCGCCTCACGGAGCGCGAGCGCGAGGTCATGGTCCTGGTGGCCCAGGGCCTCTCCAACGGCGAGATCGCCGCCCACCTGGTCCTCTCCGAGGCCACGGTGAAGACCCACGTGGGCAGAATCCTGACCAAGCTGGGGCTGCGGGACCGGGTGCAGGTGGTGGTACTGGCCTACGAGACCGGGTTGGTACGGGCGGGCGGGCCGCACCAGTAACTCCACCCACACCCGTACCCGGCGGCGGAATCCGTGACGGGTCCGGCCCGGGATCCCGGGTTTCCCGGGCCGGGCCCGAACCCCTAGGGTCACGGCATGCTCCTGTGGATCAACGGCCCCTTCGGCGGCGGCAAGACACAGACCGCGCACGAGATTCAGCGGCGCCTGCCCGGCAGCGTCGTCTGCGACCCCGAACTCGTCGGCTTCGGCCTGCACCGGATGATGCCCCCCGAACTGCGCGGCGACTTCCAGGACCTGCCCGCCTGGCGCCAGGGCGTCTACGAGGTGCTCGACCTGGCCCTGACCAAGCACGACGGCGTGGTGATCGCCCCCATGACGGTCACGGACCCGACGTACTTCGCGGAGACCGTCGTAAGGCTGCGGGAACGCGGTCATGACGTACGGCACTTCTCGCTGCTCGCCGACCCGGAGACCGTCCTGCGGCGTCTGCGGGAGCGCGGAGTCGGGCACCTGCTCCGGCGGTTCGGCGGCAAGGACGCCCCGCTGCGCCGCGAGAGCTTCGCCGTGCGACGCCTCGACGACTGTCTGGCGCGGCTGCGCGAGCCCGAGTTCGCGGAGCATCTGTGGACCGACGACACGACGGTCGCCAAGACGGCCGACCGGATCGCCGTGCTCGCTGGCCTGACCCTCACCCCGAACCGGGACGGCGCCCTGCGCGGACGGCTACGCAGGAGCTGGACGAGCGTGCGGCACATACGGTTCGACTGAACCGCGCCTCCGGACAGCGCCCGCGAAAGATGCCCGACGACCCGTCAGCGCAGTACGCCCTCCAGGAAGTCCGAGCCGAGCCGCGCCACCACGGTGAGGTCCAGCTGATGCTGCGCGTACCGCCCGTGCCTCCGGGTGGTGATCAGGCCCGCCTTCTTCAGCACCGCCAGATGGCGTGACACCTCGGGCGCGCTCAGCCCGTGCGCGTGCGCCAACTCGCCCGTGGTGTACGGCGCGCGGGCTATGTTCCGGCAGATGCGCAGCCGGATCGGGTGCGACAGGGCCTCCAGGCGGCGCTCCAGCAGCTCCACGGACGCCGGTACGGGCAGCTCCGGCGCGGCCACCGGGTAGTGCACGACCGGGCGCCAGCCGGGCGCGTGCAGCACCATCAGGTGCGGCCAGCCGAAGTGCGACGGCACGAAGGTGATCCCGGCGCCGACGGCGGGGTCCAGCGCGGTGGTGGTGGCGTGCGCCAGCTTGTCCACCGTGATCCGTGTGCCCGCCTCGTCCATCGAGAGGGCGGCCGAGACCGCCGTCAGCGCCTCCGGAAGCCCCTTGCGCCGCAGCAGCTCCGTCTTGTGCCGGGCGTCGGCCGCGAGCTGGATCCGCACCCGCCGCCAGGTGTCCGCGAAGAACGCCTCGTCGCAGTCCTCAAGCAGCCGCCGCACCCACGCGCGCACGGTGCCCGGGTCCCGCAGCAGCCGTCTGGTGAAGTCGACCTGGCGCGGCCCCCGGGAGGCCGCCCGCTCCAGCGCCTGGCGCCCGCGCTCGGGGTCGGCCAGCGCGGACGGCCCCCTCTCCTCGTAGTGCGGGCCGCACGTGAACTCCAGGGCGGCGTCCACGAACCGCTCGTCGTCGAGGCGGTCCAGGAGGTCCAGGTCTTCGGCGAGCGTCGTCCCCGTCCTGCCGTCCTGCCCGGTGGGCCCGGTCAGCCCGGCGAACGCCATGAAGACGTCCGAGAACGTGGTCCGCCACAGGAAGTCCGCCTCGCTGAGGCGGTCCGCGAGGTCCGGCTTGAGCGACGCCGACGTGGCCGTGGCCCAGCCGTGCAGCCCCGGGTGGTGTCCGGGCTCGGCCAGCGCGTGCAGCGCCTGACCCAGCTCGGCCAGGGGCGACGTCTCGAAGACGATGCGCTCCGGCGGCAGGCCCGCGATCTCGATGTTCACGCTCATGACCTCATGGTGCACCCGCCCACTGACAACGCCACCGCCGATTGACGGGCCCCGTCAATCGGCGTGACCGGCGCCCGGTCCGGGAGGAGTGTCGGCAATGTCCCGCCGGGCCGCAGAAGGGCCCGGCACGCCGAGGACACGGCCGAGAAGGGCGAGGTGTACGCCATGAGCATCACGCAGCAGTACGCGCTGGACCTCTACCGGGCCCGTCAGCGGGGCGAGCCCCTGCCGCCCGCCCCCGGCAGGTACGACTGGCGGACCGTCCGCGAGCTGCGCGAGTACGGGAGCTTCCGCGCGGTGGTCGAGGGCCGGCCCGCCCACGGCCGCCGGCGGCACTCGCTGATCCGCCTGCTGACGCCGTGGCGCCGGCGCCGGCGCCCGGCCTGACGGCATCCCGCGCGCGTAACGGATTACCGCGTACGGATCACCGCGTACGGATCAGCCCGTACAGATCACTCCGCCGTCGCTTCCGCCAGGCGCCCCACGAAGTCCTTGACCGCATCCGTCACGTCCGCCGCCGTCCACTCCAGGCCGGATTCCGCGACGGTGACCTCGGTGAAGGAGACCCCGGGCGGGCCGCCGGGGAAGAAGCGCCGGAACAGCGAGGTGCGGGTGTCCTCGGCCTGCCGTACCGCCGCGCGCGTCAGCACGTCGGCTTCGTACGGGAGCCACACCCGGAACTGGTGCGTGTGCGGTACCTCGGGGTGGATCCGGGACCAGGACACGTCCGCGCGCGCGAAGCCGTCGCGCAGCGCGGCGGCGACGACCTCGGCGTGCGCCACGTACTCCGGGAGGCGCGGCAGCTCGCGGTCGAGCCCGATCAGCGCGGACAGGGCGGTCGGGAACTGCTGGAAGATCTGCCCGCCGTACCGGTGCCGCCAGGTCCTGGCCTCCTCCACCAGGGGCGCGGGCCCGGCCAGGACGGCGCCCCCGAGGCCGTTCAGCGACTTGTAGAACGACACGTACACGCTGTCCGCGAGGCCCGCGATCTCGTCCAGGGGCCGTCCGAAGTGCGGGGTGCACTCCCACAGGCGCGCGCCGTCGATGTGCACGATGGCGTCCCGCGCGCGTGCCGCGTCGACCACGGCCGTCAGCTCGTCCCACGTCGGCAGCAGGAACCCCGCGTCCCTGAGCGGCAGTTCGAGCATCAGCGTCCCGAAGTGCTCGGGGAAGCCGGCCACCTCGTCGGCGGTGGGCGGGCGGCGCTCGGCGGTGAGGTGCACCGTACGCAGCCCGCTCACCGCGCCGAGCGCGCCCCGCTCGTGCACCTCGGGGTGGGCCAGCGGGTGCAGCGCCACCGTCGCGTTGCCCGTACGCCCCGCCCAGCAGCGCAGAGCGACCTGCTGCGCCATCGTCCCGGACGGGAAGAAGGCCGCCGCCTCCTTGCCGAGCAGTCCGGCGACCCGGTCCTCCAGGGCGCCGACCACGCCGTCGCCGTAGAGGTCGACGGTGTCGTCCAGGTCGTACGCACCGCCCGCCGCCGACACCAGGTCGGTCAGCCGCTGCCCCACCGTGGCGTCGTTCCCCTGCCGGGCCAGGATCCTCTCGGCGCCGCGCACCGCCGCGAGCCGCCGTGCGCGCTCCCGCTCTTCCGATTCGCTCATGGCCCGATCATGGCGTACGTGTGTGCGCCTGCCCACAGCCTGTGGACGACGGACGGGCAGCGCCGGGGATTCGCGTTAGCATGACGAGAAATGCGTCCGGTACCCCGAGCGGACTGGAACGGAAGGCCGTCGACGAGTGAACACACCTCAACAGCCCGACCCCAGGGACCGCCCCGCGCGGCTCTCGGTGGGGGTCGTCGGCGCGGGCCGGGTGGGCCCCGCGCTCGCCGCGTCGCTCCAGTTGGCCGGGCACCGTCCGGTCGCCGTCTCGGGGGTCTCCGACGCCTCCGTGCGCCGTGCGGCCCTGCTGCTGCCCGATGTGCCCGTGGTGACGCCCGCGCAGGTCATGGAGCGCGCCGACCTCGTCCTGCTGACCGTCCCCGACGACGCGCTGCCCGGCCTGATCGAGGGCTTGGCCGAGACCGGAGCGGTCCGCCCGGGGCAGCTCGTCGCGCACACGTCGGGGCGCTATGGCGCGCGGGTGCTCGACCCGGTGCTGCGGGCCGGCGGGCTGCCGCTGGCGCTGCACCCCGCGATGACGTTCACGGGCACCCCTGTCGACGTGCAGCGGCTCGCCGGGTGCTCCTTCGGGGTCACCGCGCCCGACGAACTGCGGCTGGCCGCCGAGGCGCTGGTCATCGAGATGGGCGGCGAACCGGAATGGATCGCCGAGGAGTCCAGGCCGCTCTACCACGCGGCGCTCGCGCTCGGCGCGAACCACCTGGTGACGCTGGTCGCGGAGGCCATGGAGCTGCTTCGTGCGGCAGGCGTCGAGGCCCCCGACCGGATGCTCGGCCCGCTCCTGGGCGCCGCGCTCGACAACGCCCTGCGCTCCGGTGACGCCGCCCTGACGGGCCCTGTCGCGCGCGGGGACGCCGGTACGGTCGCCGCGCACGTCGCCGAACTGCGCAAGCACGCGCCCGGCACCGTCGCGGGCTATCTCGCGATGGCGCGCGCCACCGCCGACCGCGCCCTCGCCCACGGACTGCTCAAGCCGGAACTCGCCGAAGACCTCCTCGGCGTCCTCGCCGACGGCGGAAGCGGAAACGGCGGAAGCGGAAACGGAGCCGCCTCATGACCGCGCTGGTGCACACCGCCGCCGAGCTGGACACCGAGGGCGCCACGGGTACGGACGCCACGGCTACGAACGCCGGGGCGACGGACGCCACAGGTACGCGCGCGGGGCGCGGCCGGCGAGCCGTCGTCATGACCATGGGCGCCCTGCACGAGGGCCACGCCACCCTGATCCGCTCGGCCCGCCGGCTCGCGGGCCCGTCCGGCGAGGTCGTCGTCACGGTCTTCGTTAACCCGCTCCAGTTCGGCGCGGGCGAGGACCTGGACCGCTATCCGCGCACCCTCGACGCCGATCTGAAGATCGCCGAACAGGCGGGCGCCGACGTCGTGTTCGCGCCATCGGCGGACGAGGTCTACCCGGGCGGCGCACCCCGGGTCCGCATCACGGCCGGCACGTTCGGCGAGCGGTACGAAGGGGCGTCCCGTCCGGGGCACTTCGACGGCATGCTCACCGTCGTCGCCAAGCTGCTGCACCTGACCCGCCCGGACATCGCGCTGTTCGGGCAGAAGGACGCCCAGCAACTCGCCCTGGTCCGCCGCATGGTGCGCGATCTCGACTTCGGTACGGAGATCGTCGCCGTGCCCACCGTGCGCGAGGACGACGGCCTGGCCCTGTCCAGCCGCAACCGCTATCTGTCGCCCGCCGAGCGGCGTACCGCCCTCGCGCTGTCCGAGGCCCTGTTCGCGGGCCGCGACCGGCACGCCGCGCAGGAGGCCCTTCGCGCGCGTGCGGCCCTGGAGCCGACCACGCAGGCGCGCGCGGAGGCGCTGGGCGCGCTGGGCGAGTCCCGCGCGGCGGCCGACGCGCACGCCGTCGCCACCGCGCTGCCCGGCACCCCCGACGCGGTCCGCGCGGCGGCCCGGCTCGTCCTGGACGAGGCCGCCCGCCGCAGGCCGCCCCTGGAGCTGGACTATCTGGCCCTCGTCGACCCCTCCGACTTCACCGAGATCGCCGACGACCACACAGGCGAAGCGGTGCTCGCCGTCGCCGCGCGCGTGGGTGCGACCCGGCTGATCGACAACCTGCCCCTGACCTTCGGAACCTTCGGAGCCGCCTCGTGACCGGCACAGCGATTCCGGAAACCCCCGAAAACCCCGTAACCCCCGAGAACCCCGTAACCCCCGAGAACCCGGAAAACCCGAGACCCCTGGGAACCTCCGCGGCGACCGGCATAAGGCTGCACGCCCAGCCCCCCGGCTGGTCCCTCACCGCGGACGTCGTCGTGGTCGGCTCCGGCGTCGCCGGGCTCACCGCGGCCCTGCGCTGCGCGGCGGCCGGGCTGCGGACCGTCGTCGTCACCAAGGCCCGCCTGGACGACGGCTCCACGCGCTGGGCGCAGGGCGGTATCGCGGCGGCCCTCGGCGAGGGCGACACCCCCGAACAGCACCTGGACGACACGCTCGTGGCGGGCGCGGGCCTGTGCGACGAGGACGCCGTACGGATCCTCGTCACCGAGGGGCCCGACGCGGTGCGGCGGCTCATCGACACGGGCGCCCACTTCGACGAGTCGGCCGACGGCGATCTGGAGCTGACCCGCGAGGGCGGCCACCACCGCCGCCGTATCGCGCACGCGGGCGGCGACGCGACGGGCGCCGAGATCTCCCGCGCGCTGGTCGACGCGGTCCGCGCGCGGGGCATACCCACCGTCGAGAACGCGCTCGTCCTCGACCTCCTGTCCGACGCCGAAGGCCACGCGGCGGGCGTCACGCTGCACGTCATGGGCGAGGGCCAGCACGACGGTGTCGGGGCCGTGCACGCGCCCGCCGTGGTCCTCGCGACCGGCGGCATGGGCCAGGTGTTCTCGGCGACGACGAACCCGTCCGTGTCGACCGGCGACGGCGTCGCGCTCGCCCTGCGCGCGGGCGCCGAGGTCAGCGACCTGGAGTTCGTGCAGTTCCACCCCACGGTGCTGTTCCTCGGCTCCGACGCGGAAGGCCAGCAGCCGCTGGTGTCCGAGGCGGTACGCGGCGAGGGCGCCCATCTCGTGGACGCGGACGGCGTGCGCTTCATGATCGGGCAGCACGAACTCGGCGAGCTGGCGCCCCGGGACATCGTCGCCAAGGCGATCACGCGCCGGATGCAGGAGCAGGGCGCCGAGCACATGTACCTCGACGCGCGGCACTTCGGCGCCGCCATGTGGGAGCACCGCTTCCCGACGGTCCTCGCCGCCTGCCGCGCGCACGGCCTCGACCCGGTCACCGAGCCGATCCCGGTCGCCCCCGCCGCGCACCACGCCTCCGGCGGCGTCCGCACCGACGAGTACGGCCGCACCACCGTGCCGGGGCTCTACGCGTGCGGGGAGGTCGCCTGCACCGGTGTGCACGGCGCGAACCGGCTGGCGTCCAACTCCCTCCTCGAAGGGCTCGTCTACGCCGAGCGCATCGCGGCGGACATCGCCGGAACCGGCCACCACGCGCGCGCGGCGCTGCCCGTCGCGCACCCGCGCACGCCCGCGCACCCGCTGCTCGCACCGGAGGCCCGGTTCGCGATCCAGCGGATCATGACGGACGGCGCCGGGGTGCTGCGGTCCGCCGCGTCCCTCGACCGCGCCGCCGAGCAGTTGCGGCTGCTGCACACCGAGGCGAAGGACGCGCTCGCCGAGAACGGCAAGACCGCCGAGCCCGGCGTCGACACCTGGGAGGCCACCAACCTCCTGTGCGTGGCCCGGGTCCTGGTGGCCGCCGCCCAGCGCCGCGCGGAGACCCGTGGCTGCCACTGGCGCGAGGACCACCCGGAACGCGACGACACCGCGTGGCGGCGCCATATCGTCGTACGCCTCAACCCGGACCGCACGCTCGCCGTGCACGCGACCCCGACCCAGGCGCTCCCGCCCACGCGCACGGAGCCCCCGACCCGTCCCCAGGAGCAGTGAGCCGTGAGTACCCCCGACCTTCCCCTCGTTCCCGCCGACGGCTGCGGCGACGGCTGCGCCTGCTCCGGGGGTGACGGGGCCATCGACATGGAGGGCGTCGACACCGCCGACGAGTGCGGCCTCGACCCCGCGCTCGCCGCGCTCCTCGCCGACGCCGGACTCGACCCCGTCGAGGTCGAGGACATCGCGTACCTCGCGATCGACGAGGACCTGGACGGCGGCGTCGACGTCACGACCGTCGCCACGATCCCCGAGGACGCCGTCGCCACCGGCGACTTCACCGCGCGCGAGGCGGGCACCGTCGCCGGGCTGCGGGTCGCCGAGGCGGTCATCTCCATCGTGTGCACCGACGAGTTCGAGGTCGAGCGGCACGTCGAGGACGGCGACCGGGTCGAGGCGGGGCAGAAGCTGCTCAGCGTCACGACCCGCGCCCAGGACCTGCTGACCGCCGAGCGCAGCGCCCTGAACCTGCTGTGCCGCCTCTCCGGCATCGCGACCGCCACGCGCGCGTGGGCCGACGCCCTGGACGGCACCAAGGCACGCGTGCGGGACACCCGCAAGACGACGCCGGGGCTGCGCTCCCTGGAGAAGTTCGCGGTCCGCTGCGGCGGCGGCGTCAACCACCGGATGTCGCTGTCGGACGCGGCCCTGGTCAAGGACAACCACGTGGTAGCCGCCGGCGGCGTCAGCCAGGCGTTCAAGGCGGTACGGGAGACCTTCCCGGACGTCCCGATCGAGGTCGAGGTCGACACGCTGCACCAGTTGCGCGAGGCCGTCGACGCGGGCGCCGACCTGATCCTCCTGGACAACTTCACGCCCGGCGAGACCGAGGAGGCCGTCGCCGTCGTGCACGGCCGCGCGACCCTGGAGTCGTCGGGCCGCCTCACGCTGGACAACGCGCGCGCGTACGCGGAGACCGGCGTCGACTACCTCGCCGTGGGCGCCCTCACGCACTCCTCGCCGATCCTCGACATCGGCCTGGACCTGCGCGCGACCGACACCGGCTCCCTGGGCGGGGCGGAGTAGGCGCCATGCTGCTGACCATCGACGTGGGCAACACCCACACCGTGCTGGGCCTGTTCGACGGCGAGGAGATCGTCGAGCACTGGCGCATCTCCACCGACGCCCGGCGCACCGCCGACGAGCTGGCGGTCCTGCTCCAGGGCCTGATGGGCATGCACCCGCTGCTCGGCGAGGAACTCGGCGACGGCATCGACGGCATCTCGATCTGCTCCACCGTGCCGTCCGTCCTGCACGAACTGCGCGAGGTCACCCGCAGGTACTACGGCGACGTGCCCGCCGTCCTCGTCGAACCGGGCATCAAGACCGGCGTGCCGATCCTGATGGACAACCCCAAGGAGGTCGGCGCGGACCGCATCATCAACGCGGTCGCGGCGGTCGAGCTGTACGGGGGCCCGGCGATCGTCGTCGACTTCGGCACCGCGACGACGTTCGACGCGGTCTCCGCGCGCGGGGAGTACGCGGGCGGGGTCATCGCGCCCGGCATCGAGATCTCCGTCGAGGCGCTCGGCGTACGCGGCGCCCAGCTCCGCAAGATCGAGCTGGCCCGCCCGCGCAGCGTCATCGGCAAGAACACCGTCGAGGCCATGCAGTCGGGCATCCTGTACGGGTTCGCGGGGCAGGTCGACGGCGTGGTGAGCCGCATGGCGCGCGAACTCGCCGACGACCCGGAGGACGTCACCGTGATCGCGACGGGCGGTCTGGCGCCGATGGTCCTGGGCGAGGCGTCCGTCATCGACGAACACGAGCCCTGGCTGACCCTGATCGGCCTCCGCCTGGTCTACGAACGCAACATCTCCCGCACCTGAGGGTCCCGCGCACCGCACCTGAGGGCCCCGCTCCCCGCAACACCCGTGTCGTGATGACCGGATTTTGTCTGATTAGCGCGTATCGTCACGGCATGCCCACGCCCTACGGATCACGCGGCGGCATGGCGTTCGGTGTGGAGGAGCTTCGAGTGCTCCGTCGCGCCCTCGCCCTTGCCCTCCACCCGAGTCCCGCCTCCGCAGAGGACGTCCAGGACTGTCACCGGCTCGCCGGGGCCGTCGACGAGGCGGCCCGCGAGGGTGCCCGGCTCCGCGCCTTCCTGCTGGCCGACCTCGTCCGCTACCGGGCCGCCCTGCCCGGCACCGCGAGCGGGTACCTGGCGCTCCTGGAGGACGTACTCGCCGCCGGCTACCAGCCCGTACCCGACGACCTCGCCGCCCTGCGCGCGCTGCGCGGCAACCCGGCCGCCGCCGCGCTCCTGGAGCGCTGCCGCGACCTCGCCGAGCTGGCGGTCCGCGCCAAGCTCGCGGGCCGCGCGGTGCCGGTGTCCTGCGGTCGCCCGGCGGGGGTGGCCGCCCGGCGGCCCTCGGTCCCCGCGTCCCGTACCCGTCTGACGGCCCTCCCCGGCGGTCTGTCGGCCGTACTCACCGCTCCCGGTGCATCGGGTGCCCGGCGCGCGTACGGGCCCGTACAGGCCGACAGGAAGCCGTCGGACAAGCCCGCGCCGAAGCCCCAGGAACCCGCCCCGCAGCGCCCGGTGCCCACGCCGGCCGAGGTCTTCCCGCCCCGCAAGCGCCCGGCGCCCCCGGCCGACCCGGCCCACCCCGGGCGCGAGCGGGAGCGCGACCCCGCGCCCGAGGAGAACCCGCCGCAGCAGCTCGCGGCCGGGTAGCTACCCTGGGGGCATGGACTATGTCTCCGCGCTCGTGCCCCCCGTAGTCATGGCGGTGTTCTTCGTCGGTCTGATCGTGACGATCGTGAAGACCCAGGGCGGCGCCAACAAGGCCAAGGAGGACGCGGCCGTGGACAGCGCCATGGCCCGCGCCGAGGCGGTCCGCCAGGCCCGGCGCGACACCTGACCCCACGCGGCACCACCTGCGCCACCAGGGCGTACGGCTCACCGGAATTCCGAGTCGTACGCCCTTTTTGTCCCTCATGCCACGTTCATCGCGTCATCGGGGGATTCTCCTACTAGGGTGCGAGTGTGCCTCGCCCCTTGGGAGAACTCGAAGACGCTGTCATGACGCGGGTCTGGAAGTGGAACCGCCCGGTGACCGTTCGAGAAGTCCTGGAAGACCTTCAGCAGGAACGGTCGATCGCGTACACGACCGTGATGACCGTTCTGGACAATCTCCATCAGAAGGGCTGGGTCCGGCGGGAGGCGGAAGGGCGTGCCTATCGATATGAGGCCGTCTCCACACGGGCCGCGTACGCAGCCGCACTGATGAACGACGCATGGTCCCAGAGCGACAACCCGGCGGCGGCTCTCGTCGCGTTCTTCGGCATGATGTCCCCGGAACAGCGCGAAGCTCTCAACGATGCCGTGCGGATGGTGCAGGGCCCCGAGAACCAGCCCCCTTCCCAGGCTCCTTCCCAGCCCCCTTCCCCGGCGTCTTCCCAGACGTCTTCCGGGGAGTCTTCGCAGAACCCGAATCCCACCGAGAACCCCGACTCCTCGCGCGCGGAGGACGGGCGATAGCGTCCGCACATGGCAGCACACCTCCCCGAAGTCCCCGGGAAAGCGGTCACCGTACGCCGGGCCAGGACCAGCGATGTCCCCGAGGTGCGCCGACTCCTCGACTCGTACGCCGCCAAGCGCATCCTGCTCGACAAAGCCACGGTCACGCTTTACGAGGACATCCAGGAGTTCTGGGTCGCGGAACGGGACGACAACGCGCAGGTCGTGGCCTGCGGCGCACTCCATGTGATGTGGGAAGACCTGGCGGAAGTCCGCACTCTTGCCGTGAACCCCTCGGTGAAGGGCGGCGGAGTCGGACATCAAGTCCTGGAGAAGCTGCTCCAGACCGCACGCTGGCTCGGTGTTCGCCGCGTTTTCTGTCTCACCTTCGAAGTCGACTTCTTCGCCAAGCACGGCTTCGTGGAGATCGGTGAGACTCCTGTCGACACCGATGTGTACAGCGAGCTGCTGCACTCCAATGACGAGGGTGTCGCCGAGTTCCTCGGACTCGAACGGGTGAAACCGAACACCTTGGGCAACAGCCGGATGCTCCTGCATCTGTGAGCGAACGGCATCCGTGATCGATCGGTACGGGTATTCCGCACAGTCCCTGCCCCCGCGCCCTATGTCCGAAACGCGCATGTTTCCGAGCCTCTTGGCGCGGTTCGTCACTCCCAGGGGTTTGTGTTTTTCCCGCAAAAGCGGTTTGCTTTCCGACGTACTGCTGTACTGCATATAACAAGGGACGGCGAATCAGCGGCCGAGCCGCACGGACCGACCCGCACGTTATCGATGAAAGGAAATCCAGTGGCACAGAAGGTTCAGGTCCTTCTTGTCGATGACCTCGACGGCGGCGAGGCGGACGAGACCGTGACGTTCGCGCTGGACGGGAAGTCATTCGAGATCGACCTCACCACGGCGAACGCGGACAAGCTGCGCGGTCTTCTTGAGCCCTATGTGAAGAGCGGGCGGCGCACCGGCGGCCGGGCCGCGGGCGGCCGTGGAAAGGCCCGTGCGGCGGCTGCGGCCGGTGGCGGCCAGGACACGGCGCAGATCCGCGCCTGGGCGAAGGACAACGGCTTCGACGTGAACGACCGGGGCCGCGTCCCCGCGAACATCCGTCAGGCGTACGAGGACGCCCACCGCTGATCCCGGGCGCGCCCGAGCCGGACCCGATGGCACTGAGTCGCCGCCGTGTCCACCAGCCGCACGAGATCGGGGGCGCCCCCAACGCCCCCCTGTGCCGTCGGCGCCGCCAGGAACGGCGGAGCCGGCAGCGTCGGCTCCACCGCACACCCGGGCTCCGGGGGGCGCAGCCACACGGCCGCCCCCCGCGGACCCACCCGCCCGCCGGGCACCGGCCGCCCCGGAGGCAGCGGCGCGTCGAACCGCCCGCCCGCACCGATCGCCCTCAGATCAAGCGGCAGGGTGCCCCACTCCAGCCAGTCGAGCAGCCCCGGCAGCTCGTCCGCGCTCCCCGCGGCCACCAGCAGCCGCATCCGCCGCCCCTGCACGGCCACCGGACACCGCAGCGGCAGCCGCCGCAACACCTCCCGGCCCGCTTCGGCCGGCATCTCCAGGACGTCGAACCGCAGCCCCGTCAGCAACTGGGCGGGCCGTGCGGGCGTGCCGCGCACCGCGGCCCAGCCGAGCGCGTTCACGTACCACCGCTGCACCGGGTCCTCCGGGCCTGCCGAGTCTTCTCCGTGGTGCGAGTCTTCCGAGGCGAGCGGCCGACGTGGATGCGGGACGGTGGATTCCATGCCCCGGCCAACCGCCGTAACGTCTCTGCGGTTACGCACCGTGCCCTGATATATGCGCAGAGTGTCTGAAATGGGCAGGTGTGGACGTGGGTACGCGCGCAAGGTTGTTCGCCCGTAGCGGAGGGAACCCGGGTACGCCGCATGGACTGTCGGTAGCTGCGGGTAAGACATCCCTAGTGGGAGGGGCGACACGCAAGCCCGAAGCAGCCTCACGTTCGCCATCGGCGTAGTGGTGACTGGGGTAACTGCCTGGCCTGCGGGAACATCGTCTCGCACCATCGGGTTGGAGCAGTTGTCGGCGTTCCGGGTCAGGAGGCCATCCACGGGTGTCGGCAGTTGGAATGAGCGGTCCCCGCTTGCGGGACTAAGCTGCGGAAGGACAGGGAGGGGACCGACCCCTTACTGCCTGACCGCTCTGAGGAGCGATTAACGATGTTCGAGAGGTTCACCGACCGCGCGCGGCGGGTTGTCGTCCTGGCTCAGGAAGAAGCCCGGATGCTCAACCACAACTACATCGGCACCGAGCACATCCTCCTGGGCCTGATCCACGAGGGTGAGGGTGTCGCCGCAAAGGCCCTGGAGAGCCTCGGCATTTCGCTTGAGGCGGTCCGCCAGCAGGTGGAGGAGATCATCGGACAGGGCCAGCAGGCGCCGTCCGGTCACATCCCCTTCACCCCCCGTGCCAAGAAGGTCCTGGAGCTGTCGCTCCGCGAGGCTCTTCAGCTGGGCCACAACTACATCGGCACAGAGCACATCCTGCTCGGCCTGATCCGTGAGGGCGAGGGCGTCGCCGCCCAGGTCCTGGTCAAGCTGGGCGCAGACCTCAACCGGGTGCGGCAGCAGGTCATCCAGTTGCTCTCCGGGTACCAGGGCAAGGAGACCGCCACCGCCGGCGGCCCCGCCGAGGGCACGCCCTCGACCTCGCTGGTGCTCGACCAGTTCGGCCGCAACCTCACCCAGGCGGCCCGCGAATCCAAGCTCGACCCGGTCATTGGGCGCGAGAAGGAGATCGAGCGGGTCATGCAGGTGCTCTCGCGCCGCACCAAGAACAACCCGGTGCTCATCGGCGAGCCCGGCGTCGGCAAGACCGCCGTCGTCGAGGGCCTGGCGCAGGCCATCGTCAAGGGCGAGGTGCCCGAGACCCTCAAGGACAAGCACCTCTACACCCTCGACCTGGGCGCCCTGGTCGCCGGCTCCCGGTACCGCGGTGACTTCGAGGAGCGCCTGAAGAAGGTCCTCAAGGAGATCCGCACCCGCGGCGACATCATCCTGTTCATCGACGAGCTGCACACGCTGGTCGGAGCGGGCGCCGCCGAGGGCGCGATCGACGCGGCCAGCATCCTCAAGCCGATGCTCGCCCGTGGTGAACTCCAGACCATCGGTGCCACCACGCTCGACGAGTACCGCAAGCACCTGGAGAAGGACGCGGCCCTGGAGCGCCGCTTCCAGCCCATCCAGGTCGCCGAGCCGTCGCTGCCGCACACCATCGAGATCCTCAAGGGCCTCCGCGACCGGTACGAGGCGCACCACCGCGTCTCGATCACGGACGAGGCCCTGGTCCAGGCCGCCACCCTGGCCGACCGGTACATCTCGGACCGCTTCCTGCCGGACAAGGCGATCGACCTGATCGACGAGGCCGGTTCCCGGATGCGGATCCGCCGGATGACCGCGCCGCCGGACCTCCGCGAGTTCGACGAGAAGATCGCGGGCGTGCGCCGCGACAAGGAGTCGGCCATCGACTCCCAGGACTTCGAGAAGGCGGCATCGCTCCGCGACAAGGAGAAGCAGCTCCTCGCGGCGAAGGCCAAGCGCGAGAAGGAGTGGAAGGCCGGCGACATGGACGTCGTCGCCGAGGTCGACGGCGAGCTGATCGCCGAGGTCCTCGCGACGGCCACCGGCATCCCGGTCTTCAAGCTGACCGAGGAGGAGTCCTCGCGTCTGCTGCGCATGGAGGACGAGCTGCACAAGCGGGTCATCGGCCAGAAGGACGCCATCAAGGCGCTCTCGCAGGCGATCCGTCGTACGCGCGCGGGTCTCAAGGACCCCAAGCGCCCCGGTGGTTCGTTCATCTTCGCCGGCCCGTCCGGCGTCGGTAAGACCGAACTGTCCAAGACCCTCGCCGAGTTCCTGTTCGGTGACGAGGACGCGCTGATCTCCCTCGACATGTCGGAGTTCAGCGAGAAGCACACGGTGTCGCGCCTCTTCGGCTCGCCCCCCGGCTACGTGGGGTATGAAGAGGGCGGCCAGCTCACCGAGAAGGTCCGCCGCAAGCCGTTCTCCGTCGTCCTCTTCGACGAGGTCGAGAAGGCCCACCCCGACATCTTCAACTCCCTGCTCCAGATCCTGGAGGACGGTCGCCTGACCGACTCCCAGGGCCGGGTCGTGGACTTCAAGAACACGGTCATCATCATGACGACCAACCTCGGGACCAGGGACATCTCCAAGGGGTTCAACCTGGGCTTCGCCGCCCAGGGCGACACCAAGTCGACGTACGAGCGGATGAAGAACAAGGTCAACGAAGAGCTGAAGCAGCACTTCCGCCCCGAGTTCCTCAACCGTGTCGACGACACCGTGGTCTTCCACCAGCTCACCGAGGAAGACATCATCCAGATCGTCGACCTCATGATCGCCAAGGTGGACGAGCGCCTGAAGGACCGCGACATGGGCATCGAGCTCAGCTCCGAGGCCAAGTCGCTCCTCGCCAAGAAGGGGTACGACCCGGTGATGGGCGCCCGGCCGCTGCGCCGGACGATCCAGCGCGAGATCGAGGACGTGCTCTCCGAGAAGATCCTCTTCGGTGAGCTGCGTCCGGGTCACATCGTGGTCGTCGGTACGGAGGGTGAGGGCGAGACCAAGTCCTTCACGTTCCGGGGCGAGGAGAAGACGGCGCTGCCGGATGTCCCGCCGATCGAGCAGGCTACGGGTGGCGGCGCGGGGCCCAACCTGAGCAAGGAGGCGTAGCCCTTCGCGGGCTGCGTGACCGGTAGTGGGCTGCCCCTGGGACTTCGGTTCCGGGGGCGGTCCTCTTTTTTTGCCCCCACCCACCCGCCCTTATTGCTTCCGCACGCCGGGGGTCGGGACGAGTTTGCCGTTCACGTGGAGGCTGGTGAGGGAGGGGAAGTGGTACGGGATCTTCGAAAGGTCGGCGTCGGGGGTGGCGTCGAAGAGATTCAACTGGGTGATGCCTGGCAGGGTGAGAGACGTCGGGATCGTCCGGCAGGAGTCTGCGGTGACGTAAATCTGGGTCAGCTGCGGCAGGTTCGCGAGGGTTGACCAGTCGTCCGGAGCGAGGGTGGCTCTGCTGGAGTTGAACGACACCAGTTCGCGTGAGGAACCCAGACCTGAGAGCGAGGGAAGCGGGGGACTGAGCGCGAGGTCGTGAAGAGCCAGTCCGGCCGGGGCCGATACGTCCATCAAGTTGTCACAGCCGATGACCAGGAGAGCGCGCACGGATTCGGCTCCCGCCAGGAACGCCAAGTCCATGAGGGCTGAATTGAAGGTGAGGAGCAGTGTGGTGGGCGAGAAGCGCGCGATGTACGCCGCCATCTGGTCCACGGCGAACTCTCCCCTGAACTCCACCATCGGTCGCCCACCCAGGTCGCCCAGCGCCTTCAACTGAGCTGTGTCCTGCACGGTGAAGTGCAGCTCCTCGGCGTCGAGTTCCCCGATCACCTCCTCCGCGTACCGCTCGGTGTCGAAGCGATGCCAGGCCCAGACGAGCTGGGAGCGGACCCTCAGGGACGGGTGGCGGGCGAAGCGTGCCAGGTACGGGATCGCTGCCTCCGAGTCCAGGTGGGACGCCGTCACGACGACCAGGCGGGCCTCCTCGTCCGTCAGGCCCTCCGGGCCCGGCAGCAGGCCCAGGGTCAGGTGGCCGACTCTGGCCAGGTCCCTGGCGTCCTCCTCGGTAATCGGCGGGATGAGCCGGGCCGCACGCGCCTCGACCCGCCCCCGTACCCCCGGATCCAACTCCGTCGCATGCTCCAGGCAAGCCGCCGCCAGAAGATAGGTCCGGTGGCGTACGGGACCCTCCTCGGCCGCGTCTCCTGCCCGCAGCAACCCCTCCAAGATCTCCGCCCGCTCCCGTGGCCGTCCGTGTGCCACCGCCATCCTGATCACGTCCTCCCACTGGTCGTCCGCCGCGTGGTCGGTCAGGAGGCCGATGTCCCAGGTCTCGATGGCCGCGCGGGCGCCCAGGTAGTCCTGGAAGGTGCGGTGGACGAAGTCGACGGCGCCCGGGGCCGGTTCCCTCAGAAGGCCGCTGCGGAGCAGGAGGTGGGCGAAGACCGTGGGCGCGTCGCCGAGTGCCGCCGCTTCCGGTACCGACGGGAGGGCGTCGCCGATGATGCGTTCCGCGTGGGTGCGGTCGAGTTCGGTGCGGCCGTTGCGGATGAGCCAGTACGCCAGGCGTTGGAGCAACTGCATCTGGGGTTCCTGGCGGAGCCCGACGCCCGTCGCCGTCAGATCGCGTTCGCGGTCCCGGCGGGTCAGGAGCATCGCGAGGGCGGCCTCGTACAACTCCTTGCGGCCGTGCGGGAGATAGCCTCGGCGGTCGCGATGCAGGGCGCAGATCAGGCCGCACATGAGAGGGTTCGTGGCCAGCCGTCCGAGGTCGGCCTTGGTGCGGACCGCGGTCAGCAACTGCCTTTCGTACGTGTCCAGGAGGCCACCGTCTTCGGGGGCGCCGGTGCGGGCCGCTTCGTGCCAGCGGTGGATGAAGGCTGTGACGTCCGCCGGGTTCATCGGGGAGAGCGTCAGTTCGGTGAAGCCGTCGTCGGCGAGCCAGTTCTCGCGTACGGCGGACGGGCGCGAGGTGACCAGCCAGCGGTTTCCCGGGTACGCGGTGATCAGGCCCTGGAGCCAGGCCCGGGTGCGCTCCCGCTCGCTGTCGGGGATCTCGTCCATCCCGTCGACCAGGACGAGCCCGCGCCGCGCGCCCAGCACCCGGTCCGCCCAGCCGTCGGGCTGGGCGCCGCCGAGCGGGGAGTCGGCGGCTTCGAGGAACCGTTCCGGGCCGGGCAGCCGTTCGCCGTGCCGGATCAGGGTGCGCAGCGGCAGGACGTAGGGGATCAGGCCGTGCAGGTACGCGAGGGGGCCGTCCGGGGTGGCGCGGGTCGCCGAGACCGCGAGCCACTGGACGAGTGTGGTTTTGCCGGAGCCGGCGACTCCGCGGAGCAGGACCTTGTCGTGGGTGGCGAGGATCTGGTCGGCGGGGCGGGGGGACGGGGAGCCGAACTCCCGGTAGGGCATCGTCGGATCCGGATACGCCCGCGCCGGCCCGTCCGGCCACCCCGTCACCTCCAGGCTCAGATACGCCACATCCAGCGGCCAGGCCCCCGGTGAGTCCGTCAGGTCGATGCCGTAGATCATCAACTTGCCGTGC
The DNA here is from genome assembly GCF_044757265.1 of Streptomyces sp. NPDC091292. Lineage (NCBI taxonomy): Bacteria > Bacillati > Actinomycetota > Actinomycetes > Kitasatosporales > Streptomycetaceae > Streptomyces > Streptomyces sp. NPDC091292. The sequence continues at coordinate 38,138 of NZ_JBIVUQ010000004.1, read as the reverse complement.
CGGGTGGCGAGATACGTCCCGTACCGGCGCTCGAACGACGCGTCGCGGGCGTCGCGGCGCGGCATTCGCGTGATCAACTCGTCCAGTCTGGCGATGAGTTCGGCCTGGCCCCGGCTCTGCTCCACCAGGGTGCGGGCGACGAAGGTCGAGCGCTGGGTGAAGAAGTGCAGGATGTGCAGGCAGGCCCATTCGATGGCCGAGGTGAGGAAGACGGAGGCGTCGGCGGAGAGTTCGCGGCCGGCGTCGGGGGAGTGGGCCAGGAGTGTGCGGGCCAGTTCGCGGTGGCCGAGGCGGATCGCTTGGACGTCGTCCATGTCGAGGTCGCCGAGGCCGAGCAGCGTACGGGCCAGGGCGTCGGCGACCGCTGTCTCCTCGTCGGCGGGGAAGGGCCGCTCGCCGGGGGAGTCGACGGCCCGGTCGACCAGGCGGCCCGCGAGCTTGCGTACGTCCTGGTCGGTGAGGGTGCGGTGCTCGCCCCGGAAGGAGACGTAGGAGGAGAGCCGGATGGGCCGTTCCGCCAGGCCCGCGCCCGGCCCTTCGGCCACGAACAGCTTCCTGACCAGCGGTGATATCGCGCTCGACGCCAGCCGTGTGCCGAGTACTGCCGGGTCCATCTGGCGTCCCCCCGAAGGCCGCGAACGGGTTCCTGTACGGCCTGTCGAGAGTAGCCCGCGTCACATTCCGGGGGTGGTCGATCTTGCCTTCCGGTGACATGGCGCACAGGCGTTTTGTCCCGTACTAGCCGGAATAGTGGACTCGTGCCCCGGAATCGGGCAGGAGCTTCGGTCCCGAACCGGGCTGGGTCACCGGGCCGTCACGGCCGGTCCTTCGGGCCCACCCCCGCACCCCGCGCGAACCCCTCGCGAAGTGCGGTTAAACGGACCTTCTGAGGTGAAATGTCCGAATCGACCCCACCTCTCCCGAGGTAGTCAAGAGGTCAACTTCCTGGGGTCTATGTACGACTTCGCCTAGTAGTGGGGGTGTTTGGGCGTCCGCCGGGGGGCGGGTTACCAAGGGATGGCCAGCCCGGCAGGTACGTCTCGTCCGCCGGGTCCGCTCATCACCGTCCCGGAGGTACCGGGTCCGCTCATCCCGGAGGAATCGAATGTTCAAGCGCGCCACGTCCCCCCGCTCCGCCCCGTCCCTGCTCCGCACCCGCAAGGCCGTCCTCGCCGGTGGTCTGGGAGCTTCGATGCTGCTGGGTGTCGGGGTCGCGGTTGCGGCGAGCCCCGGCCAGGCGGTGACCGCCGCGCCGTCGTCCGTCGCGGCCTCCGTGCACGCCCAGGCCGAAGCCCAGGCGAAGGCCGCCCAGGCCAACGCTCAGACCGTCGCGGCCAAGGCGCCCGCCGCCGCGAAGGCCGCCCCCGCGTGGGTCAAGCCGGTCGACAACTACTCGCTCTCCGCCGGGTACGCCCAGGCCGGTGGCATGTGGGCCTCGAAGCACTCCGGCCAGGACTTCGCCGTCCCGACCGGCACCCCGGTCAAGGCCGTCAGCGCCGGCACCGTGGTCAAGGCCGGCGGCAACGGCGCCGGTGACGGTCCCGCGTACGGCAACGCCATCGTGATCAAGCACAGCAACGGCAAGTACTCGCAGTACGCCCACCTGTCGAAGGTCAACGTGAAGATAGGCCAGTCCGTGTCCGCGGGCCAGAACATCGCGGCGTCCGGCAACACCGGCAACTCCAGCGGTCCGCACCTGCACTTCGAGATCCGTACGACCCCGAACTACGGTTCCGCGATCAGCCCGATGGCGTTCCTGCGGTCCGCGGGCGTCTCCATCTGATCCGCACCGCCGAAAAAGTGAACCAGGTCATCGAACGGTGATCCAGGTCACCATCTGATCCACCCGGGACGGGTGCCGGTCGCTCATTCGTGAGTGTCGGCGCCCGTCCCGCTGTGTGTCCCCGCGTGTGCCTGGGTCACCAGGCCGACGGCGACCTCCAGGACGGCCTTGCGCTTCTCCTCGGGGGCGCCGTCGACCTCTGAGAGGGCGAACTTCCCCGCGTGCATCGTGAAGAGGGCGCTCACGCAGCGGACCTGGTCGGTCAACGCGGCGTTCGGATCCTTGATGATCGTCAGCAGCCCCAGCATCCGGTCCTTGAACAGGTTCCCGATGCTCAGCTCCCGTACCGTCGCCTGGTTCTCCTGCATGAAGCGGAAGAGCGGTGACGCCTTGTCCAGCGCGTCGCTGTAGCGGTGCAGCACCTCGCGCTTGGTCTCCAGGGTGTGCGGCTGCTCCTTGCCCCACTCGATCAGCTCGTCGATCGGCCGCGTCAGATCCTCGAAGAGGCTGAGGAGGATGTCCTCCTTGGTCTTGAAGTGGTAGTACAGCGCCGCCTTCGTGACCTGGAGGTGTTCGGCGATCTCCCGCAGCGAGGTCTTCTCGTACCCCTGCTCGGAGAAGAGATCGAGGGCCACGTCCTGGATGCGCTGGCGGGTGTTCCCCCTGCGCTGCTGCCTGCCGCTGTCCATCGTGGCTGCTCCCTCGCATGCTCGCGCCCATTGCCAAAAACTTACTTGACGCCCGGCTAGTTACGCGGCTAACTTCCGCTAGTGTAGCCAACTAGCCGGGCGGCAAGTAAGTGCCCGCGGAAGCAAGACCGAATTGATCGGCCGGAACCGCGAGGAAGCACAGGAACGTTCGCCCCGCTTCCTTTCACGTTCCGTTGCGTCCCAGGGGGAGTGCCATGTCCGAGGTCGAGGTCAAGTCCACGGCGAAAGCCGTACCCGAGCCCGTACCCGAACCCGAATCCGCGCAGGACGCGCTGCCCGGGGGCAAGCAGCCCCGCAGCGTCCGCGTCGTCCTGCTCGCCTTGATGATCGCGATGCTCCTCGCGATGCTCGACAACATGATCGTGGGCACCGCGATGCCGACGATCGTCGGTGAGCTGGGGGGTCTGGAGCACCTTTCGTGGGTCGTCACCGCCTACACCCTCGCCACCGCCGCATCGACCCCGATCTGGGGCAAGGTCGGCGACATGTACGGCAGGAAGGGCGCCTTCCTGACCTCGATCGTGATCTTCCTGATCGGCTCCGCGCTCAGCGGTATGGCCCAGGACATGGGCCAGCTCATCGGCTTCCGCGCCATCCAGGGCCTCGGCGCCGGCGGTCTGATGGTCGGCGTCATGGCGATCATCGGCGACCTGATCCCGCCCAGGGAGCGCGGCAAGTACCAGGGCATGATGGCCGGCGTGATGGCGCTCGCCATGATCGGCGGCCCGCTGGTCGGCGGCACCATCACCGACCACCTCGGCTGGCGCTGGTCCTTCTACATCAACCTGCCGCTCGGCGCCGTCGCGCTGATCATGGTCACCGCCGTGCTGCATCTGCCGAAGAAGCGCTCCAAGGGCCGTATCGACTATCTCGGCGCCGCGCTGCTCACCGTCGGCATCACCTCGATCGTCCTGGTCACCACGTGGGGCGGTTCGGAGTACGAGTGGACGTCGGCCGTCATCATGGAGCTGATCGGCATCGGCGTGGCCTCGCTCATCGGCTTCGTCTTCGTGCAGACCAGGGCCGCCGAGCCGATCATGCCGCTGCACATCTTCCGCAGCCGCAACTTCACCCTCATGTCGATCATCGGCTTCATCACCGGCTTCGTGATGTTCGGCGCGGTCCTCTTCCTGCCGCTCTACCAGCAGTCCGTGCAGGGCGCGTCCGCGACCAACTCCGGGCTGCTCCTGCTGCCGATGCTGCTCGCGATGATGGTCGTCTCGCTGATAGCGGGCCGGGTCACGACCAACAGCGGCCGGTACAAGGTCTTCCCGATCGTCGGCGGTGTGCTGCTGGTCGCCGGACTCTTCCTGCTCGCCCAGATGGACACCGGTACGAGCCGCTTCACCTCGGGCGTGTACATGGCGGTCCTCGGTGCCGGTATGGGCTGTCTGATGCAGATCACCATGCTGGTCGCGCAGAACAGCGTGGAAATGAAGGACATGGGCGTCGCCTCCTCCTCGACCACCCTGTTCCGCACGCTCGGCTCCTCCTTCGGTGTCGCGATCATGGGCGCCCTGTTCAACAACCGGGTGCAGGACGTGATGGCGGAGCGCGCCGGGCAGCTCGGCGGAAGCATCACCGAGAAGTCGGCGCAGCTCGACGCGGCGAGCCTGGCGAAGCTGCCGGCGGCGGCGCGTGAGGCGTACCAGTTCGCGGTGTCGGCCGGTACGCACTCCGCGTTCCTGCTCGGCGCGATCGTCGCGGTGGCCGCCCTGGCCGCGTCCTTCTTCGTGAAGGAGGTCCCGCTGCGCGGCGCCGGACCCGCCACCAAGCCGGCCGAGGGCGCGGACGGGGACTCCGCGCCGGACGGGAAAGCGGTTGCAGAGGCCGTCTGACCTGGTCTTTCCCTCGGTCCGACAGCCCCCGGTGCGCGAGCGCCCGGGGGCTGTCGCCTTTCCGGCCCGGCTGTTGTCAGTGGGGCGTGTCAGCATGCGGGAGTGGACAGACTGCGGCAGCTCCGACTCGCGAAGGACGCGATGGACCGCGACTGGGCCGACCCGGACCTCGATCTGGACGCGGTGGCGGCCCACGCGGGCTATTCGCGGTACCACTTCGTGCGCGCGTTCAAGGGGGCGTACGGGGAGACGCCCGGCCAGTATCTGTCGCGGCGCAGAACCGAGCGGGCCGAGGAGATGCTGCGGTCGGCGAATCTCACGGTGACCGAGATCTGCCATCTCGTCGGCTTCAGCAGCCTCGGTACGTTCTCGACGCGGTTCAAGGAGCGGACGGGGCTGACGCCGAGCGCGTACCGGGAGCGGTATGTGGGGCGCGGGGCGGCGCTGATTCCGGGGTGTTACGCGATGTTGTGGGCGGGTGGGTTTCCGGGGCGGGGGAAAGGGGGCGGCGGGGGAGAGGGCGGGGGTGGGCGGGGGTGCGAAGAGGGAGAGCGAGCGCCGCAATTCTGAAGAAGCGGGCTGAGGGGCCGACTGCCTACGGTGACAGGGAAGTCGTTTCGAACCACCTCCCCAGGAGCGCACCATGATCAAGGGACTTGCCATCTCCACCGTCTGGGTCCTCGACCAGGACCGGGCCAAGGAGTTCTACACCGAGAAGCTGGGCCTGGAGGTCCGTCACGACATGACCATGGGCGGCGAGGGCGGAATGCGCTGGCTCACGGTCGGCGCCAAGGACCAGCCCGATGTGGTGCTGACCCTGATGGTGCCGGGCCCGCCCGCGATGGACGCGGAGTCGGCCGAGGCCGTCAGGACGCTGGTCGCCAAGGGCATCCTCGGCGCGGGCGTCCTGACGACGGACGACATCCACGCGGACTACGAGACGCTGAAGGCGCGGGGCGTCGAGTTCATCCAGCCCCCGCAGGAGCGGCCGTACGGCACGGAGGCCATCTTCCGCGACGACTCGGGCAACTGGTTCTCGTTCACGGAGCGGCGCGAAGGCGAGTTGGACGAGACCAAGAGCTGGGCGGGCTGACCCGGATCCGATGCTGGGGCTACGGAACCCCCAGCATCGGAAAGCTCCCCGTACTTGTCGGCGCGTGTTCCGGGAGCCACAGCACCGCCACCGCCCCCTCGGCCGGTGCCTCGTCCCCGGCCCCGGGGACGCGCACGTTCCGGAAGGTCAGCCGCGCCCCGAGCACTCGCGCCTGCCCCGCCGCGATGGTCAGCCCCAGCCCGTGCCCGTGCCCGGCCCGGTCACTGCTGCCGGTGCGGAACCGGCTCGGTCCCTCGTCGAGCAGCGCCTCCGGAAACCCGGGCCCGTGGTCCCGTACCCGCACCACCCGGCCCTCGACGGTCACCTCCACCGGCGGCTTGCCGTGCTTCGCGGCGTTCGCCAGGAGGTTGCCGAGTATCCGCTCCAGGCGGCGCGGATCGGTGGTGACCTCCGACTCGTGCACCACCCGCACCGTGACATCGCCGCCGCGCACCGCGACCCGGCGGGTGATGAACTCGCCGAGCATGATGTCGTGCAGCTCGGCACGCTCGGTCGCGCTGTCCAGGCGGGCCACTTCGAGGACGTCCTCGACGAGCGTGCGCATCGCCTGCGCGCGGTCCTTGACCAGTTCGCTGGGCCGCCCCGGAGGCAGCAGTTCCGCGGCGGTGAGCAGCCCGGTGACCGGTGTCCGCAGCTCGTGCGCGATGTCCGCGGTGACCCGCCGCTCGGCCTCAAGGCGCTGCCGCAGCGTGTCCGCCATCGCGTCGACCGCCCGCGCGAGGTCGTCCGTCTCGTCCCGGACGAACCCGCCGATCGCCTCCCGTACCCGGACGTCGGTCTGCCCTTGGGCGACCTGTTCGGCGGCCGTCGCCGCCTTGCGCAGCCGGCGCGAGAACTGTCCGCCGATCAGGACGCCGAGCGCGCAGCCGCCGAAGACGACGGCGATCGAGCCGATGACGAGGGCCTGGTCGAGGTCCTTCATCACCGTCGCGCTGCGGTCCGTGAACCGTGTGTGCAGCGACAGCACCCGCCCGTCCTTGAGCGGCACGGCCGCCCAGATGTCCGGGACGCCGTTGCCGTGCTCGGCGACGAAGGTCGCGCGCCGCCCCTCCGACGCCTTCGCCAGCAGCTCGCGCGGCATCGCCGGGTCGTCGATCTTCGTACCGAACTGGAACCGGCCGGTGGACTCGTAGATCCGCTGGGCGAACTGGACGCGCTCGTCCTGCACATCGCGCGCGTTGTCGAGCATCGACACCCGGGCCGCGTTGTGCACGACCAGGCTCAGCGCGAGTGCGACCAGCGCGCCGACCAGCGCGATGGCGGCGCTCAGCTTCCACTTCAGCCCCGTACGGATGCTCAGCCGCGTCCGGATGCCCGGTCCCGTACGGGCGTTGGCAGGCGTACGGGCATCGCCGGCCGCCAGGACATCCCCGGCCGCATGGACCGTGAAGCGGCGACGCATCCCCCGCCTGTCACGGCCCATGTCCCCACCCATGTCCCCGCCCATGTCCCCGCTCAGGCCTTCAACTTGTAGCCGAAGCCGCGGACCGTCTCGATCCGGTCCTGGCCGATCTTCGTCCGCAGCCGCTGCACATGGACGTCCACGACCCGCGTGTCACCGCCCCAGCCGTAGTCCCAGACCCGTTCGAGCAGCTTGTCGCGGGACAGTACGGTGCCGGGCGCGGCCGAGAACTCCAGGAGCAGCCGCATCTCGGTGGGCGTCAGCGCGACAGGGGAGCCCGCGCGCCGCACCTCCATGCCCTCGGTGTCGATCTCCAGATCGCCGAAGGTGAGCGTCCCGCCGAGCGGCGCCGGCTGGTCGTCGGCGTGGCTCGCCGAACCGCCGAGGGGCCCGCTCGCGTGCCCGAATCGCCGCAGCACCGCCCGGATCCGGGCGACGAGCACGGCACCGTCGAACGGCTTCGTCACATAGTCGTCGGCCCCGGCCTCCAGACCGAGGACCACGTCGATGGAGTCGGCCCGCGCCGAGAGCATGATCACCGGGACCGTGGACTCGTCGCGGATACGGCGGCACAGGCTCACGCCGTCCAGACCCGGCACCATCACATCGAGCAGGGCGATGTCGGGGCGGTCCGCGCGGAACGCGTCCAGGCCCGACAGCCCGTCGGGCATCGCCGTGACCACGAAGCCGTCACGCTCCAGCGCGAGTTGCGTGGCCTCGCGGATGACGTCGTCGTCCTCCACGAACAGGACATGGGTCTGCTCTGCCATCCGACTCTGTTCCCTCGGCTCTCTCGGGTCTCTCGGGTCTGTCGCGTCATCCGGGCGCGGTGGGTGGGGCCCGTCAGTTCACGGTCAGTTCGCCGACGGAGCGCTGGTGCCGCCGCCGACCGCGTTGCTGTAGTCGTTGTGCGTGCGGGCCTGCTCCGTGAAGCGGCGGGCGGCCCAGCGGTACGTGATCACGTCCTCGCCGGACGGAAAGGCGACGGAATCGCCCTTCGCGTACACCTGCTTGGTGATCACCAGGTCGCCCCTGTCTATCTCGGCGTACACCGGCGGCTCCTCGGACTTGAAGACATTGTGGTACGTACCGCCCTCGGGCTGGTAGACGTACGAGCCGATGCCGACCGCGTCACCGCAGGTCATCACGTTCACCACGACGTCGTCCGCCCCCACGTCCGTCAGGTTCCCGTAACTCACGTCGATCGGGTACTCGTCGGCGACGCAGGGGCGCAGGTCGCGCTTGACCGCGGGGCTCACCTCCGGGTCCTCCAGCACCAGCTTGACCGCGTCGATCCGTTTCGGGGCGGGCGACGGCGAGGGTGAGGCGGGCTCCGTGGTCCGGGCGACGCCGTCGGTGCGGGCCGGGCCCTCGTCGCGGGTGCCCGTGCCGCCGGTGGAGCAGGCGACCATGAAAAGGCCGATGGCGGCGAGCACGGCCGCCGCCGTACCCCCCGCCTTCAGCGCTCCGCGCCGGTGCCCGCCCGGGGCGGCCGGTCCGGCCGCTCCGTCGGGCATGGGTGCTCTCGTCCCGGTACCTACGCCGCGCAACGCTCCCGCTCCTCACGTTCGAACGCGCGTGCGTCGAGGTCGCGGCTCTCCAGCTCCTGGCGGAGCCGGGCCAGTGCCCTGTGCAGCGTGCTCTTGACCGTTCCGGCCGACATGCCGAGGGCGGCGGCCGTCTCCTCCGTGGACATCTGCTCCCAGTGTCGCAGTACGACGACACTGCGCTGCTTCGGAGCCAGCACCTTCATGACGTCCATCAGGAGGGCGCGGTCGGCGTGCTGCTCGGTGGAGTCCTCGACCGGCGCCTCCGGAAGCTGCTCGGTCGGGATCTCCTCCAGCTTGCGGGCCCGCCACCACTCCGTGCGCGTATTGATCATCACGCGGCGCAGATAGGCGTCGGCGAGCCGCTTGTCCGCTATCCCGTCCCAGCGGCCGTACGTCCGTACGAGCGCGGTCTGGAGGAGGTCCTGCGCGTCGACCGGGTCCGGGACCAGGCGGCGGGCGCTGCGCAGCAGGGCGTCCTGCCGCGTGCGGACGTACTCTTCGAATTCGAGCACCTCGCCGTGCGCCATGATCAACCGCCTCCCGTTCCGACCCGTGGTCGATGCGTCAATTCCTGTGCCTCCGCGGCACAGGAATGAAGCTACGGAGGAGTTGTCACGAGGCTGTGCGAGGCAGCACGCGGCGGGCGCACGGCTGGCCGTCGGTTGTGTAACAGATGTAGGTACGGGGTAAGGCGGCCCGTTTTCAAGGGTGTTAAGGAATCCTTTGGGGTGATTTGTCCCGCGAGGTCTCGTGACGTCTCGGGGGGTCTCCCGCCGGATTCCGTAACAGGTCGCGTAACGGGCCGTGCTGGGCCGTGCCGTCCTCAGACCTGGGGCAGCCGGTAGAGACCGCCGGGCAGCGGCTCGACCAGACCGTCCGACACGAGACCGTCGAGCGCGCGGGCCCGCTGCACCGGCTCGTGCCACACCCGGTCGAGCACGGCCTGCGGCACCGGGGCGACCGCGTCCCGCAACACGGCGAGCAGCTTGCCCCGCACCTGCCGGTCCGTCCCCGCATAGGTCTGCGCGCGCCGCGCGGGACCCTCGTGCTCGGGCTTTCCCGCGAGCCGCCAGGCGCACAGCGCGGCGATCGGGCAGCGCGCACAGCTCTCGTTCTTCGCCGTGCACACCAGCGCGCCCAGCTCCATCGAGGCGGCGGCCCAGCGCGCGGCGACCGGCTCCTCGTCGGGCAGCAGCGCGCGGGCCAGCTTGCGTTCGGCGGCGGTCGTCGCGTTCGGCGGGTACTGGACACCGGTGACGGCCCGCGCGAAGACGCGCCGCACATTGGTGTCGAGCACCGCGTGCCGCTGCCCGTACGCGAACGAGGCCACGGCCGCCGCCGTGTACTCACCGATGCCGGGCAGCGCCAGCAACTGCGCGTGCTCCGTGGGTACGTCGCCGCCGTGCCGTTCCGTTATGGCGGCGGCGGCACCGTGCAGCCGCAGCGCGCGCCGGGGGTACCCGAGCCGCCCCCAGGCGCGCACGGCCTCGCCGGACGCCTCCTTGGCGAGGTCGGCGGGGCGCGGCCAGCGGGCCAGCCACTGTTCGTACACGGGGAGCACCCGGTTGACCGGGGTCTGCTGCAACATGAACTCGCTGACCATCACGCCCCACGGGCCCGCTTCGGGGCGCCGCCACGGCAGATCGCGCGCGTGTTCGTCGAACCAGTCGATGACGGGTTCATGCAGGGCGTGGTGGGCTTCGGGAGCGGTTTCGGAAGCGGTACGGGGCTCGGGTGCGGTGCGGCCGGCACCGCTGTTGCGGCCGGCACCGCCGGTACGGGGCAGGGGCTTCGTGGGCGCAGTCATGGCGGTCCCGATCCTGCCATGGCCGGCCGGCGAACCGGCGAAGGACCGAGGGGCGGGGCCGGTTCGCGACCGGTTCGGCCCCGCGCGCGACGCGTTTCGGCGTCCGATTCGGGCGGGTGCCGGGATGATGATCCGCAAAAGTTGCCGTCCAGAGCGGCGGGTGGGGCAGGAGAAGCCCCGGATCTCTCGTACAGTTTGGCCCGTGGGATCTCTGCGCAATCCGGTCGGGCCGCTTCCCTCCACCATCTACTGGCGTCGGAGGGCCGTTCTGCTGTCCATGGCCGCGCTCCTCGCCTTGTTGGTCACCTGGATCGTCACCTCGGGCGGCGGCGGTGGCGGAGACAACGCGGGCGACGCCAACGGCAAGAACACGGCGCCGTCCACCATCACCCCCGGCCCCTCCGAGTCCGGACCCGCCATCAGTGAACACCCGGGCGGGCGCGAGGAGTCCGGGACCGGCGGCGGCTCCGGCGACTCATCGGGCGCGGACACGGGCGGCTCCGGCGGTTCCGGCGCGACGGCCGGGTCCGGTGACTCATCGGGTACGGGATCGGACGACGGTGCCGACGGTGCCGGCGGCGGCTCCGGCTCGGGCGACCGGGTTCCGGCGGGCTCCAGCCTCCCCAACTGCACCACCAGCTCGGTGAAGTTGACGCTGCGCAGCGTCCGCAACTCGTACGCGCCGGGTGCGAAGCCGAAGTTCGAGCTGATCGCGGAGAACTCGTCGGGCACCGCCTGCAAGCTCGACCTCGGGCCCCGGCAGGCCGTACTGACGATCACTCAGTCCGGCGACGACAAACAGATCTGGTCCTCGAAGGACTGCCCGTCGGGCTCCGGAAGCCTTCTGCTCCGCGTGCCGGGCGACGGCCGAGTGACACACACGGTCGAATGGGACCGCAAGCAGTCGGCCCCCAACTGCGCCACACCTCCGGCGACCCCGGCAGGCGCAGGCACCTACCTGGTGGAGGCCAGCACCCCGGGCATGCCGGTGGCCCGGACGTCGTTCGTACTGACGCAGGACTAGGGACCGGGGCGGCGGGATCCCTTTCCGCCGCAGTGGTGATGGGCGAGGGCGATGCCTGAACGGCGGTCGTCAGTGGCCGCTGTTTCGGCGCAGCCGATGGAGTTCCGGGACGGCCCGGCGGACGTGGGGGCGCGCGGGGAAGCCCCGGCCCTTCAATCCCGCCGCAGCGGTGCTCAGCCACGGCGATACCCGACCGGCGGTCGTCAGCAGCGGCTGCCTTCGGCGCGGCCGGGCGGATGTGGGGGTGTGCTGGGAAGTTGCGGCATTTCCTTTCTGCGGCAGTGGCGCTCGGCGAGGGTGATGCCTGACGGGCGGTCGTCAGTTGCGGCTGCTTCGAGCGCGGCCGGGTGGACGTGGGGCGCGCGGGGAAGCCCCGCCCTTCAATCCCGCCGCAGTGGTGATCGGCGAGGGTGATGCCCGACCGACGGTCATCACACACGGCAGTCTCTGGGGGCCTCGGCGCGGCCGGGTGGACGGGGGCGTGTTGGGAAGTCTGGGCCGTTCTTTTCTGCCGCAGTGGTGCTCGGCTACGGCGATGTGTGTCCGGCGGTCATGACTCGCCGCTGTTTCGGCGCGGCCGTCGGTTCCGGCGCAGCCGGATTCTTTCCGCCGCAGCCGTGCTCAGCTACGGCGATGCCTGACCGGCGGTCGTCACTCTCCGCTGCTTCGGCGCAGCCGTCGGGTTCCGGCGTAGCCGGATTCATTTCCGCCGCAGTGGCGCTCAGCCGCCCGCGACCCCTGACCGGCGGTCATCACTCACCGCGGCTTCGGCGCAGCCGATGGGTTACGGCGCAGCCGGATTCTCTCCGCCGCCGTGGTGCTCAGCCACCGCGATACCCGACCGGCGGTCATCACCTACCGGTCCCCACACCGGTCAGCCGTCGGCTAGACGTACCGTTCCAGAATCGACGACTCCGCCAGCCGTGAAAGCCCCTCGCGGACGCTTCGTGCGCGGGCCTCGCCCACGCCGTCCACCGTCTGGAGATCGTCCACGCTTGCCGCGAGCAGCTTCTGCAGGCCGCCGAAGTGTTCGACCAGCCGGTCGATGATGGCCCCGGGCAGCCGGGGCACCTTGGCGAGGAGCCGGAACCCCCTCGGCGACACCGCCGAATCAAGGGTCTCGGGCGACCCCGTATAGCCCAACGCACGTGCCACCGTCGGAAGTTCCAACAACTCCGCGTGCGACAGCGCGTCCAACTCGGACAGTGCCTGTTCGACCGTACGCGACCGCTTCGCGGTGGGCTCCGGAACGTAGTCCCGGATCACCAGCTCCCGCTCCGGCTCGACCCCCGCGATCAGCTCGTCTAGCTGGAGGGTCAGCAGACGGCCGTCGGTGCCCAGTTCCACCACGTACTCGGCGATCTCGGTGGCGATGCGCCGTACCATCTCCAGGCGCTGCCCGACCGCGCTGACGTCCCGGACCGTCACCAGGTCCTCGATCTCCAGCGCGGAGAGCGTACCGGCGACCTCGTCCAGACGGAGCTTGTACCGCTCCAGGGTCGCCAGGGCCTGGTTCGCGCGGGACAGGATCGCCGCCGAGTCCTCCAGGACCCGCCGCTGCCCGTCCACGTACAACGCGATCAGCCGCATCGACTGGGAGACCGAGACCACCGGGAAGCCGACCTGCTTGCTGACGCGGTCGGCGGTGCGGTGGCGGGTGCCGGTCTCCTCGGTGGGGATCGTCGGATCGGGGACGAGCTGCACCCCGGCGCGCAGGATCTTGGTGATGTCCTTGTCGAGGACGATGCCGCCGTCGAGCTTGCACAGCTCCCGCAGCCGCGTCGCCGTGAACTCGACATCCAGCACGAAACCGCCCGTACACATCGCCTCGACCGTCTTGTCCGAGCCGAGGACGATGAGCCCGCCGGTGTTGCCGCGGAGGATGCGTTCCAGGCCGTCGCGGAGCGCCATGCCGGGCGCGACCGCGCTCAGGGCGGCACGCATCAGCCCATCGGAACCGGAGCTACCGCCGGACTTTCCGGGAGCTGCTGCCCGGTCGTTGGCTGCCACTGCTCTCCTCCGGTCGCGGGTTCGTGGGCGCCCGTTGTTCGCACGGACGGGCGAGACCGGGGCAAAGTCTACCGGCGGTCTCCGTCCTCCCGTGGGGCGTCTCGGCGACGGCTCCTCGGTAGGACCCGCAGCGCGTCCCCCATGTCGGCGACTTCGGTGACCTTCATACCGGCCGGGATCTTGCCCGGATCGCCCGGTACGAGGGCGTGCGTGAAGCCGAGCCGGTGCGCCTCGGACAGCCGGCGCTGGACGCCCGTGACCCGTCTGACCTCGCCCGCGAGGCCGACCTCGCCGATGGCGACGAGGTTCTTCGGCAGAGGAGTGTCGCTCGCGGCGCTGGCGAGCGCGAGCGCGATGGCGAGGTCGGCGGCGGGCTCCGAGAGACGCACCCCGCCGACCGTCGCGGAGTAGATGTCCCGCTTGCCGAGGGAGCTGATCCGGCCCCGCTGCTCCAGGACGGCCAGCATCATCGACACCCGCGAGGTCTCCAGACCGGACGTGGTGCGGCGCGGCGAGGGGATCTGCGAGTCGACGGTGAGGGCCTGGACCTCGGCGACGAGAGGGCGACGGCCCTCCAGGGTGACGGTCAGACAGGTGCCGGGCACCGGCTCGTCCCGGCGGGTGAGGAAGAGGCCCGAAGGGTCGGCGAGGCCCGTGATGCCCTCGTCGTGCAGCTCGAAACAGCCGACCTCGTCCGTCGTGCCGTACCGGTTCTTGACGCCACGGACCAGGCGCAGGCGCGCGTGCCGGTCGCCTTCGAAGGACAGCACCACGTCGACCAGGTGCTCCAGGAGGCGCGGGCCCGCGATGGCGCCGTCCTTGGTGACATGGCCCACAAGGAGCGTGGCCATGCCGCGCTCCTTCGACGCGCGGATCAGCGCGCCCGCGACCTCCCGCACCTGCGCCATGCCGCCCGGCGCGCCGTCGATCTCCGGTGAGGCGACGGTCTGTACGGAGTCCACGATCAGCAGGGACGGCTTCACGGCGTCCAAGTGCCCCAGCACGGCGGCGAGATCGGTCTCGGCGGCCAGATACAGATGGTCGTCGATGGCCTTGATGCGGTCCGCGCGCAGCCGCACCTGGCTCGCCGACTCCTCACCCGTCACATACAGGGTGCGGTGCTCGTCGCTCGCGGCCTTCGCGGCGACGTCCAGAAGGAGGGTGGACTTGCCGACGCCGGGCTCACCGGCGAGCAGGACGACCGCCCCCGGTACGAGACCGCCGCCGAGGACGCGGTCCAGCTCGGGCACGCCCGTGGAGCGGGCCGCCGCCTGCCGGCCGTCGACCTGGCCGATGGGCACGGCCGACGTGGTGACCCGGCCCGGCGCCGTCGTACGCACCGCGGGCGCGCCGTACTCCTCGACCGTCCCCCACGCCTGGCACTCGGGGCAGCGGCCGAGCCACTTGGCCGTCTGCCAGCCGCACTCGGTGCAGCGGTAGGACGGACGGTCCTTGGCGGTCTTCGTACGGGTGGCCATGGACCGAACCGTAACCGGCCCCACCGACAGTCCCGTGCTCCCCCCGTGCTCCCTGTGCCCTCCTCCGGGCGGCGGAACGCCGGAACCGGGTCTTCCGGGGCGTTCCGGCCGCGCTCCGTGAGAGGCCAGGCCATGGAATAGGGGGTTCCTGTCCCCTATCGAGGGATCTGTTCACCCGTAAGGATTAAATACGCTCAAGTCCCGGGAAGGGCCCTTCGGGGGCACCGTACGGTCGCACGGGTGATGAGCAGCAGGACGCAGACCCCCACGCACACCACCGGCGCACACCGGGCGCACCGGGACGCGCGGAAGCCGGAAGCGCCCCGTACCGTGCCCCAGCGCCCGCCCGCGCTCCACGAGCCCTATCTGGACGGCCTGTTCACGTACTGCCTGTCCGTCCTGTGCGACCACGACGCGGCGACGGCGGCCCTCGCCGACGTCCTCGCCCTCGCCGAACGGCGCGGCGGGCGCGGCCCGGAGGCCGAGTCAGACCGCCGGGCATGGCTCTACGCCCTGGCGCGCTGGGCCTGTCTGCGGAAGCTGGCCGAAGCCAAGAGGAAACGTCACGCCGGATCCACCGCACCCACCGCACCCACCGGATCGACCAGTGCCACGCGCGCGGGCCACGCCCCGGACGCTCCCGCGCCCCTCCCCGAGGAGACCGAACGGCAGCGGCGCCGCGAACTCGCCCTGCTCGCCTGGCCGGAGGCCGCCGGCACCACACCAGAGCAGCGCGAAGCCCTCGAACTGGCCGTCCGCCACCGGCTCTCCGCACCCGAGGTCGCCGCCGTCACCGGCCTCGACCTCTCCGGCGCCCGCGAACTCCTCGCGTCGGCCGCCTGTGAGGTCGAACGCACCCGCGCCGCCCTCGCCGTCGTCGAGACCGGCACCTGCCCGAGCGTCGCCCGGCTCACCGGCGACGACCAACTGCTCCTCGGCACCGCACTGCGCGGCGAACTCGTCCGGCACGTGGACGACTGCCCGCGCTGCCGCCGTACCGCCGAACGCGCGTCGCCCGGCACCTGGCCGGGCACCGCCGTCAGCCCCGGCGCGCTGCCCGTGATCGTGGCCCCGCGCGCGGCGCTGCACGCAGCGCTGGCCCGCGCTCCACGCGCGCGGGGCGGCGGCCCCCGGTTCGACCGGCGCGGCTTCCCCATGGACCCCAAGGACCGGGCCGCGCGCCGCGACCGGCTGCGCGCGCGGGCCGTCACCACGACGGTCGTCGCGACCGTGGTCGCCGCCCCCGTCCTCGCCCTGTGGGCCGCCTACCGGGGCGCCCCGGTGACCGGCGAGGGCACCGACGGGCGGTCCGTGACGGCGAGCGAGTCGGAGGAGCCCGGCGGGCCCGGCGGGGAGCGGCGGGGCGACGCGTACGAGAACGCGGGGAACGCGGAGACGACGCCCGACCCGCACTTCACCACAGGCGACGGTTCGCCGGACGTGTCGGTCGAGGTGATCAGCCCCGGAGCGTCGCCCTCCCGGGCCGGGACCGGCCCCGGGCGGCTCACCGTGGACGCGCGGCCCGGCGGGGGCACCACCCTCGTCACGCTGACGGCGTCCGGGGGTTCACCGGTGAACTGGTCCGCCCGAGTGAACGCCTCCTGGCTCCGCCTCAGCCACTCCTCGGGAACCCTGGCACCCGGCGAGTCGTTCACGCTTCAGGTGTACGTCGACCACCGCGCCGCACCCCGGGGCCACTGGAGCGCGCGGATCGCGATCGACCCTTCCGGCGCGGTGATCCTCGTCGAGGGGCACGGCCGCCGACCGCACCGCCCGCCGCACACCCAGCACCCCGACCCGACCCCGACCGACCCCGGCACTCCCTCAACCCCCGACCCGACCCCGACCGATCCGGGCACCCCGACCGACCCCGGCCCGAGCCCGAGCGACCCGGGCACACCCTCACCGTCGGAGCCGACGCCCTCCGACCCGGGTGGCCCGTCCGACCCGTCCGACCCGGGCGGGTCGGCGCCGCCGTCCGACGGGGGGACGGAGGGACGGTAGACCGTCGTGGATCACAGTCCCGGGAGGGCGTCCAGACGGCGGAGGATGACGCCCTCCCGCAGCGCCCACGGGCAGATTTCCACCGACTCCAGACCGAAGAGATCGAGGGCGCCCTCGGCGACCAGGGCGCCGGCGAGGAGCTGGTTCGCGCGGCCGTCGGAGACGCCGGGCAGTTCGGCCCGTTCGTCCACCGTCATGGCGGCGAGCCGTGGCACCCAGTGCTCAAGGGACTCCCGCTTCAGCTCCCGCTGGACGTAGAGCCCGTCCGCCGTCCGCGCGGCCCCCGCCAGCCGCGCCAACTGCTTGAACGTCTTCGACGTGGCCACCGCGTGGTCCGCCTTCCCGAACCGCGCGAACTCGCCCACCGTCCGCGCGATCTGTGCCCGCACATGCCGCCGCAGCGCCCGTACGTCCGCCGCGTCGGGCGGATCCCCAGGCAGCCATCCGGCCGTGAGCCGCCCGGCGCCCAGCGGCAGCGACACCGCCGCGTCCGGCTCCTCGTCCATCCCGTACCCGATCTCCAGCGACCCCCCGCCGATGTCCAGCACCAGGAGCTTCCCGGCCGACCAGCCGAACCAGCGGCGGGCGGCGAGAAACGTGAGCCGGGCCTCCTCCTCGCCGGTGAGGACCTGAAGCTCGACCCCGGTCTCGGCGGCGATCCGGGCCAGTACCTCGTCCGCGTTGCTGGCCTCCCGCACGGCCGACGTCGCGAACGGCAGCAGATCCTCGACGCCCTTGTCCTCCGCGGACTGGAGCGCGTCGTGCAGGGTCGAGATCAGTTGCGCGACACCCTCCGGGCCGATGGCACCTCGCGCGTCCAGAAGTTGGGCGAGCCGCAGCTCCTCCTTGTGCGAGTGCGCGGGCAGCGGCCGGGCACCCGGGTGGGCGTCCACCACGAGCAGATGCACTGTGTTCGAACCCACGTCGAGGACACCGAGTCTCATGTACGGAACGCTACTGCGCGTGCGGCACCGTGACGTCCGCGGGAGCCCTCCCGCGCGCATACCCTGGACACGTGCCCAAGACGAAAAAGGCGAAGGACAGCAATCCCGGTGGTTCCGGTCATTCCGGTAAGAGCCGGGGGTCGGGTAAGGCGGGTAAGGCGTTGAAGGATGCGGTGGCGGTGCCCGGGGTGACGAAGGGGCGGAAGAAGGGGGCCGGGGCGCCCGACGAACAGGGGCTGGACTTCGCGCGCGCCTGGGTCGAGTTCCCGGACCCGTCGGACGACGAGCAGATCTTCCGCTGCGATCTGACGTGGCTGACCTCGCGCTGGAACTGCATCTTCGGCAGCGGCTGCCAGGGCATCGAGGCGGGCCGCGCCGACGACGGCTGCTGCACGCTCGGCGCCCACTTCTCCGACGAGGACGACGAGAAGCGGGTCGCGGGCCATGTGGCACGGCTCACGCCGGACATCTGGCAGCACCACGACGTGGGTACGGAGTCGGGCTGGACCCAGGAGGCCGACGAGGAAGACGGCGGCGACGGCGACCGGCAGACCCGTCGCTGGAACGGTTCCTGCATCTTCCAGAACCGCCCCGGTTTCGCGGGCGGCGCGGGCTGCTCGCTGCACATCCTCGCCCTCAAGGAGGGCCGCGAACCGCTGGAGACCAAGCCGGACGTGTGCTGGCAGCTGCCGGTACGCCGGACGTACGAGTGGATCGACCGGCCCGACGACACGCGGGTGCTCCAGGTGTCGATCGGTGAGTACGACCGCAGGGGCTGGGGCCCCGGCGGCCACGATCTGCACTGGTGGTGCACGTCCGCGACGTCGGCGCACGGCGCGGGCGACCCGGTCTACGTCTCCTACCGCGCGGAGCTGACCGAACTGATGGGCAAGGCGGGCTACGACCACTTGGCAACCCTCTGCGAACAACGCCTCGCCGCCCACCTCCCCCTCCTGGCCCCCCACCCGGCGGACCCCCCACCAAAGCCCTGACCTTGCCGTCACCCTGGCGGGAAAGAGGAACGGCCACTCGCCCGGAACCCCCGCGACCGCCCCGCCCTGGTCGGCAGGCCGTCGACCCGCCGGGGTCGTTTCTCCCCGCCGCCACGGCCCCCAGCCCCCGTGCCGGGTGTCCGGGCGGAATTCCCGACCGCCCGTCTGGTCGACAAGCGGTGGACCCGCCAGGGTCACCTTCTCCCGCCGCCACGGGCCCCAGCCCCCACGCCGGGTGTCCGGCGGAATTCCCGACCGCCCGTCTGGTCGACAGGCGGTGGACCCGCCAGGGTCACCTTCTCCCGCCGCCACGGGCCCCAGCCCCCGTGCCGGGTGTCCGGCGGAATCCCCGACCGCCCGTCTGGTCGACAGGCGGTAGACCCGCCAGGGTCACCCCCTCCCGCCGCCCGGCGACGCCAAGCCCCACCCCCGCCAGGGAATGGCAAGGTCGCCCCCGCCCGAGACAAGGAGGGGTCCGGGGATCCTCCCCGGTCGGCGCCGCGGGCACCCGCCGTCCCCGGTCCAGCCAGCGCCGCGCCCCGTACGCTGTCCCTCGTGGCAGAACCAGTCGTGCGGATCCCGGATGCGAAGGTCGCGTTGTCCACGGCCTCGGTGTATCCGGAGTCGACGGCGACCGCCTTCGAGATCGCCGCGCGGCTCGGATACGACGGTGTCGAGATCATGGTCTGGACGGACCCCGTCAGCCAGGACATCGAGGCCCTGCGCCGCCTCTCGGACTACCACCGCGTCCCCGTACTCGCCGTACACGCCCCCTGCCTCCTCATCACCCAGCGCGTCTGGTCCACCGACCCCTGGGTCAAGCTCCAGCGCGCGAGGGCCGCCGCCGAGAAGCTCGGCGCCTCCACCGTCGTCGTCCACCCCCCCTTCCGCTGGCAGCGCCAGTACGCCCGTGACTTCGTCCGCGGTATCTGGCGGATGGCCGGCGAGACGGACGTACGGTTCGCCGTCGAGAACATGTACCCCTGGCGCTACCGCGACCGCGAAATGCTCGCGTACGCGCCCGACTGGGACCCGACCACCGAGGACTACCGGCACTACACGATCGACCTCAGCCACACCGCGACCGCCCGCAACGACGCGCTCGCCATGGTCGATCGCATGGGCGACCGCCTCGGCCATGTCCACCTCGCCGACGGCACGGGGTCGGGCAAGGACGAACACCTCGTACCTGGCCGCGGCAACCAGCCCTGCGGCGAGGTCCTGGAGCGCCTGGCGACCACCGGCTTCGCCGGCCATGTCGTCGTCGAGGTCAATACGCGCCGCGCGATGTCCAGCGCCGAACGCGAGGCCGACCTCGCCGAGGCCCTTGCCTTCACCCGGCTCCACCTGGCGTCGGCCGTCAAGGCCCACCGCTCATGACCGGCACCGCCGACGGCAAAGGCCCCGCCCCGCGCCGCCGGGGCCGTCCCACCCGCGAGGAGACGGCGGACGGCCCGGACACCCGCGAACGCATCCTGCGCACCGCCCGCGAGGAGTTCGCGCAGCGCGGTTACGACAAGACCTCGGTACGGGGCATCGCCAAGGCGGCCGGGGTGGATCCGGCGCTGGTGCACCACTACTTCGGTACCAAGGACGAGATCTTCGCGGCGGCCATCGAGGTGTCGTTCGAGCCGGCGCTGCTGCTCACCACCATCCTCGGGCGCGGCAGCGAGGGCATCGGCGAACGGCTGGCCCGTAACTTCCTGGCCATCTGGGAGAACCCGGCCACCCGGGCCCCGCTGCTCGCCGTCATCCGTTCGGCGCTGACGCACGAGGCGGCGGCGAAGATCCTGCGCCAGTTCGTCCTACGCCAGATCCTGGAACGCGTCGCCCGGGATCTGGACGTCCCCGACCCGAAGTTCCGCGCCGAACTCGCCGCGTCCCACATGATCGGCATCGCCATCCTGCGCTACGTGGTCCGGGTGGAACCCCTGGCGGGTGCCGACCCGGAACAGATCGTCAAGCTGGTCGCCCCCACCCTCCAGCGCTACCTGACAGATCCGGACCCCCACGCCTGACCGGCAAGGTCGCTTCCACTTCCCGCAGCGGCACCCGGCCCGACTCCCGCGAGGCGACCCTGCCGGGTCCGTGCCTGTCGTCGCCCGCCCGTGGCCAGGGCGAGAGCCCCAGGTCGCGGAAGGGGACTGCCGGGCCGGACCGCCGGAAGCGATCACCAGCCCCGGCGGCGCACGGACGGCGGGTAGGTGCCGGGGCGGGAGCGGCCTGGTCGGGAGCGCGGAGGGCTCCGGCGGCACACGGCTCCGACGCTGCGCCCCGCCAACGCCACCCCGCCCCGACCTCGCCTCGCTCCCGACCCGCCAGGCTCAGTCATTCCCCGTCGGCAGCCCCGCCCGGCGGCACCCACCCGCCTCGTTCCCGGTCCGAGAGGGTCCGCCAATCGCCATCGACAGCCCCGCCCCGGCGCCCCGCCTGGTGGCATCCACCTGCCTCGTCCCGGTCTGCCTGGGTGAGTCATTAGTCGTCGGCGGCCCTGTTCCGCCCTGCCGCCCCGCCCCGGCACCCACCTGCCGCGTCCCGGTCAGCCAGGCTCAGTCATTCCCCGTCAGCAGCCCCGCCCGGCGGCACCCACCCGCCTCATTCCCGGTCCGAGAGGGTTCGTCAATCGCCATCGACAGCCCCGCCCCGCCATGGCGTCCTGCCCCGTGGTATCCACCTGCGTTGTCCCGGTCTGCCTGGGTGAGTCATTAGTCGTCGGCAGCCCCGCCCCACCCCGGCGCCCCACCCCGACGGCATCCACCCGCCCCGCCCTCGACCCGCCAGGGTCAACCCTCCGCCCCCGCCGCCACCCTCACCGCACACCCGGCCACCCACCAAACCACCCCTCCCCTCGCCCCCCACCCCGGAACCCCACTGTCGAACCCCAGCCCTCGCCCCCCACCAGCCCCGATCACCCCAGCCCCAATCACCCCCGCCCCCGATCACCCTTCCCCCGATCCCCCACCCCCGAAATCCCCACCCACCCCCGGAGGGCCCCGCCCCCATGAGACAGTCATCCCAAATGTCGGACCCCTCCCCAACCCCGCCCCCCACGGGCGTACCCTCGGCACAAGCTATTCCGCCTCATCGACTTCCACCCCACCCCACCCCACTCCACCTCACCCCACCCCACCCCACCCCACCCCACCCCACAGAAGCCCCCGCTCACCCGCGCGGCTGAGCGTCGGCCCCGAAGGAGCGAGCGACGATGCCCGAGCTGAGGTCTCGCACAGTCACCCACGGCCGCAACATGGCGGGCGCCCGCGCCCTGATGCGGGCCTCCGGGGTAGCCAGTGAGGACATCGGTAAGCCGATCGTCGCGGTCGCCAACTCCTTCACCGAGTTCGTGCCCGGCCACACCCACCTCCAGCCGGTCGGCCGTATCGTCAGCGAAGCGATCAAGGCCGCCGGCGCCGTCCCGCGCGAGTTCAACACCATCGCCGTGGACGACGGCATCGCGATGGGCCACGGCGGCATGCTCTACTCGCTCCCGTCCCGCGACCTGATCGCGGACTCGGTCGAGTACATGGTCGAGGCGCACTGCGCGGACGCCCTCATCTGCATCTCGAACTGCGACAAGATCACCCCCGGCATGCTGATGGCGGCGCTCCGCCTCAACATCCCCACGATCTTCGTCTCCGGCGGCCCCATGGAGGCCGGCCAGACCACGCTGGTCGACGGCACGGTCCGCAAACTCGACCTGATCAACGCCATCAGCGACGCCGTCAACGAGAACGTGTCGGACGAGGACATCCTCCGTATCGAGGAGAACGCCTGCCCGACCTGCGGCTCCTGTTCCGGCATGTTCACCGCCAACTCGATGAACTGCCTCACCGAGGCGATCGGCCTCTCCCTCCCCGGCAACGGCTCCGTCCTCGCCACCCACACCGCCCGCAAGGCGCTGTACGAGCGGGCCGGCGCCACCGTGGTCGAGCTGACCAAGCGCTACTACGAGCAGGACGACGACTCCGTGCTGCCGCGCAACATCGCGACGCACGCCGCGTTCGAGAACGCCATGGCCCTCGACATCGCCATGGGCGGCTCCACGAACACGATCCTGCACCTGCTGGCCGCCGCCCAGGAGGCCGAGGTCGGCTACGACCTCACCGACATCGACGCCGTCTCGCGCCGCGTCCCCTGCCTGGCCAAGGTCGCGCCGAACGTCGCGCCGACGACCACGTACTACATGGAGGACGTGCACCGCGCGGGCGGCATCCCGGCGATCCTCGGCGAGCTGTACCGCGGCGGTCTGCTCAACGAGGACGTGCACACCGTCCACGCGCCGTCCATCAAGCAGTGGCTGGACGCCTGGGACATCCGCAGCGGCGCCACCTCCGACGACGCGTGGGAGCTGTGGCACGCGGCGCCCGGCTGCGTCCGCTCCGCCGAGGCGTTCTCGCAGTCCGAGCGCTGGGACACCCTCGACACGGACGCGGCGAACGGCTGCATCCGCGATGTCGCCCACGCGTACTCGAAGG
Source organism: Streptomyces sp. NPDC091292 (assembly GCF_044757265.1). Classification (NCBI taxonomy): domain Bacteria; kingdom Bacillati; phylum Actinomycetota; class Actinomycetes; order Kitasatosporales; family Streptomycetaceae; genus Streptomyces; species Streptomyces sp. NPDC091292. The sequence goes on along the minus strand of NZ_JBIVUQ010000004.1, from coordinate 15,007 downwards.
ACGGCGGTCTGGCCGTCCTGAAGGGCAATCTCGCCGTCGACGGCTGTGTCGTGAAGACGGCCGGCGTCGACGAGTCGATCTGGACCTTCGAGGGCCCGGCCGTGGTCTGCGAGTCCCAGGAGGAGGCCGTCGACAAGATCCTCCGCAAGGAGATCACGCACGGCGACGTCGTCGTCATCCGCTACGAGGGCCCCAAGGGCGGCCCGGGTATGCAGGAAATGCTGTACCCGACGTCGTTCCTCAAGGGCCGCGGCCTCGGCAAGTCCTGCGCGCTGATCACCGACGGCCGCTTCTCCGGCGGTACGTCGGGCCTGTCCATCGGGCACGCCTCACCGGAGGCCGCGTCCGGCGGCACGATCGCGCTCGTCGAGGACGGCGACCGCATCCGCATCGACATCCCGAACCGCACGATCGACCTCCTCGTGGACGACGCGACCCTCGCCGAGCGGCGCACGGCGCTGGCCGGGGCGTACCGGCCGAAGAACCGCGAGCGCAAGGTCTCGGCCGCGCTGCGCGCCTACGCGGCCATGGCGACGAGCGCCGACAAGGGCGCCGTGCGCGATGTGAGCCAGCTCGGCTGACCCCCGCCGACCCCGGAGAAGCCCCGGAGAAGCCCCGGAAAAGCCCCGGAAATACAGGCTTTCTACGCCCCTCATCGTGCAACTGTTCGCCGATGGGGGGCGTCTGTATGGAGTAAGTAAAGACAACGGGCGGCGCTCCGGCCCCCGTACGCTCACCCGTACCACTGGCCGGAAACCGCCCATCGCGCTCCACGGGGGGAGACAACCATGAGCGAGAACCTCACGGCACCAGAGCCCACCACCACCCTGGCCGCCGCGGCGACCTACCCGGTCGTCGCCGACGTCAACGTCCGTTCCGGCCCCGGCACCCAGTACGCCAAGGTCGGCAGCCTCGCCTCCGGCGCCCGCGTCAGCATCGGCTGCCAGACCTCGGGCCAGACCATCACCGGTCCCCTGGGGACCTCCGCCATCTGGGACCGCATCGGCACCGGCCGCTATGTGTCCGACACCTATGTCCGTACGGGCAACGACGGGTACGTGGCGCCGCGCTGCTGACCGGTCCCTGACACCCGTACACGTCCTACCGCTACCGGGCCGCCGGGACCTCAGCCGGTCTTCGGCGGCTCGGCCGCGTCGAAGGAGAACACCGTGTTCTGGCCCGCCGCGACGACCAGCGCACGGCCCGCGACCACCACCCGCGCGCTCGCGTTCACCTCACCGCTGACACTGTCCGCGCGCGGATCGGTGCCCCACAGCAGGGCGCCGTCGCGCACGCCGAGCGCGGCGACCCGCCCGCTCGCGGAGCTGAAGTACACGGCCCCGTGCGCCGCGACCGGCCCGGACGCGGACTCGGCGGCGGTCTGCGTCGACCACCGCTCCTTCCCGTTCGCCGGGTCGACCGCGCTGACCCGCCCGGTGACCCCGGCGAAGTAGAGCGTGCCGCCCGCGAACCCCGCCGTCGTACCCGAGTACCGCTTGACCGGCACCGAGGTGACGCCGCCGGTCGCGGGGTCGACCCTGACGATCTTCGACCAGCCGTCGAACCCCGGGCCGACCCGGTGCTCCTGGAGCAGGACGAGCCGCCCGGCGACGGTGCCCATGGGCTGGGCGCGCTGCCCGACCGCCATCGCGGCACCGAGCGCCCCGGTCTTCACGTCGAGCGTGTGCACGGTCGCGTTGTCGACCTCACCCGCATCGACCTCGGCCCGCGGCGAGCACATCGCGAACGGCGTGCCGCCCGCCACGAACGGCACGCACTCCGTACCGGCGCGGAACGGGCTCGTCCACGACACCGTGCCGTCGCGCGCGGAACGCGCCTCGATCCGGGACCGCTCAGGGTCCACGGAGAGCACGGTGGTGCCGGCCACGACGGCGAGGTCGGACTGCCCGGTGAGGGTCGTCGCACTGCCGCCGACCCGGGCGTTCCACCGCTCCCGGCCCTTGTCCGCCGAGAGGGCCACGATCTCGAACCGGTCGGAGTTGTCGGCGGGCATCCGGTAGCCGATGACCGTGTCGTCGGTGGCGCCCACGAGGCGTACGCCCTGCATCGGCACCCCGGGGCTGGTGCGGCGCCACATCTCCTTGCCGTCGGACGCCCGCAGCCGTGTGGCCAGGACACCCCCGCCCCCGCAGTACACGGCGGTGTCGTGCGCGACACAGCGCAGTTCGTCGGGGATGTCCGGCTGCCCGCCGCGCACGGTCCGCAGCCACGGCCGGAACCCGTCCGGCAGCGCGGCCCCGGTGGGCGACGCCATCCGGCTGTCCGACGTGCTCCGGTCCGCCACCGGCTCCTGCGCGTCCGCGCCCCCACCGGACTTCAGCAGCGCGACCCCGCCCGCGATGGCGGCCACGGTCACGACGACGGCCATGACGCTACGGCGGCGGGTACGGGCGCTCGGCCGGGACGGACGGGACCGGCGCGCGGAACCTTCCGGGGGTGTGGACGACGTGGGCGTAGGAGTCGGGTCCGTGGCGTCCGTCAGCGCCTGCGTGTCCTCGTCGACCTTCGCCGTACCCGACTCCTCGGCGGTCGGCCCGAGGTCCTCCGGCAGGGCCCGCAGCCGTCCGAGGAGTTCGTCGGCGGACGGCCGTCCGTCCGGCTCCTTGGCCAGGCAGGGTTCCACGATCGCGCGCAGCATCTCCGGCACGGCCCGCAGCTCCGGCGCCTCGTGCACGACCTGGTACGCCGTCATGTACGGGCTGTCCGCGTCGAACGGCCCCTGCCCGGTGGACGCGTAGACGAGCAGCGTGGCCAGCGAGAACACGTCGGACCTGGGCCCGACCTCACGCGGCGACTGCAACTGCTCCGGCGACATGAACGGCGGCGTCCCTATGACGCGGCCCGTCATGGTGAGCGTCTGGTTCCCCGCCGCGCGCGAGATGCCGAAGTCGATGACGCGCGGGCCGTCCGGCGAGAGCACGACGTTCGACGGCTTCAGGTCGCGGTGCACCACGCCCGCGCGGTGGATCTCGCGCAACGCCTCGGCGAGCCCGATCGCGAGGGTCCGCAGCTCAGCGCCGGTCAGCGCGCCGTTCTGGGCGATCCGCTGGGCGAGCGTCGGCCCGGTGATGTACGCGGTGGCCATCCACGGGTGGTCGCTCTCCGGGTCGGCGTCGACCACGGCCGCCGTGAACACACCGCTCACCCGGCGGGCCGCCGACACCTCCTGCCGGAAGCGGATGCGGAACTCCTCGTCGTCCGCGAACTGCCGGTGGATCAGTTTGATCGCGACGGGCCGTCCCGACGCCGTACGCGCCAGATAGACCGTGCCCATGCCACCCGCGCCGAGCCGTTTCTCCAGCGGGTAGCCGCCGATGGATTCCGGGTCCCCTCCGCGCAGTTCCACCGCCGCCCACCTCCCCTGTCGCCCTTGTCCCGTGCCGTGTCGCGTGCCGTCGGCTCTGAACAAACTAGCGGTTCGGGTGCGGGGATCCGGCATCGCCGGTGCGGTAGCGGCAGCTCCGTATGTGCGGGACCGGAGGTGATAATCGACCCGTGAGCGAACATTCCGGAACCCGCGAACGCCCCACCGACGCCCCGGCCACGACCGAAGCCGTCCCCGCCGCCACTCCCGATGCCTCAGCCACGACGGCGGGCCCCCGCCCCGAACCCCTCCGCTTCTTCGGCACGACCTGGCTGCGGCACGACGGCGGCTACGCGGCCCGCCGCGCGGCAGCCGCCACCGCGGCGCTGCTCGCCGCCGTCGCCGGCGCCCTGGTACTCCGCTTCGCCTTCCAGGGCCTGACGATCGCGGCCGTCGGCTCCTTCGTGAGCGTCCTCACGGTCGTCATGTTCGCGATCTGCGGCGCCCTCGCCTTCCGCCGCACCTGGCAGGGGTACGTGAAGCGGCCCGAGCCGGACGAGCCGGACGCGCTGCGCGGCCTGCTGGCCATCGGCTTCGTCGGCAGCCTCCTCGCGTACTTCGTGCGCTGCCTCGTCGAGGCCCCGGGCGAGGGCCTGCGCCGCGCCGAGTACGAGGAGGCCATGGCGCGGTACGAGCGCCGCGCGGGCCGCCGCACCGGGAACCCGGCCAAGAAGAGCCGCGGGTGACCTGAGTCCCCCTCGGTTCCGGGGCTGACGTCCGGCGCCGCCGCCCGCGAGGATGTCCGCTATGGACGCCACCTCCCGCGCTCACTCGTTCAACGCCGCCGCGGCCCAGTACGCCGCCAACCGCCCCTCGTACCCGCCCGCCCTCTTCGACGCCGTGGAAGAACTCGCAGGCCACCCGTTCAAGGGCGCCCGCGTGATCGACGTCGGCGCGGGCACCGGCATCGCGACCGCCGAGCTGTACGCGCGCGGGGCCCAGGTCGTCGCCGTGGAGCCGGGCGACGGAATGGCGGCCCAGTTCCGCCGCGCCCTGCCCGGCGTACCGATCGTGCGCGGCGACGGCAACGCCCTGCCGATCGCGGACGCCTCGGCAGACTTCCTCACCTACGCCCAGTCCTGGCACTGGACTGATCCGGAACGCTCCGTCCCGGAGGCCGTCCGCGTACTGCGGCCCGGCGGCGCGCTCGCCCTGTGGTGGAACGTGCCGGACCGGACCGTGCCGTGGGTCGCCGCTCAGGAGGCCCGTGTCGAGCGCAGATTCGGCGCGGGCACCGGCGCCCACGGCACCGCCGAGCGCACCCACGGGCTCTCCGGCGCCGTCGACTTCGTACGGCACCGGGTGTCCTGGAGCCGCCGCGTCCCGCTCGACACGCATCTGGCGAACCTCGGCAGCCACTCGCTCTTCCTGGTCCTCGGCGAGGAGGGCGCTGCGGAGTTCCTCGCCGAGGAGCGGACGGAGCTGACGCGGATCTTCCCGCACGGGGTGGTGGACGAGTACTACACGGTCGACCTCTTGCTCGCGCACCGCCCGTCCTGACCGCCGTCGGCCTCTCCGCCGGTCGTCCCTGCACCGGTCCCCGCGCCGGCCTCTCCGCCGGTCTCCGTCACGGGGGCCCTCACGGGGGCCCGCCCCAGCTCCCACCCCTCCAGCGCCGCCGCACACGCGTGGTCGACGTGCCGCAGCCCACCGACGTCGAGCCGTACGGCACGGTCGGCGGGCAGCGCCTCCAGGGCGTCGAGCAGTTTGGGCAGCCGCAGGAAGGTGGCGTTGCCGGTGACCCGTACGACCAGCCCTTCGGCGCCCCGGTCCACCGTCTCGACGTGCACATGGCTGATGTCCCACGCCGTCTTGGCCACGGCGAGGGCGAGCCCGATCAGGACGCCCTCGAACAGGTTCCCGACGACGATCGCCCCGGCCGTCACCGCGAGGATCACCGCCTCACCGCGATGCGTCCGCCACAGCGGCCCCAGCTCCCGCACCGGGACGAGCTTGCAGCCCGCGTGCACGAGCAGCCCGGCCAGCGCGGCCACCGGGATGAAACCGAGCAGCCCGGGGAGCAGCGCGGTGAACAGGAGCAGCCACACCCCGTGCAGAATCCGGGACGCCTTGGTGCGGGCGCCCGCGCGGACGTTGGCCGCGCTGCGCACGATCACGGCGGTCATCGGCAGCGCGCCGAGCAGCCCGCAGACGGTGTTGCCCGCGCCCTGGGCGACGAGTTCCCGGTCGTAGTCGGTGCGCGGTCCGTCGTGCAGCCGGTCGACGGCCGCCGCGCTGAACAGCGATTCGGCGGACGCGATCAGCGCGAAGGCGAGGACCGTGCCGATGACGCCCACTTCCGTGAGCCGCCCGACATCCGACGGCGGCCGTACGGCGTCGAGCAGCGCCCCCACCTCGATCCGGCGCACCGGAAGATCGAGCAGCGCGGTCGCGGCGGACGCGAGCCCGACGGCGACCAGCGGCGCGGGCAGCAGCCGCGCACCGCGCCGCCAACGGGGCCAGAGGACCAGTACGGCGAGGGTGCCGCAGCCGACGCCGAGGGCGACGGGCTGCGCGAGGCCCGCGAACCCGGGCAGCCCGGCGAGTTTCGCGAGGCCGGTCGCGGGCGCCGGCGCGTCGGCCATCGCGTAGATCTGGCCCGCGACCAGGACCAGGCCGATACCGGCCAGCATGCCGTGGACGACGGCGACCGACACGGCCCGGAACCAGCGGCCGAGCCGGGCCGCGCCGAGGGCAAGTTGCACCAGCCCGGCGCCGAGGACGAGCAGCCCGAGCGTGCCGACGCCGTACGCGCGTACCGCCTCGTACACGAGCACCGTCAGCCCGGCGGCGGGCCCGCTGACCTGGAGGCTGCTGCCGGGCAGCGCCCCGGCGACGAGCCCTCCGACGATCCCGGTGATCAGCCCCAGTTCGGCGGGGACCCCGGAGGCCACGGCGACGCCGACGCAGAGCGGCAGGGCGACGAGGAAGACGACGAGCGAGGCGGCGAAGTCGGCGCGGGCGCCGGACGGTATGCGGGTCGGCGATATTCGGGCGAGCGGGCCACGGGTGAACGGGCCACGGCTGAAAGGGCTCTGGGCGGACGGGCCACGGCTGAACGGGACGCGCATGAGGTGCACCTCCGGGTGAGGGGGTGCGTGGGTGCCGGTCGGCGGGGGACGTCACGGCACTGAAATCCATTGTCAGCAAGGGGAGTTGCCACGAACGGGAGCGGGGTGTTGCGGATGTGTGACGGCGGGAGTGAGGAGGCGGCGGGGGCGCGAACCCCGCGCGGGGCTCACCCAGAAACGGCCTGACGCGCCCCTCGCCCCGGTCACCGACTCCCGCGGTGTGCCGTCACGTCCCGTGCCTTCGGTTGACGCGCGACACCCTCCGGTGGATTATTCATCGCATGATGAATTACGCGGCTCACCCACAAGGACCGCCTCCGGACACGGCCCCACCCGCCAAGCCCGGCGCATGCGTCACCGCCGCCGACCTCACCGTGATCAGAGGCACCCGTACCGTCCTGCACGGCATCGACTTCACGGTCCCCCGGGGCCAGATCACGGGACTCCTCGGCCCGTCCGGATGCGGAAAGTCGACCCTGATGCGCGCGATCGTCGGCACCCAGGCCAAGGTCACCGGCACCTTGGACGTCCTGGGTCACCCGGCGGGCGCCAAACCCCTACGCTCCCGCGTCGGCTACGTGACCCAGGCCCCCTCGGTCTACGACGACCTGACGGTGCGCCAGAACCTGGAGTACTTCGCCGCGATCCTCGACCCGGGCCGCCCGGCGGCCGAACGCCGCAGGCAACACGTCACCCGCGCCATCGACGACGTCGACCTCACCTCGCACACCGACGCCCTCGCCGGCAACCTCTCCGGCGGCCAGCGCAGCCGCGTCTCCCTCGCCGTCGCCCTCCTCGGCACCCCCGAACTGCTCGTCCTGGACGAGCCGACCGTCGGCCTGGACCCCGTACTCCGCCGCGACCTCTGGAACCTCTTCCACGCACTCGCCACCGACCGCCAGGTCACCATCCTGGTGTCCTCGCACGTCATGGACGAGGCCGAACGCTGCCACCGGCTGCTCCTCATGCGCGAGGGCGAGATCCTCGCCGACGACACGCCCGACGCCCTGCGGCACCGGATGGACACCGAGACCGTCGAGGACGCGTTCCTGCGCCTCGTGGACGAGGCCGCCGCCATGACATCCGCCGCGACGGTCGGCGGCCCCCCTGCCCAGGGCGACGCGCCCGCCAAGGAGCCGGTCCGATGAACCTCTCCCGCACCCTCGCCACCGCGGCCCGCGTCCTGCGCCAGCTCCGCCACGACCCGCGGTCGATCGCCCTGATGATCCTCGTACCGTGCGTGATGCTCTTCCTGCTCCGCTACGTCTTCGACGGCAGCGCCCGCACCTTCAACTCCATCGGCGCCTCGCTGCTCGGCATCTTCCCGCTGATCACGATGTTCCTGGTCACCTCCATCGCGACCCTCCGCGAACGCACATCCGGCACCCTCGAACGCCTGCTCGCCCTCCCGATCGGCAAGGCCGACGTCATCGCCGGCTACGCCCTCGCCTTCGGCGCCCTCGCCGTCGTCCAGTCGGTCCTCGCCACCGCGCTCGCCGTATGGGGCCTCGGCCTCGACGTCACCGGCTCCACCTGGCTGCTCCTCCTGGTGGCCCTGCTCGACGCACTGCTCGGCACCGCCCTCGGCCTGTTCGTCTCGGCGTTCGCGGCATCCGAGTTCCAGGCGGTCCAGTTCATGCCCGCGGTGATCTTCCCTCAACTGCTCCTGTGCGGCCTCTTCACCGCCCGCCCGAACATGCAACCCATCCTGGAGGCGATCTCCAACGTCCTGCCCATGTCCTACGCCGTCGACGGCATGAACCAGGTCCTCCACCACTCCGACATCACCGGCGACTTCGTCCGCGACACCGTGATCGTGGCGGGCTGCGCCCTCCTGGTCCTGACCCTGGGCGCGGCGACACTACGACGGCGCACGGCGTGAGAGGGGTACGGGGGTGAGGTGTACGGGGCTGGGAGGTGTACGGGGGTCCTGGCCGACCGGGGACTCCGGGGACCCCGGGGGAGTTCTGCGAGGATGGGAACGAGGTCGGACCCCGGACCACCCGGACCACGCACCCCCGAAGCCCGAAGGGCACCCCTCATGAGCATGAGCCATAAAGTAGACAAAGTCGACAAAGTTGACAAAGTCGCAGTCCTCGGCACCGGAAAGATCGGCGAGGCCCTGCTCAGCGGCATGATCAGGGGCGGCTGGGCCCCCGCCGACCTGCTGGTCACGGCCCGCCGCCCGGAACGCGCCGAAGAGCTGCGCATCCGGCACGGCGTCACGCCCGTGACCAACCCGGAGGCCGCGAAGACCGCCGACACCCTGATCCTCACGGTCAAGCCGCAGGACATGGGCTCACTCCTGGACGAACTCGCCCCGCACATCCCCACGGACCGCCTGGTCATCAGCGGCGCGGCCGGCATCCCCACGACGTTCGTCGAGGAACGCCTGCCCGACGGCACCCCCGTCGTCCGCACCATGACGAACACACCCGCCCTCGTCGACGAGGCCATGTCCGTCATCTCGGCGGGCACCCACGCCACCGGCCGGCACCTCGAACGCGCCGAGAAGATCTTCGGCGCCGTCGGCAAGACCCTCCGCGTCCCGGAGACCCAACAGGACGCGGCGACCGCCCTCTCGGGCTCGGGCCCCGCCTACTTCTACTACCTGGTCGAGGCCATGACCGACGCCGGCATCCTCCTCGGACTGCCCCGCGACAAGGCCCACGAACTCATCGTCCAGGCCGCGATCGGCGCCGCCGTGATGCTCCGCGACAGCGGCGAACACCCCGTCAAACTCCGCGAGAACGTCACTTCCCCGGCCGGCACGACGATCAACGCCATCCGCGAGCTGGAGAACCACGGCGTACGCGCCGCCCTCATCGCCGCCCTCGAAGCGGCCCGCGACCGCAGCCGCGAACTGGCCTCCGGCACCAACTGAACACCGGGACCGCCCGCGCTCGGGACCCGGCGCCGGAACAGGAGCCCGAAGAGGAGCCCGAACAGGAGCCGGGACCCGGATCGGAGCGCGGGGGCTTCGGGTCCCGGAGCCCCCGCGACAACCCCAACGTCACCACCACCGACACGCCCGCCATCACCGCCATCGCCGTCGCCGGCGACGTCACCTGGGCCACCGCGCCCGCCAGCGCCGCCCCCACCCCCTGCATCGTGAGCATGCCCGCCGAATGCAGCCCCAGCGCATGACCGCTCAACTCCTCCGGGGTCAGCGCCATCAACCGGTCCTGGAGCAACAGCGTCGCCGCGAACCCCACCGACGCCAGCGCCACCACCCCCATCGCCACCGGCAACCCGGGTTCCAGCACGAACACCAGATACGGCGTCGCCAGCAACAACCGCAACGGCGCATCCACCCGCCGCCACCCCCGCGGTACGAACCGTCCCGCCACCGTGTCCCCGACCAGCATCCCCGCCGCCGCACACGCGAACAGCACCCCCGCACGCTCCGGCGCATACGGCACGAACAGCGCCTCACACCCCACGATCAACCCGTTCGGTACCCACAGCGCCAGATACACGTACCGCCTCGGCCGCGACGACAACAACGCCACACTGCCCCGCCAACTCTCCCGCAGCGACACCCGCCCCGTCGCCCGCGCCGCCCGCGCACTCAACCCCCACCGCGCCACCCCCGCCGACCCCAGATACAGCACCGCCCCCACCACCAGCGCACCGCGCGCCGACAACGCCCCCACCAGCACACCCCCGACCGCGTACCCGCACACCTGCATCAGCCCGACCGACATGTTCATCACCGACCGCCCGAGCAGAAACCCGTCCCGCGCGAGCACCTCGTTCAACAGCCCGTACGTCACCCCGCCCCGCACCGACGCCGCCACCCCCAACGCCAGCACGATCGCGAACATCCCCCACACCGGCATCCCCGGCACCGCCTGCACCCCCGTCCCCACCCCGAACACCAACCCCAGCCCCGACAACGCCGCCCGCGGCGCCAACCGGTCCGCCGCCGACAACAACAACGTCGCCCCCACCACCTGCGCCAACGACGGCCCGAACATGCTCAGCGCCGCCAGCAACGGCGACCCCGTCGCCCCATACACCAGCGTCCCCAACGCCAGCCCACTCACCGTCGACGCCGCGACCTTCAACGTGCTCGTCAGAAACAAAGGCCCGAACTCCGCCGCCCCGAACAACTCCCGATACGTCCGCATGCCGGGAGTCTCAGCCGCCCACCCCAGGAGCGTTAATGTTTCGCGGGGAGGCGAAACCATGGGCTGGTGGCAGATCACCGCGGACACCCTCGCGAGCAGCCGCTTCGTCGTCTCCCCCCTCGCCGAGGCCACCGCCGCCCTCATCGCCCTCGAACGCGGCGAACCCTCCCACCCCGGCGACCACCCCTGGTTCACCACCCACCGCCCCGCCTACCGCGACCGCCTCGCCGCCGACCCCGTCACCGCCCTCCTCATCCGCTCCGCCCTCGGCCACGCCTGGCTCGCCGACTTCCTCACCCCCACCCCCACCGGCGACGGCGCCCCCACCTTCCACGACGAACTCGCCGCCATCCGCGCCACACCCCCCGAGGCCGCCCACGCCCACCTCACCCTCTCCCTCGCCGGCCCCCTCCCAGCCCGCCTCCACCGCCCCGACCTGCCGGAACGCACCGCCGACCTCCTCGACTGGGTCTGGACCGAAACCGTCCTCCCCGACTGGCCACGCCGCCGCCGCATCCTCGAAGCCGACGTCGTCGCCCGCATCCAACACCTCGCCCAGGGCGGCTGGGCCGCCGCCATCGACGACATGCGCCCCGGCATGCGCTGGCTCGGCCAAAGCCGCCTCCAGGTCAACGCCCACGAGTACCCGCCCCGCGACCTCACCGGCTCCCACCTCTTCTTCGTCCCCGTCACCCCCCGCCACGGCTGGGTCTCCTGGGACTCCGGCCACCGCCACGCCGTCGTCTACCCCTGCGCGGGCGCCCTCGCCGACCCCCTCACCCCCACCCACGCACCCGAGAGCCTGCGCCGCCTCATCGGCCCCGCCCGCGCCACCGTCCTCGCCCTCCTCGACACCCCCAAGAGCACCACCCAACTCACCGCCCTCACCGGCCAGGGCCTCGGCTCGGTCGGCCGCCACCTCAAGGTCCTGCACGACGCCCACCTCATCGCCCGCCGCCGCACAGGCCGCTCGGTCCTCTACTACCGCACCCCGACCGGCGAAACCCTGATCCGCCCCCAACCCCCGCCCTGACCCCGACGGGCCGCGCCTACCCCCCGAGCGCCCCCGCGACCACCTCCTCCGTCATCACCACCTTCGCGAACCCCCCACCGTGCAGCGACACCGCCGTCGCCCGCGCCAACTCCTCCGCCCCCAACCGCCAGCCGAACGGCCCCTCCAGATCGAACGTGTACGTCGCATCCCACGCGAACACCACGTCGTACCCCAGATTCCCGCCCATCCGCGCCGTCGTCTCCGCGCACTGATTGGTCTGGATCCCCGCCACCACGATCTGCGAGATCCCCGCCTCCCTGAGCCAGGCATCCAGATCCGGCGTCCCGTAGAAGGCCGAGTTCACACTCTTCGTCACGAACAGCTCCGCCGCTCCCCCCTTCCCACGCCGCTCCTCGACGTACTCCTTGAGTCCATTGCCCTCCTGCCCCGGCCGCAACGGCGACCCGGGCGAGACCGAGTCGTGCCGTACGAACACGACCGGCCGTCCCGTCGCCTGCCAGGCACCGATCAGCGAGGCGATGTTGCCATCGGCCCCCGGATTGTTCCGAGGCCCCCAGAAGCCCGGCTCCTCGAAGCCCTTCTGCACGTCCACCACGATCAGCGCCGCATTCCCTGTGATCTCCATACGCACGATCCTGCCGCCCCGCAGCACCGCACCCCAGAGCCACAAAAGTCAGCGATCGATGGTTTACTGCCACCGTGCCCACTCCGACGACACCCACCGCCGAGCCGCGTACCGCCGCCCCCGGTACCACCGGGACCCACGCCGACGGCACCCCCACGCGCGCCCCCGACGCAGACCCGGCAGACGCCGCAGCGGACACCGCCGCCCCGCAACGCATCGCCCTCCTCACCTTCCCCGGCATCCGCGCCTTCGACGTCTCCGTCATCACAGAGGTCTGGGGCACGGACCGCACCGACCGTGACGTCCCCGCATTCGACCTGCGGCGCGTCGCCGCCGACCCCGCGCCCGTCCCCATGCGCGGCTCCCTCACCCTCACCCCCGATCGCACCCTCAACTGGCTGCCCCGCGCCGACCTGATCGTCGTCCCCGGCCTCGACGACCACCTGACGCCCGCACCGGAACCCGTACTCGCCGCACTCCGCCGCGCTCACGCACGCGGCACCACCATCGCGGCCCTCTGCGGCGGCGCGTTCACGCTCGCCCAGGCCGGCCTACTCGACGGCCGCCGCGCCATCACGCACTGGAACCTCGTCGACCTCTTCCGCGCCCATCACCCCCTCGTCACCGTCGAACCCGACGCCCTGTTCATCGAGGACGCCAACATCTGGACCGCTGCGGGCACCGCCGCCGGAATCGACCTGTGCCTGCATCTGGTCCGGCTGAGCCACGGAGCCGAAGCAGCCGCTGCCATCGCCCGATCGATGGTCACCGCCCCCTTCCGCACCGGAACCCAGGCTCAGTTCATCGAGCACCCCACTCCCCGCGCCGACCGCGACGCCGACGCCCTCGCATCCGTCCGGACATACGCCCTCCGTCACCTCCACGAACCGCTCACCGTCACCGACCTCGCCCACCAGGCCGGCATGTCACCACGCTCCTTCGCCCGCCACTTCACCTCCGCGACCGGCACCACCCCTCTCCGCTGGCTCCTCGACCAGCGCATCGCCGCTGCCCAGAAACTCCTCGAACGCACCGACCTCCCCATGCCCGACATCGCCCACCGCACGGGCTTCGGCAGCGAGGTCACCATGCGTCAGCACTTCGCATCGCGCCTCGCCACCAGCCCCCGCTCCTACCGCGCCTCCTTCAGGCAGGCGGGAGAAGACCGATCGTTCGGTAGGCAGCGTCGACCGTAGGTCTGGCCATCGCCCTCGCCTTCTCGGCTCCCCGCCGCAACACCCCTTCCACATACGCGGGATCAGCCATCAGTTCCTTATGCCTCTGCTGCACGGGCCTCAGCAGCTCCACCACGGCGTCGGCGGTGTCCTTCTTCAAAGCCCCGTACGTAGTGTGTACACCGCTCAGCGCCTCGGGGTTCCCACTCTGCGCACCCGAGTTCTGAACCGCCTCGCAGGCGGCAAGGATCTCCAGCAGATTCGAGATCCCGGGCTTGTTCTCCGGGTCGTACACGACCTCCTGCCCGCTGTCCGTCACGGCCCGCATGATCTTTTTCCGCACCACGTCCGGCTCGTCCAGCAGATAGACGATCCCGGCGGCGCTCTCGTGGGACTTGCCCATCTTCGACATCGGCTGCTGAAGATCCATCACCCGCGCGGCCACCTTCGGACGCGTCGCCCGCGGCACCACGAACGTATGTCCGTACCGTTGGTTGAACCGCACCGCCAGATCCCGCACCAGCTCGACATGCTGCGTCTGGTCGTCGCCCACCGGAACCTCGTCCGCCGCATACGCCAGGATGTCCGCCGCCATCAGCACGGGATACGTCAGCAGCGACAGCCGCACACTCCCGCCCCGCTCCCGCTCCCGCGCAGACTTCTCCTTGTACTGGATCATCCGCCGCATCTCACCGTCGTTCGCGACGCACTCCAGCAGATACGAGAGCCGGGCGTGCTCGTCCACATGGCTCTGCACGAACACGGTGCACTGCTCGGGGTCGAGGCCGGCCGCGAGCAGCAGCGTCGCCGCCTGCCGACTGAGCCGCAGTACCCGCCCGGGATCGTGATCCACGGTCAGGGCATGCAGATCGACCACACAGAACAGAGCGTCGGAGCGGTACTGATCGACCTGGGCCCACCGCCGAACGGCCCCCAGATAGTTCCCCAGCGTCAGATGCCCCGTCGGCTTGACCCCACTGAAGACCCGTGTCATCTCTCCACCTCCTGGTCGGGCCACCGCTACCCGCCGGCCGGGCTCCAGGACTCCAGGAGGAGAACGAAAAACGGCCGCCGGGGCGGCGGCCGTTGAGCGCATACGTGAACTCGGCCGCCTGTCAGGCGGCCCACCACTGCTGGGTGTACGCATGCGTAGTCACGCCCTCAAGACTACGCATCCGGGCCCGACCCGGCACCGAGTTGACACACTTCCCTCGCCTACGTAATGTTCTCCGGGCTGTCCGACGTGAGCGCCGACTTCCGGTCGGTCCCCGGACAGTCATTCCGCACCAACCAACTAGCGATCGACGATCCGTCGTCGATACGTTTTCTTGCGTCTTTGCGTAATGAGGAATCCGCGTTCGAAGAACGCAGCCCGATTAGCTCGGGAGCCGAGATTCCGCTAAAGTCTCACTCGTCGGAACGGCCCAACAGCCGCGAAGACGGACCCCGCTGACTGGGGATCAGGTTCTGAAAGAGTCTGATAGAGTCGGAAACACCGAAGGGAAGCTCGGAGGAAAGCCGCAGAGAGTGTTCTGGGGTGAGTACAAAGGAAGCGTCCGTTCCTTGAGAACTCAACAGCGTGCTAAAAGTCAACGCCAGATAT